>NZ_JAIYEP010000004.1 GCF_020515525.1 Rhodococcus yananensis
GGCTGCGGTGGCCTGCATGGCGGACGCGAGGAACAGCGTTTCGGGTGTCGGGTCGCTCACGCGCTCACCGCCTTCCGGCACTTCGGGCCGCGGTGGGCAGCACGTGACTTCGGGTCGACCAACCAGGCTCCACAGCGCGTGCAGCGGGTGGCGATGCGAGCGCCGTGGCGGCGTGCCTCGGCGTCGAGGGCTGCGATCGGGTCGGGTTTGCAGGTATCGTGCATGGTGCTCCTCAGAGCTGGTTGGCGGCCCCAGGATTCGATCCTGGGGCCGCGTGCGTTAGTGGGTGGACGTGTCTTCGGTGCCGGTGCGAGATGCCGTGAGGCGAGCGTGGATGTCGCTCAGGATCCCGATCAGCCGCGGGATGTCCTCGAGGTCGATTTCGGGTCCGTCGAGAGACATGGGGTGCGGATCGAACGCGACGACCGTCTTGTCCCCGTATCGGAGCGGCACCACCGTCAGCCCCGCGGCGCGCTCGAGGCCTCGTTCGACGACGACATCCTCGAGGAGGTCGATGGGGTCGGGGGTGACGCCGGACTGTTCGGATTCGATGCTGACGCGGATGCGGTCGACGTCGGCGGCGGCCCAGAGGGGCATAGTCCGCCACTGCTGTGGTTCGCGGCCGACGGCGCGAGCGAGGTCGTGCAGCTGTTCCTCGGTGTACCCGGAGTGCGCGATGAACTCGACTTCGAGGGGTTCGAGGTCACGCAGTCGGCGCATGGCCTCGAAGTAGTCGAAACCCCGCTCGCGACCGCGGAGTGCGCCGGCACCGAATCCAGCTGTGGCGGCCACGTACCACCCGGCGTCGACCGCGCCCTTTGCGACGAGCAGCGGGAAGATGAACCCGACCGCCACGATGGTGGCGATGGTGGCGGCGTTGCGGATGAAGTCAGTACGATTGACCATTGAACTGGTCCCTTCCTGGTAGTCGGTGCCGTTCGTGCCCTCGGAGTCGGTGGCGGCCGACCCGGGGGCGTTCTTCTTGTCGGGGCGCTCGGTGTACTCGTGTTCGACCCGGAGCATGTGGTGCAGCCGGCGGGGGTAATCGCATCGGGCGCATGTCGGCTCATCGCCGAAGTAGCCGGCCATCAGTCGGCGTCCTCAATGCCGAGCACTTCCCGCAGCCCCGCGGTCGGCACCACATAGCGGCACCCCGCCCGCAGCACTCGGACCGGAAACTCGCCGGCGGCTGCGAGCTGATACGCAGTGGAGGCCCCCAGCCCGAGGGCGCGCGCTGCGGTCCGAAGGTCTGTCGCAACCCCCAGTGTGTCGAGTTCATTTCGGGTCATCCTGCGCCCACTTGACTGTGTTGCAGTCATTTCTGCCTCCAATCGACTTTGTGACAATCAATGTCTAGCAGCCGCCGATGTGATCGTCAAGAATCACCGGAATTGGGCCTACGATGACTGCCATGGAGTCAACCGAGACTTGGCAGCAGGCCATTACCGCCCAGATTGGCCGCGGCATCGACAGGGCACGCGGGAAGCGCTCAGACCAGTGGATCGCCGACCGCGTGACGAGCCTGGGATATCCGATGTCACGGACGGCCGTATCGGAGTTTCGCCGAGGGGTCCGTAAGACAATCTCCGTCGCCGACCTGCTCGCGATTGCCGCCGCGCTCGAAGTGCCGCCTGTCGCGCTGCTATTCCCCGGACTACCGGACGGCGAGGTTGCCGTCCTGCCGCGCTCCAGCGGCCGGGCGCTCGACGCGCTGCGCTGGTTCTCGGGCGAAGTGAGTCGGCCTCCGTACGGGTGGGACATGCTGGTTGACGCCGAGGACTTCGAGGATCTCGGCTGCGTCCTGAAAGCTGAGTACAAGACCGAGCCGATGCCGGCGGAAGGGTCCGACGGGGCGCTGTTTCGCCTCGTGCAGCTGACGCGGGAGTTGGCCGGGAACTACCAGCGGTCATCCGAGCGGCTGCAAGAACTCCTCGAAAAGCTGACGAGTGGCCAGCCCGCCGACTCTGCACCTGGCCTCTGGGATCAGCTCTCCGGCGTGGCCGAGGGTATCGAGAAGCAGCGCCGGCACCTCGAGGAGGGCATCCGAGCCCTTGGCGGTGTCATCGAAGACGATGGCCCGATCCTTCATGGGGGCAGCGCAACCGATGCCTAGGCAGCCGCTCCCCCTCGGCACGTGGGGCCGGATCACTCGGACCGAAGTCGAACCCGGCCGATGGCGCGCCCGCGCAAAGTACCGCGACCTCGACGGCGTAACGCGGAGATTCGAGCGGTTCGGCCCGTCCGGAGCGAAAGCGGAGGCGGCACTGACGACGTACCTACGCGACCGGCGCCGGCAATCCGGCGGAGACACGCTCACCGCCGACTCGAAGGTTTCCGACCTCCTCGACGACTGGCTGAAGAACGCAGACGACGGCAGCCGTCGACCCCAAACCCTCGGCGACTACCGCTCGGCTATCGACGGGCACATCAAGCCTGGCATCGGGCAGGTTCGCATCAGGGAGGCCACGGTAGGCACGATCGACAGGTTCCTACGCGGAATCAAGGGTGAGGGCATCCGGAAGCGCACCAGGACGGTGTTGATGCTCGCGTTCGCCTACGCGGCCCGCCTAGATCTCGTCGAGTCGAACCCTGTGCGGGACACGGCGGCGGTGCGAAAGCAGTCGGGAGGCATCGAGGTGCCGGCCATCGAGGAGGCTCACCGGTACCGAGCCGCGGTCGCTCGATGGTGCGGCGGTAACACGCTGGGCCGGCCACGGGGGCAGGGGCTCCTCGAGGTCGTCGACGTCGTTCTCGGTACCGGACTGCGTCCGGGTGAGGTGCTGGCGCTGCGGGTGCAGGACGTCGACGTTGAGGCCGCGACGCTGACGGTGGCCGGCACCGTCGTCGGGAGCGTCCGCCAGCCCACCCCGAAGACGAGGAAGGGGCACCGGACAGTGCAGCTGCCCGCGTTCGTCGTCGAGGCACTGCGGCGACGCCTCGACGATCCCGTCGTCGAACTGACCGGGCTGATCTTCCCCTCGTCGTCGGGCACGGTGCGCAGCCGGGCGAATCTCGACAGGCAGCTACGGGAAGCGCGGCCCGACGACCTCGATCACGTCACGCTGCGCTCGCTGCGGCGACTCGCGGCCACGACCGTCGATCGCGCCCTCGGCGTCGAGGCGGCATCTCGGCAGCTCGGGCACTCGGGTACCGCCGTGACGGAGCGTCATTACGTCGACAGGCCGGACGTCGGCCCGGAGGTTGCGGACGTGCTCGGGAAGCTGGCACCACCGACGACGAGGAGGGCGTGAAGCAGGGAGCAGGGGCGCCCATGTCTGTAAGCGTGCTCCCTGCGCTCGACGAATAGGGGTGGTTTCGGGGTGAGCATAAGAAAAACCCCAGGCGATTCCTCCGTCAAAACGGCCTCTCTCCTGGGGTTTCTTGTGCGCCCGAAGGGATTCGAACCCCTAACCTTCTGATCCGTAGTCAGATGCTCTATCCGTTGAGCTACGGGCGCATGTTATTCAGTTGTCGTCGGTGACGCTACACCAACGTGGCGGAGGCGAGAGGATTTGAACCTCCGGTCCCCGGTAAGGGGGACAACTCATTAGCAGTGAGTCCCATTCGGCCGCTCTGGCACGCCTCCTTGCGGGGATTCGATTCTCTCGAACCGCCGGATCGAAACATTACACAAGCCCCCCTCGAAAACGCAAAACAGCTGGTCAACGCATGTGACTGTCGAACCAGTCGAAGATCCGGCGCCGCGCGTCGACGATCGCGGCCTCCCGCGGATCGGTGTCGGGGTCGGCGGTGGCGTGTTCGACGGGCGGCTCGTCGGGTCGATGCTCCAACCCCTCGTAGGTCACCACCAGAGTCGGGGCGTCCGCCCGTCCCGCCGCCTCACGCAGTCGCTCGACGTCACTGCCCGGCGTGTGCGGATCGTCGACACCGTACAAACCGAGCCACGGCGCGCGCAGCGCCTGCACCAGTTCGACGAGCGGCAGAACATTCGGGCGTAGCCGCTCGGTGATGCCCGACGCCGCGACACTCACCACGGCGCCGAGTGGGCGTTCGGCGGCCACCGCCATCGCCGCGACCCCCGCCTCGTCGAAACCGATGATTCCGATGGTGTCGGCACGGATACCGGCACGGGCGATCCACGTGAACGTCGCGTCGGCGTTGACGAGCGCCGCGTCGCCGAACAGCGCCGACTCGTCGCCGTCCGGGCCGCGATGATGCAGATCCGGCGCCACCACCAGCCACCGCTCCTCCGCCAGCGCCCGCATGAACTCGAGCAGCGTGGGTGAGAACGCGTGGGCACGATGCAGCAGCACGATGCACCCGCGCGGCGCCGATTCGGGCCTGACCACCGTCAACGGCAGTTCTCCGGAAGCATCCTCCAGGCGCGCGGAGTCCTTGCTGATATCGGGCATGTTGTCCACGATGACACGACCGTCGTGGTCCCGCAGGTGAACCGCGGGGGCATAATCGCCTGGTGACCCCACGCATCCGTCCCGGCCTCGACACGATTCCCGCCTACGTCCCCGGACGCAGTTTTCCGGGTGCGGTCAAGCTCGCGAGCAACGAGACGACCGCCGGACCCCTGCCGAGCGTGCGCGCGGCGATCCTCGATGCGGTGGACAACGCGAACCGGTATCCCGACAACAGTGCCGCCGATCTGATCGCTGCACTGTCGAAGCGACTGTCGGTGCCGGCGGACCGCATCGCCGTGGGCTGCGGCTCGGTGAACCTCTGCCAAGAACTGGTGCAGATCACCTGCGACGACGGCGACGAGGTGGTGTTCTCGTGGCGATCGTTCGAGGCATACCCGGTGATCTCGGCGGTGGCCGGGGCGAAAGCCGTCGCCGTGCCGAACGGGCCCGACCACGGTCACGACCTCGACGCGATGCTCGCGGCGATCACCGACCGCACCCGGCTGATCTTCGTATGCAATCCGAACAACCCCACCGGCACGCTGATCGGGAAGCCCGACCTGGAGAAATTCCTCGACGCGGTGCCCGACGACGTCGTCGTCGCCCTGGACGAGGCGTACTTCGAGTACGTGCGCCCGGCCCCCGGCGAAGACCTGCCCGACGGACTCGAACTCGCCGCGGGGCGCCGCAACGTGGTGGTGTTGCGCACCTTCTCCAAGGCGTACGGGCTCGCCGGGATCCGGGTCGGGTACGCCGTCGCCGATCCGGCGATCGTGATCGCACTGGGTAAGGTCCACACTCCGTTCTCTGTGAGCGCTCCTGCGCAGCGGGCCGCGATCGCGTCCCTCGAGGCTGCCGCGGAACTACTCGACCGCACCGACGGGGTCGTCGCCGAACGCGAACGTGTGCGCGCGGCCCTCGTCGCCGCCGGCTACGACGTTCCCGCCAGCTACGCGAACTTCGTGTGGCTCCCCCTCGGTGCTGCGGCTGCGGCGTACACGGATGCTGCCGCCGAGGCCGGTGTCGTGCTGCGGGGTTTCGCCGGGGACGGAGTCCGGGTCAGTATCGGTGACGTCCACGAGAACGACCTGTTCCTGTCGTTCGCCACGGGAGCCGGACGCGCCTGCGCGGGACTCGACTGACCGGCGAGACCCAACCGTGACCCGTGGGTATCGATAGCGTGACCGGCCGCTGGCAGACTCGACCGGTCGAGTCGGCCGTCGAGCGCGCCGGATCGTCGAACTCCGCGAGCGACGAGGGAGAAGGAAACACGATGCTGCCAGGCAGGGCACTCCGACGTGTCCTGACCACGGCACTCGTCGTCGCGGGGCTGTCCGCGACCACCGCTGTGCATCCGGCGGGGGCAGCGCCCGAGAACACCGTTCCGTTGCGGATGATCGCGTTCGGTGACCTGCACGGCAGTCTGCTACCGCCGGAGGGCCCGCGCAGCGAGGTCGTCCGGTCGGACGGAGCCTCCGTACCCGCCGGCGGCGCCGCCTACCTCGCCGCGTACATCCGGCAGCTGCGCGGCCAGGCCGACCACTCGGTGCTGTACTCGACCGGCGACACGTGGGGGTCGTCCCCGCTCGAGTCCGCGATGTTCCACGACGAACCGACCGTCGAACTGCTCAACGATCTCGACCTCACCGCCGCGGGCCTCGGCAACCACGAATTCGACAACGGTGCCGCCGAACTGCGGCGGCTGCGCGACGGTGGCTGCCACCCGGAGGAAGGCTGCCGGTACGGGGAGGCGTTCGACGGCGCCGACTTCCCGCTGCTCGCGTCGAACATCACCACGGACACGGGCGAGCCCGCCGCGCTGCCGTACTCGGTCACCTACATCGACGGCATCCCCGTCGCCGCGATCGGAGTCATGCCGAGCAACACCCCCGACTACGTGCGCGCCGACTCCATCGAGGGTCTGCATTTCGGCGACGAGGTGGACGCCGTGAACCGCACTGCCGACGCACTCGACGCACTCGGGGTGCGGGCGATGATCGTGCTGTACAAGGGTGACCTCGCCGAGACCACCACCGATCCCTGCGATCCCGTCGACGGACGCGCCAGGGCCGTCGCCACCTCGGTGTCCCCGCTCGTCGACCTGATCGTCACCGCCGACGGCGAAGGCCACTTCAACTGCAGTTTCCCGGACCCGCTCGGCACCCAGCGCACCGTGGTGCAGGGCGCCTCGCACGGGCGGATCCTGTCGGTCGCCGATCTCGTCATCGACCGCGCGGATCGCGATGTGCTGCGCGACCGCACCGTCGCGTTCAACCAGGTGGTCACCCACGACATCACACCCGACCCCGGCGTCTCCGCGTTCGTCGAACGTGCTGTGGACCGCTCCGCCGAGACCGCGCGACGCGAAGTGGGGCACGTCGCGGCCCCACTCACCCGGGACACCACGTCCAGCGGCGAGTCGACACTCGGCAACCTCGTCGCCGATGCACAACTCGCCGCCGGTGAACCCCACGGCGCCCAGCTGGCATTGATGAACATCGACGGGGTGCGGGCCGACCTGACGGCCGACGGCGACGCCGTCAGCTTCGGTGAGGCGTTCGCCGTCCACCCGTTCGGAAACCGCCTCGAGATCGTCGACATGACGGGCGCACAGATCCACGCCGTCCTCGAACAACAGTTCCGGAGCGATTCGGTGGGCAGCAGCGTCGAACGGATCCTCGCGCCGTCGCACACCCTGCACTACACCCTCGACCGACTGGCACCCCGCGGAGAACGAATCCGCGACATCACGGTCGCGGGCGAACCGCTCGACCCCGACGCGGTGTACTCCGTCGTCGTCAATTCGTTCCTGAGCGGCGGCGGCGACGGATTCACGGTGTTCGCCGAGACGCGGAGTCGGGCGGGGCTCGGCTACGACCTCGACGCCCTCACCACCTACCTCGGGCGAGGAACATCGGAACGGCCTGTGTCCGTTCCGGCGACCGACCGCATCCGCGTCCACTGACCTCGACTCCACCGACGTCGTTCCCACCGGCGACCGCCGGCGACACGATCAGAGCCCGAGCGACCTCGCCAGAGTGGGCCATGCGGTCTTGATGTCGTCCTGCCAGTACGGCCACGTGTGGGTTCCCCACGGCCGGTACACGACGGTCGCGGGGATGTTCAACTCCCGCAGCCTGCGGTCGAAGGTGAGCGTGCACGTGAACGCGCCCATCTCCAGTGCCATACCCGCGGACAACTGATCCTGCCCGGAAGCGAAATCGTGCGGACCGAGCAGCCCGTTTCCGGTGCTGACGAACACGTCCTTGCCGCGCAGGCGCTCGGCGAGCCGCAACGGATCATGCGCGGCCCAATCGGGGTCCTCCGGCGGACCCCACATGTTGTCGGGGTTGCCACCCTTGTAGACCACCGTCCCGCGGACCGAGTTGCGGGTGGAGGCCTGCGAGGTGTCGAGGCAGCCGCTCAACGCCGCGACGCCCTCGTAGAGTTCGGGATTCCGGGTGATGAGCAGCATTGCACCGGTCGCCCCCATCGACAGGCCCGCGACCGCGTTGGTTCCGTTCCCGTGGAACCGGCCGTCGATGATCGGCGGCAACTCCTCGGTCAGGAAGGTCTCCCACCGGTTGACACCCAGCACGGGGTCGGGTCGTTGCCAATCCGTGTAGTAGCTGCCGGTACCACCGACGGGCAACACGACGTTGACGTTCTTGTCGGAAACGAAGTCGACGATGTCGGTTTCTGCGGTCCACGCGCTCTCGCGGTACTCGGATTCCGACCCGGCCTCGACACCGTCGAGCAGATACAGCGTCGGCCTCGGCCCCTCGGACGCCGGATGCAGGACCTGCACCTGCACGACCCGGCGCATCGCCGGGGAATGCACGAACAGTGCGGTGCGCGTGTCGGTGAGGTGCTCGACCCGTTCGACGACTGCGGAGGCCGGCGCCGGCGCGATGTTCACCAACGGATCCGTCACAACCGGATCGGCGTACGCGACCGCGGTGCCGCCCGCCGTGACCAGCAACGCGGCAGCGCAGATCCTGATTGTCTTCCCGAGCATCGTGCGGCTCTCCGTCCCCGACTCCATGGAGCCTCGATACCACTACCGGGCCCCGCGACGGTCAAGCCGTCTGGGAACGACCCTAACCATCGACCGCAAATCCCGTGGACGGACGGCACACTCCGGACATGTCGGGCACGCGGGGCACTCGGCCGGCAGCGCTCCGACCCGGCAGACGAAGCCCGCGTCCTGGATGAATACCTCTCGGCGAACACCTGCGAGGCACGTACTCGTGACGGATACAGCGTCCGCCGCACCTGTCGTTCGCGCATGTCATAGTGTGCGCATGCGCTCGACCTGCTCGCTCTACATCGACGCCGGATACCTGCTGGCGTCCGCAGCTACCCGCGTGACCGGCACCTCGCTGCGCAGCGGCATCCACGTCGACTACGCCGCACTGGTCAACTCGTTGGTGGACACCGCCGAGACCCGATCGGAACTGCCGGTACTCCGCGTGTACTGGTACGACTCGGCCCGCCACGGCATCCCCGACGCGCAGCAGGAACGCATCGGTGAGCTGTCCAAGGTCAAGCTCCGCCTCGGCCGATTCGGCGTCAACGGCGAGCAGAAGGGCGTGGACCTGCGCATCGGCCTGGACCTGGTCGCGCACGCCCGCAACGGCGCCTCCGACGTGTTCTTCCTCGTCTCCGGCGACGACGACCTGACCGAAGCCGTGGAAGAGGCCCAGGTCCACGGGGTGCAAGTCGTCCTGCTCGCCGTCCCCACCGCCGCCGGCACGTCGCACGGAGTGAGCCGACACCTGATCCGCGCCGCCGACGAGCTCGACACCATCGACGGCGCAGTCGTCGATACCGCGGTGCTGAAGGTGGACCGGAAACCGGCGACCACACCGATCGTCGAACGGCCTGCACCGGCGCCGACACCTGCCGCCGTCCCGGCGACGCGGTCGACCGGCCGCACCCCACTGGATGTCGCGGCACGGACACACACGCCGGCGGCCCCGCGCCGGACCAGCGTGCTCGCCTACAGCAGCACCACCGGTTCTCCGGCCCAGGTTCTTCCGGGATACGACCACACCGAGGAGGACCCGGACGAACGCCTGATCGACGAGGTGGTCCTGCGGGTACTGACCTCGTTCCGCGAGAGCGCCGGCCCCGACGAGAAACTCGAACTCACCCGGGCCCGACCCTCGATCCCCCGGGAGATCGACCGTGCCCTGCTGCTCGACGCCTCGGTCGCGATGCAGAAGTACGACCTGGACGAGAACAGTCGGTACCGGTTGCGGGCGCGCTTCTGGGAGAAGTACGACGAGGACTGAGCACGAAGAACCCCTCACCTGCGTGAACAGGTGAGGGGCCGCGGCGGAAGTGGAGGGATTTGAACCCCCGTTGGTGTTACCCAAGCTCGCTTTCAAGGCGAGTGCATTCGGCCGCTCTGCCACACTTCCGCCGCAAATCCTAGCGGTAGCGGACGGTCAACGGTCGGCGAGGGCCGCCCCGACACGCGCGAAGACCTTGCCGAGCACGTCGAGTTCGTCGGCGTCGAGCAGATCGATCAGGTTGCGTCGCACGTCGTCGACATGGGTGGGAGCGGCCTCCGCCAGGCGACCGCGCCCCTTCTCCGTGATCGTCGCGAGCACACCGCGACCGTCGACGGGACACGAACTGCGCACCACCAGACCGTCGTCCTCCATCCGCCTGATCTGATGCGTCAGTCGGCTGCGGGAGGACAGCACGCCGTCGGCGAGATCGCTCATACGCAGCGAACCGTCCTGCGCCTCGTTCAGCATGACGAGGATCCGGTATTCGGCGAGCGACAGCCCGTGCTTGTCCTGCAGACTGCGGTTGAGGATGCTCATCAGCCGACCGTTGCCGTCCATGTACTGACGCCACGCGTACTGCTCGGTCGCGGTCAGCCAGATCGGTTCCTCACGTTCGCTGGTCACGGAGGAAGTCTAGTCGCGTGCGACACCGAAATGTTACCTATCGGTCACCCCGCCACGGCGCCGCTCCGGCGCGATAGCGTCGAACACATGCACGCAATCGTCGTCTCCGAACCGGGCGGACCGGAAGTTCTCCAGTGGATCGAACAACCCGACCCTGCCCCCGGACCCGGACAGGTTCTGCTCGACGTCGCCGCGACCGCCGTCAACCGCGCCGATCTGCTGCAGCGACGCGGCCTGTACCCACCACCTCCCGGTGCCAGCGAGATCCTCGGCCTGGAATGTTCGGGTGTCATCGCCGAACTCGGCGAAGGTGTCTCCGGCTGGAACGTCGGCGACCGGGTGTGCGCGCTGCTCGTCGGCGGCGGATACGCCGAACAGGTCGTCGTCGCGGCCACCCAGTTGCTGCCCGTTCCCGACGGCATGGACATCGCCGTCGCAGCATCGCTACCGGAGATCGCCTGCACCGTGTGGTCGAACGTGGTGATGGTCGCCGGACTGTCGCGCGGCGACGTGCTTCTCGTGCACGGCGGCGGCGGCGGGATCGGAACCCACGCGATCCAGGTCGGCAAGGCGCTCGGCGCGACCGTCGCGGTCACCGCGTCCGCGGGCAAACTCGACCGGTGTCGCGAGCTCGGCGCCGACCTCACCGTCGACTACCGAAGCCAGGACTTCGTCACGGAGGTGAAGAAGGCGTACGGCGGCGCGAACGTCGTTCTCGACAACATGGGCGCCGCGTACCTGTCCCGGAACATCGACGTGCTCGCCCCCGACGGAACGCTCGTGGTGATCGGGATGCAGGGCGGCACGAAGGGCGAACTGAACATCGGCAAGCTGCTGGCCAAACGCGGCAAGGTCACCGCGACCGGGTTGCGTGGACGCCCGGACACCGGAAAGTCGGGCAAGGCCGCGATCGTCACGGCGGTCCGCGAGCACCTGTGGCCGCTGATCGAGGAGGCGAAGGTGCAGCCGATCGTGCACGCCGAACTGCCCATCACCGAGGCCGCGAAGGCCCACGAGATGCTCGATTCCCCCGACACCGTCGGGAAGGTCGTGTTGCGGATCGACCGCGTCTGAAGTCGCGTCGAGCGAATGTATCGCTCGCTCGAACGAGTAGAGCGAGCGATACATTCGCTCAGGGGTGGGGCGAGCCGATCCGATCTCTCACAGATTGCGGAGTTCGCGCGCCAGCTGGTCGATCTCGAACGCGGTGGTGTAGGGGGCGAGACCGACGGTGACGGCACCGCCCTCGTCGCCGACGCCGAGCGAATCGAGCAGCCGACTGGCTCCGCGCATGCTCGCGACCGTCGCGACACGACGATCGGCGAGATGACCGGCGACCTTGTCCGCGGGCACCCCGTCGATCGTGAAGCTGAGCGCCGGGACCCGGCTCGATGCGCGACCGAGCACGATCACGCCGGACAGGCTGTCGAGCTGACGAACGAGCCGATCGAACAATCGATCCTGGTAGTCCTGCATCGAGCTGATCGACGCCTCCAGCCGTTCCCGACGCGTCCCGGTGGAGGCGTCGTCGAGGGAGGCCAGGAAGTCGATGGACGTGGTGACTCCGGCCAGCAGCGCGTACTGGTGGCCCCCCACCTCGAGCCGCTCCGGTCCGCGCGCGCCCGGATCCAACGACATCGACGGCACCCGGTCGAGGTGCGACGGGTCGGCGAACACCAGTGCACCGATCCGCGGGCCACCCCACGCGGCGGCTTCGACGGTGAGGACGTCGGCGCCGAGATCGTCGATGTCGATGTGCGCGTACGGTGCGGCGCCGGTCGCGTCGACCACCATGAGACCGCCGACGTCGTGGATGAGGTCGGCCACGATCCGCACATCGGGTGCGGATCCCACGATCGACGACGCCGCCGACAACGCGACCAGACGTGTCGTCGGGGTGATCAGTTCTTCGTACTGCCAGGTGGGGAGGTCACACGTCTCGATGTCGACCTCGGCCCACCGCACCTGCGCGCCGTACCGGCTCGCGACACGCAGCCACGGAGCGATGTTCGCTTCGTCGTCGAGGCGCGACAGCACCATCCCGGTGCCGAGGCCGAGCCGGGGGCTGAGCGCTTCGGCCAGCCACGACAACAACACGGCTCGGCTGGATCCGAGAACCACACCGGCCGGGTCGGCACCGACCAGGTCCCCCACGGCGGCGCGGGCCTCGTCGAGGATCAGCGCGCTCCGACGGTTCGATGCGTGTCTGCCCACCGCCGAGGCACCGGCGTTGCGGAACGCTGTCGACACGGATCGGGACACCGCGTCGGCCGTCTGCATCCCGGCCTGGGGATCGAGGTGGATCCAACCGTCGCCGAGGGAGGGGATCAACCCCCTGATCCGGGCAACGTCGTAGGCCATGGCAGACACTCTAGGACTTTCTGTCAACCGGCGGTCGGCCGCTCCCCCGAGGCACGACGGCCCGCGTGAGTACCCTCGTACGCAGGTCCGGCGCTCCGGACGAATCCACACGCCGAACGTGCCGCCGGCAGCGCGTAGCGCCGGGAAAGGTGAGTATGGGGGCATGACACATCCCGACAACGACGCCGTTCTCGTCATCGGACCCGACGGTCGACCCATCCGTGTTCCCCGTACCTCCGACGTTCCCGGCACTTCCGACGAGGCCACCCCGGACACGAACGAGGAGAACACCGCGAACGCCGACGATTCGACGCCCGGCGAGACCCTGGCCGACATGGTCGAGCAGCCCGCGAAGGTCATGCGGATCGGCACGATGATCAAGCAGCTCCTCGAGGAGGTGAAGGCCGCTCCCCTCGACGATGCGAGCCGCACCCGGCTCAAGGAGATCCATCGCTCCTCCGTCGTCGAACTCGAGCAGGGGCTCGCCCCCGAGCTGCGCGAGGAACTCGAACGCCTGGCGTTGCCGTTCAGTGAGGACGCCGTGCCGTCCGACGCCGAACTGCGCATCGCCCAGGCGCAGCTCGTGGGCTGGCTCGAAGGTCTGTTCCACGGCATCCAGACGGCGCTGTTCGCCCAGCAGATGGCGGCCCGGGCACAACTCGAGCAGATGCGTCAGGGGGCCCTTCCCCCCGGTCTGGCCGTGCAGATGCAGCAGCCTGGCGACCAGCACGGCCACGGCAACCCGGGCACCGGCCAGTACCTCTAGCGGTCGCCGCCTCGACGCGTGGTATCGCCCGACCGGTAGGCTCGGAACCCGTGTCAGCGTCTGGAGCAGCATCGTGAGCCGTGTCAGCATCGAAACCCGCGACGCGTGCGTCGACTTCCCGATCTTCGACGCCAAGACCCGTTCGTTGAAGAAGGCGTTCCTGGGCAAGGCCGGCGGTGCGATCGGGCGGAACGGATCCGACGTGGTCGTCGTCGAAGCCCTGCGCGACATCACCATGTCGTTGAAGGAAGGCGACCGCGTCGGCCTGGTCGGGCACAACGGTGCAGGCAAGTCGACGCTGCTGCGTCTGCTGTCGGGCATCTACGAACCGACACGCGGCGCCGCGCGGGTGCGGGGTCGGGTCGCACCGGTCTTCGATCTGGGTGTGGGCATGGATCCGGAGATCTCCGGATACGAGAACATCCTCATCCGCGGCATGTTCCTCGGCATGTCCCGCAAGCAGATGCTGAAGAAGGTCGACGAGATCGCCGAGTTCACCGAGCTCGGCGACTATCTGTCGATGCCGCTGCGCACGTATTCGACGGGCATGCGGGTACGGGTGGCGCTGGGTGTGGTCACGAGCATCGACCCGGAGATCCTGCTGCTCGACGAGGGCATCGGGGCGGTCGACGCCGAGTTCATGAAGAAGGCCCGGACGCGTCTGCAGGATCTCGTGACGCGCTCCGGCATCCTCGTGTTCGCGAGTCATTCCAACGAGTTCCTCGCGCAGCTGTGCGATCAGGCCATGTGGATCGACCACGGGCAGATCCGTGAGCAGGGGGGAATCGAGGACGTGGTGCGGGCCTACGAGGGCGACGAGGCCGGCGACCACGTGCGGACCGTGTTGAACGAACTCGCCCGTGAGCGCACGACCGCGCGGGGTGACGCGACGGCGGGCGGTAAGAAGAGTGCCTGACGAACGCATCGTCGGCGTCGTCGTCACGCACCGCCGCCGCGACCTGCTGGCCGAATCCCTGAAGGTCCTGGCGACGCAGACGCGGCCGCTCGATCACCTGGTGGTCGTCGACAACGCGAACGAGGTCGAGGTCCGGGCGCTGGTGGACGGCGCGGACGTGCCCACCACCTACCTGGGGTCGGAGCACAATCTCGGTGGTGCGGGAGGCTTCGCGCTCGGCATGCTGTACGCGCTGTCGCTGGGAGCGGACCGGGTGTGGCTGGCCGACGACGACGGTCGTCCCGAGGGCCCCGAGGTTCTCGCGACGCTGCTCGACTGTGCACGCCGGAACGGTCTGGCGGAGGTGTCGCCGGTGGTGTGCGACATCGCGCAACCCGACCGGTTGGCCTTCCCGCTGCGCCGCGGCGTGGTGTGGCGCCGGTGGCGGCACGAACTCGGCGACGACGATCTGCTGCCCGGCATCGCATCCCTGTTCAACGGTGCCCTGTTCACGGCGGAGGCGATCGACGCCGTGGGGGTCCCCGATCTGCGCCTGTTCGTGCGAGGTGACGAGGTGGAGATCCATCGTCGTCTGGTGCGGTCGGGGTTGCCGTTCGGCACGTGCCTGCAGGCGGCGTATCTGCATCCGGACGGCGCCGACGAGTTCAAGCCGATCCTCGGTGGGCGGATGCACACGCAGTACCCGGACAACGAGACGAAGCGGTTCTTCACGTACCGCAATCGCGGGTATCTGCTGTCGCAGCCGGGGATGCGCAGGTTGCTGCCGCAGGAATGGCTCCGGTTCGGCTGGTATTTCCTGGTCACGCGGCGCGATCCGGCCGCGCTGCGCGAGTGGGTGCGCCTGCGACGGCTGGGACGTGAGGAGAGATTCGAGCGCCCCTGAGCGCTCCCCCGCACAGACTCCTGGTGTTCCGGGCCTCCTCGTGTTCCGGGCGCGGCGGGTCCGGTCAATCCGGTCACCGTCGTGGACAGTCCGATTTACACTTTTCGGCACCATCCACGACCGGGAGCCAGCGATGACACCTCGCGACACACCGCCGTCCACCCTCTGCGAAGCGTTCCAGACCACCGCCGCGGCCCACCCCGACCGCGTCGCCCTGCGCACACCGGACGATTCCGTCCGCTACACGTGGCGCCGGTACGCCGAGCGCGTCGAGAAGCTCGCCGCCGGACTCGCCGGACTCGGGGTCCGGCGCGGCGACACCGTGGGGCTCATGCTCACGAATCGCCCCGAGTTCCATCTGCTCGACACCGCCGCGTTCCACCTCGGTGCCACTCCGTTCTCGATCTACAATTCGCTCACCTCGGAGCAGATCTCGTACGTTCTCGGCAATGCCGGAAACAAGGTGATGATCTGCGAGGAGCAGTTCGTGCCGGTACTGCGTGACGCGCTCGGCGACACCGGTGTCGAACACCTGGTGTGCATCGATGCCCGACCGGAGGGCACGCTGTCCCTCGACGATCTCGAGGCTGCGGCCGACCCGGACTTCGATTTCGCCGCGGCATGGACGGCGGTGCAGCCGGAGGACCTGCTGACCTTGATCTACACGTCCGGGACCACCGGTCCGCCCAAGGGGGTCGAGCTGACCCACGCGAACCTGCTCGCCGAGCTCGCCTCCACCACCGTGTTCCTGCCGACCGGGCCGGACGACCGGATCGTGTCGTACCTGCCCGACGCGCACATCGCGAACCGCTGGGGATCGCACTATTCGAGCATCTACACCGGCATGCAGATCACCACCCTCGACGATCTCAAGCAGGCGATCGCGGTGCTTCCGACCGTGCGTCCCACGCTGTTCGGCGCGGTCCCGCAGGTCTGGTACAAGCTCAAGGCCGCGATCGACAAGACGCTCGCCGACGAGCCGAGCCCGGTGAAGAAGAAGCTCGCGTTGTGGGCGATCGATGTCGGGCGGACACGGGCGCGACTGCAGTCCGACGGCAGGCCCGTCCCCAAGCTGCTGGAGTTGCAGCACGGCCTCGCCGACCGGCTCGTGCTGTCCGCCATCCGGAAGAAGCTCGGTCTCGACGAGGTGCGTGCCGCCGTCACCGGGGCCGCCGCCATCTCCCCCGAGGTGCTCGAGTTCGTGCTCGGCCTGGGCATCCCGTGTTCCGAGGTGTGGGGCATGTCGGAGACGTCGTGTGTGGTCACGATGAACCGACCCGACGCCATCCGCATCGGCACGGTCGGGCAGGCGGTGCCCGGTGTGGAGATCACGACGGCCGACGACGGCGAGCTGCTGGTCAGGGGGCCGCTGGTCATGCACGGCTATCGCAACGACCCGGCGAAGACCGCGGAGGCGATCGACGCCGACGGTTGGCTGCACACCGGCGACATCGCCGAGATCGACGCCGACGGTTACGTGCGCCTCGTCGACCGCAAGAAGGAGATCATCGTCAACGCGGCCGGTAAGAACATGTCGCCCGCGAACATCGAGGGTGTCCTGCGGGCGGCGTGCCCGATGCTCGGGGGCGCCGTCGCGATCGGCAACGACCGCCCCTTCGTGGTGGCGTTGCTGGCGCTGGATGCCGACGGGCTCGCGGTGTTCGCGCAGGAACGCGGGCTCGCCGGTAGCCACGCCGAACTCGCGCAGCACCCCGTCGTCCTCGAATTCGTCGGTAGGGCGGTGGAGACCGCGAACACGAAACTGTCCCGAGTGGAGCAGGTCAAGAAGTTCACGGTGCTGACCACGGTGTGGGAGCCGTCCGGCGACGAGTTGACCCCGACCATGAAGCTGAAGCGCAAGCCGATCGACGCCAAGTACACGGAGGAGATCGCGAAACTGTACGTGGACGCCTGACCGCGTCGCCTGCTCCACCGCACCGCCGCCCCGTGCTCCACGGGGTGGCGGTGTTTCCGTTCGCACATGCCGACACCCTTGACGTTCATACCCCCTAGGGGTATACCGTGGACACGGATACCCTCCAGGGGTATGAGACGAAGGGAGACCGATGAACACCCCCGTTCGACTCGGCCTGTACGGGGCGGGGCTCGTGGCCCTGTTCGCCGCGGCCTTCGGCATCGCGAGCGCCGTCGCGCCCGACGACGTCGCGACGCGGTGGGCCGAATCCACCGCATCCGGCCACGCGGACGGGTACGGACCCGACAGCGACGTCACCGGACTCGCGCTCGCCGACGGCGGCTACCTGCTCGACACCGTCACCGCGCCGCGGGAACCCGACGCCCCCGGCGACCTGACATTCCGGATCCTCGACGTCCACGGCAGCCCCGTCACCGACTACGACGTGGAACACGAGAAGGAACTCCACCTGATCGTCGTCCGCTCCGACGGCACGCACTTCCGCCACCTGCACCCCGCCCGGGACGACACCGGCACCTGGACCGTCCCCGTCGAATGGGCCGCTGCCGGCACCTACCGCGTCTACACCGACTTCACCCCCGCCGGCGCAACACGGACGACGCTCAGCCGCACGGTCGAGGTCGCCGGCCCCGTCACCCCGGAGGCTCCCGCGCCGACGAGCGTCTCGACCGTAGACGGATTCACCGTCACCCTCGGCGGCCACCTCCGCACCGACACCACCGGCACACTCGACTTCACCGTCACCCACGACGGCGAACCGGTGACCACCCTCGAACCGTACCTGGGTGCATTCGGTCATCTCGTCGCACTCCGCGAAGGCGACCTCGCCTACCTGCACTCCCACCCGCACGGCGGAGACGTCGCGGTCGGCGGGACCTCCGGGCCCACGGTCTCGTTCGCGGTGCAGGCACCCACCCCCGGCCGCTACCTGCTGTACCTGGACTTCCAGGTCGACGGGCAGGTGCACACCGCCGCGTTCGCGGTGGACGCGACCGACGGCGCCGACGAGCACCCCCACCCCTAGACCGACACCACCTCCGAACCCTCCGCAAAGGACCTTCCGATGTCAGTCACCCCCGCCGGGCCCGACACCCGCACCACCGGAATCGAACTCGAGATCGGTGGGATGACGTGCGCCTCGTGCGCGGCGCGAATCGAGAAGAAGCTCAACCGACTCGACGGCGTCGACGCGAGCGTCAACTACGCCACCGAGAAGGCGAAGGTCACGGTCCCCGCCGGATACGACCCGCAACGACTCGTCGAGGTCGTCGAGAACACCGGCTACACCGCGACCCTCCCGTCACCCCCTGCCGACGACACGTCGGCCGACGAGGAACCCGCCGATCGGGAACTCGATGCCCTCCGCACCCGCCTGATCGGCGCGGCGGTGCTGTCGGTTCCGGTGATCGCCGTCTCGATGTTCCCGATCCTGCAGTTCGACTACTGGCAGTGGGCGGCCCTGGCACTGTCTTCTCCGGTGATCGTCTGGGCCGCATGGCCTTTCCACAAGGCGGCGTGGACCAACCTGCGGCACGGCGCCGCGACGATGGACACGCTGATCTCCATCGGCACCCTGTCGGCGTTCCTCTGGTCGCTGTACGCCCTGTTCCTCGGCACCGCCGGCGAACCCGGCATGAAACACGCCTTCGAACTGACCGTCGCACCGTCGGACGGCGCCGCCAACATCTATCTCGAGGTCGCCGCGGGCGTCACCACGTTCGTCCTGCTCGGCCGCTACTTCGAGAAACGGTCCAAGCGCCGCGCCGGAGCCGCACTGCGCGCCTTGCTCGAACTCGGCGCCAAGGACGTTGCCGTGCTGCGCGACGGTGCCGAAACCCGCATTCCCATCGGGGAACTCACCGTCGGCGACGAGTTCGTCGTGCGCCCCGGAGAGAAGATCGCCACCGACGGAACCGTGACATCCGGATCGTCGGCGGTCGATGCGTCGATGCTCACCGGCGAGTCCGTTCCCGTGGAGGTCGGCGAAGGCGACACCGTGACCGGCGCGACCGTCAACGCCGGCGGTCGACTCGTCGTGCGTGCCACCCGCGTCGGCAGCGACACCCAGCTGGCGCGCATGGCGCAGCTCGTCGAGGATGCCCAGTCCGGCAAGGCCGACGTACAGCGCCTCGCCGACCGTGTCGCCGGGGTGTTCGTACCCGTCGTCATCGCGATCGCCGTCGTCACGCTCGGCGCGTGGCTGGGCGCGGGCTTCCCCGTCGCCGCGGCGTTCACCGCGGCCGTCGCAGTGCTGATCATCGCCTGCCCGTGTGCGCTGGGCCTCGCCACCCCCACCGCGCTGCTCGTCGGGACCGGCCGCGGCGCGCAGATGGGCGTGCTCATCAAGGGCCCCGAGGTCCTCGAATCGACCCGCAAGGTCGACACGATCGTGCTCGACAAGACGGGCACCGTCACCACCGGGAAGATGACGCTCGTCGACGTCGTCGTCGCCGACGACACCGAACGTGCCGAGTTGCTGCGCATCGCCGGTGCACTCGAACACGCCTCCGAACATCCGATCGCCCAGGCCATCGCACAATCCGCCGCCGACGAGGTGGGCACCCTGCCCGCACCCGAGGAGTTCACCAACGTCGAGGGCAAGGGCGTACAGGGAGTCGTCGACGGGCACGCCGTCGTCGTGGGCCGCGATTCGCTGCTCGCCGACTGGTCGCTGACCCTGCCCGCGGACGTCGCCGATGCCAAGGCCCGCGCCGAACGCGAAGGCAAGACGGCGGTCGCGGTGGGCTGGGACGGCGCGGCCCGCGGTGTGCTCGTCGTCGCCGACACCGTGAAACCGACCAGCACCGACGCCGTCGCGCAGTTCCGCGAACTGGGTCTGACACCGGTGCTGCTCACCGGCGACAACCGTGCGGTGGCGGAGGAGATCGCCCGCGAGGTCGGCATCGAACGGGTGCACGCCGAGGTACTGCCCTCGGACAAGGTCGACGTGATCGCCCGACTGCAGGACGAAGGGGCGGTCGTCGCGATGGTCGGTGACGGCGTCAACGACGCGCCCGCGCTCGCCCGCGCCGACCTCGGCCTCGCGATGGGCACCGGCACCGATGTCGCCATCGAGGCCGCCGACATCACCCTCGTCAGCGGTGATCTCCGTAGCGCCGCCGACGCGATCCGATTGTCGCGGCGCACACTCGGCACGATCAAGGTGAACCTGTTCTGGGCGTTCGCGTACAACGTCGCGGCGATTCCGCTCGCGGCGCTGGGACTGCTCAATCCGATGCTCGCCGGCGCCGCTATGGCGTTCTCCAGTGTGTTCGTGGTGGGGAACAGCTTGCGGCTGCGGTCCTTCCGCGGACGGGTGTCCCCGTCGTGAGAGTCGTCACCCGACTCGGCCGTCTCCGTCGAAACCCTGCCGAGCACGACGGCGATGTGAAAATCTCGGCGGTGTGACGGACAACGCGGAGCAGACGGCAGGGGTGGCACGCACCGCGAAGGTCTCGGTGCTCACACTGACCGCGATGGTGGTCGGATCGATGGTCGGCGCCGGTGTGTTCTCCCTGCCGCGGAGGTTCGGGCAGGAGACCGGTGTCGCCGGCGCGATCATCGCGTGGGTCGTCGCGGGCACCGGCATGTTGATGCTGGCGTTCGTGTTCCAACGACTCGCCGTGCGACGGCCCGACCTCGATGCCGGCGTGTATGCCTACGCCAAGGCGGGATTCGGCGAATTCGTCGGGTTCTTCTCCGCGGCGGGCTACTGGGCCAGCGCGTGCGTGGGCAACGTGACGTACTGGGTGCTGATCACGTCGACACTCGGCGCGTGGATCCCGGCGTTCGGCGCCGGCGACACCGTCCTGGCCTTGGCCGTCGGCTCGGTGGGCATGTGGTTGTTCTTCTTCCTGATCCGGCGGGGTATCAAGGAAGCGACCGCGATCAACCGGATCGTCACGATCGCCAAGGTCGTGCCGATCATCGTGTTCGTCCTGCTGTGCCTGTTCGTGCTCGACCCCGCCGTGTTCGCCGACAACTTCGGCGGCGCCGACTATGCGGGCTCGCTGTTCGACCAGATCAGCTCCACCATGCTCGTGACGGTGTTCGTGTTCCTCGGTGTCGAGGGGGCCAGCGTGTACTCGCGGCACGCGAAACGTCGCGAGGACGTCGGCCGCGCCACCGTCCTGGGATTCCTGTCCGTGTTCGCGATCTTCGCGTCGGTGACGATCGTGTCGTACGGGATCATGCCGATGGGTGAGATCGCCGAACTCCGGCAACCGTCCATGGCCGGGGTACTCGAGGAGGCCGTCGGCCCCTGGGGCAGCACCTTCGTGAGCATCGGCCTGATCGTCAGCGTCCTCGGCGCGTACCTCGCGTGGAGCCTCATGGCCGCGGAGGTCCTGTTCGTGGCCGCGAAGGACCGCGACATGCCGAAGTTCCTGTCGCGATCCACCGCCGACGACGTACCCGTGAACGCCCTGCTGCTGAGCACATCCCTGTCGCAGACGGTCCTGATCATCACGCTGCTGTCGGAGGACGCGTTCGACTTCGCGCTCGACCTGACCGCCTCGCTCACGCTCATTCCGTTCCTGCTCGCGGCGCTGTACGCGGTGAAACTGCGTGCCACGCGGGAGACCTACGGCGACGCGAGCGCACGCACCCTCCGAGGCGACCTGGTGGTCGCGGTCCTCGCGACGATCTACACCGCGTTCCTGCTGTACGCGGCGGGAGCATCGTTCCTGCTGCTGTCGTTCATCTTCTACGCCGTCGCCACCGTCCTGTTCGTCCTCACCCGGCGCGAACAGGGCCGCGCGGTGTTCACGCCGCGCGAGGCGCTCCTGTTCGCGGTCGTGGTGGCGGGGGCGGTCGCCGGCGTCGTCGGCCTCACCGCCGGCTGGATCACCCTCTGACCCGTGCGCCTTTCCGGTAGTCCGGGCTACCGGAAAGGCGCACGACCCGTATCGCCCACCGAAAGGAAAGAGTCCACGATGACGACCCCCGCTCAGCGCACACACGGTGTCCACTCCGAGGTCGGGCGATTGCGCAAGGTTCTCGTGTGCGCCCCGGGGCTGGCACACGAACGACTCACACCGACCAATTCGGACGAGTTGCTGTTCGACGACGTGCTGTGGGTCGAGGCCGCGCAGCGCGACCACCTCGATTTCGTCAACAAGCTCACCAACCGCGGTGTGGAGGTCGTCGAACTGCATGCACTGCTCGCCGAGACGATGGCGATCGGCGAGGCCCGCACCTGGCTGCTCGATCGCAAGGTGGTCCCGAATCGGGTGGGTCTCGGGATGGTCGAGCCCACCCGCAACTACCTCGACACCCTCACGCCCCGCGAGCTGTCGCGGTTCCTCATCGGTGGTCTGTCCACCGCCGACCTGCCCGACGACTTCCGCACCGGCTACGTGTCCCTCGCACGCGAGTCGGTGGGGCTACCCGAGTATCTCCTACCGCCGCTCCCCAACACCCTCTACACCCGCGACACGACGTGCTGGATCTACGGCGGTCTGACGCTCAACCCGCTGTACTGGCCGGCCCGTCACGACGAGACGCTGCTCATGAAGGCCGTGTACACCTTCCACCCCGATTTCGCCGGCTCCACCGTGTGGTGGGGCGACCCGGAGCAGGATTGGGGTCAGGCCTTCCTCGAGGGCGGCGACGTGATGCCGATCGGTAACCGGTCGGTGCTGGTCGGAATGAGCGAACGCACGTCGAGGCAGGCGATCACCCAGTTCGCGAAGGCGCTGTTCGACCAGGGCGCCGCCGACCGCGTCGTGGTCGCGGGCATGCCGAAGCTCCGCGCGGCGATGCACCTCGACACGGTGTTCACATTCGCGGACCGTGATCTGGTCACCGTGCACCCGAACATCGTCGACGGTATCCACCCGTTCACGTTGCGTCCGTCCGACGCGGCTCCGGGTGTCGAGATCACCGACGAGGCGGGCACCGCGTTCGTCGATGTGGTCGCCGCCGCCCTGGATCTGCCGCGGCTGCGGGTCGTCGAGACGGCCGGGGACGCGTATGCGTCGGAGCGCCAGCAGTGGGATTCGGGTAACAATGCCGTCGCCCTGGAACCGGGTGTGGTGTTCACGTACGACCGCAACACCCAGACCAACGCCGCGCTGCGCAAGGCGGGGGTGGAGGTGATCACGATCAGCGGTGCCGAGCTGGGTCGCGGTCGGGGAGGCGGGCACTGCATGACGTGCCCGATCTCGCGCGACCCCGTGGACTGATCCCTGCCACCGACACGCACCCTCACCTCCCCACAGAAAGGGAAGGCAAACCTAAGCTGTCGGCCATGGGTGTGCGACGATCGACGACGACATGGGCACGACGGAGCGCAGCGGCCGGTGCAGTGGCATCGGCGTGCTTCACCGTCGGTGACCTTCTCCTGCTGGGCCGACGGGGTCGCCCCGCGGAGCATCGGCTGCTCCGCGAGGAGACCGATCTGCACGACGCCGCGGAAACCTTCCTCGGATCACCCACGACGCGGATGCGCGCCGGCGGGCTGTGGGGCGTGCTGTCGTCACCGCTGCACATCGCGTCGGCATGGCAGCTCTACGATGCGCTCCGACCGACCGGCACCGCCCGGGCCGCGCGCATCGCGGGCACCTACGCGGGCGCGTGGGCGATGGCGTCGTACATCCACGGCGCCTTCTACCCGTGGGGTGCCGCCTTCCACACCGCCGAAGCCGCCGACCCCGGTACTCCCCAGCGGGCAGCGGCACTCGGGCAGGCCGCAGAGATCGAACGGTCCGTCGAGATCCCCTACGCCGTGTTCGGCGCCGCCCTGACCGGCGTGTCGGTGGAGGTCTCGATGCTGGCTGCGCTGGGGCGCACCCGATATCCGCGATGGTCGGCACCGCTGGTCATGCCGCTGCTGCCGGTCGCCGTCACCCTCGCCGCGACGAAGCTGCTGCCGACGCGGCATCGTGAACGGTGGGAGGGAGCCGGAATCAGTCTCGGCGTGCTCGCGTCCAACATCGCCGCCGCCGCCGTGCACCGCTCCTGAGCTCACACGCCGTCCGGGTCGCCACCGCACGGACGGAGAAACACGCGCGGGTAGGCTCGGGACTCGTGTCTGATGCCCTCACCGTCGAGAATGCACCGATCGAATCGTCGTCGCGCAGTTTCCGTCGCGCGTTCGAGGATCTCCGCGACGGTTTCTCCCACCGCGAACTCTGGCTGCACCTCGGGTGGCAGGACATCAAGCAGCGGTACCGCCGGTCGGTGCTCGGCCCGTTCTGGATCACGATCGCGACGGGTGTGTCGGCGATCGCGATGGGCGTGCTCTACGGCACGTTGTTCAACCTCGACGTGCCCGAGTTCCTTCCGTACGTGGCGCTCGGCTTCATCATCTGGAACCTGATCAGCGGCGCGATCCTCGAGGGCGCCGACGTGTTCATGTCGAACGAGGGCCTGATCAAACAGTTGCCCACGCCGCTGAGTGTGCACGTGTACCGACTCGTGTGGCGGCAGATGATCCTGTTCGCCCACAACATCGTCATCTACATCGGCATCCTCATCGTCTTCCCCCAGCCGCTGCACTGGACGGCGCTCGCCGCGATCCCGGCGCTCGCTCTGATCGCGATCAACGCCGTGTGGGTGGCCCTCGTGTTCGGCATCCTCTCGACCCGCTACCGCGACATCGCGCCGCTGCTCGGCAGCATCGTCCAGCTCCTGTTCTTCATGACGCCGATCATCTGGACGGAGAAGACCCTCGAGGGCACCGGCAACGAGGGTCGTGCCCGGATCGCGGAGATCAATCCGCTGTACCACTTCCTCGATATCGTGCGCACTCCGCTGCTCGGCGGCGACCAGCAGCTGTACCACTGGGTGATCGTGCTGGCGATCACGGTGCTCGGCTGGATCCTCGCGCTGTGCGTGATGCGCAACTACCGCTCCCGGGTCGCCTACTGGGTGTGAGTGTCGGCCCCACCCGACACGGGCGGGGTGTCGCGTAACAACTCCATGATCGTCCGCCAGGACCGTTCCGCTCCGTTACCGGCCCGGCGGAACACGTCGTCGAGCAGGTTCATCTGGGTGTCGACGAGTTCGGACTCGAGTTCGCGGCCCGCGTCGGTGACGGCCAGTCGTCGGACCCTACGGTCGTCCGGGTCGGTCGTGACCGTGAGCAGACCCTGGTCCACCAGGTCGCGGACGGGCCGGTGCAGGGCCTGCTTGGTCACGCCGAGGACGTCGAGCAGCGCGCCGACGGAGATCCCGTCGTCGCGGCGAACGAAGTGGAGGACGCGGTGGTGGGTGCGACCGAGTCCGCGTTCGGCGAGCAGCCGGTCGGGTAGCGCCGTGAAGGTGCGGTAGCCGAAGTAGAAGTCCTCGATCGCGCGCCGCAGCTCCGTCTCACGATTTGGGTCAAACACATTGACCTTCTGTTCGTTCACGCCCTAGGGTATGTCAACTTCATTGACCTACCGAAGGACGGCATCATGTTCTCCCACCGCGTCGCAGCGCTACGACCGTCACCGATCCGCGAGATCCTCGGTGTCGTCGACCGGCCCGGCATGGTCTCGTTCGCCGGAGGTCTCCCCGCCACCGACACCCTCCCGCACCCGAGAGTCGACCTCGACCCCACCACCCTGCAGTACGGACCCAGCGAAGGCGACCCGGCGCTGCGGGCCGTCGTGTCCGAGAACCTCCGCGGACTCGGCATCGACGCGCCCCCGGAACGGGTGCTGATCCTCTCCGGCAGCCAGCAGGGGATCGACCTCGTCGCGAAACTGTTCGTCGACCCGGGCACCCCCGTCGCCGTCGAGAACCCCACCTACCTCGCCGCCCTCCAGACCTTCCGCTTCCACGGGGCCGCATTCACCGACCTCGATTGGACCGACACACCCGCCGCGCCCCTGACCTACGTCGTCCCCACCTTCGCGAACCCCACCGGCCGCTGCGCGACCACCGCCGAACGCGACGCCCTGGCCCGCGCCTGCACCGACGGCGGCGTCACCCTGTTCGAGGACGACCCCTACCGGGAACTGGCCTACGGTCCGTGCGACCGCACCCCGATCGCCGCGCGGATGCGGGGCGGCTCCTGGATCTACCAGGGCTCGTTCTCCAAGACGTTCGCACCCGGGCTGCGACTCGGCTTCCTCGCCGCCTCCGACGACCTGTTCCCCCGACTGGTGATGCTCAAGCAGGCCGTCGACCTGCACAGTTCGTCGCTGTCACAGAAGATCGTGCTCGACGCGATCACCGCCGGCACGTGGCCGGGCCGCCTCACCGACCTCGCCGCGTTCTACCGGCGACGCCGCGACACCTTCGACGCCGCCCTCCACCGCCACTTCGACGGCCACGCCACCTGGAGCCCCCCCGACGGCGGACTCTTCTTCTGGCTGCGACTCGACCGGCCCGTCGACACCCGCACGCTGCTCCCCGAGGCGATCACCCGGAACGTCGCGTTCATGCCCGGCGAGGAGTTCTACGCGGGCGAGCCCCGCCTCGGCACCCTCCGCCTCAACTTCAGCCACGCCGACGCCGACGCCACCGAACGTGGCCTGCGCACGCTCGCCGATCTCCTCACCGAACAGTGACCGCCCACCGGACACCACCGACCCCACCTGCCGGTCAGCCCGTCGGCACACCCGTCCGTTCGACGGCGTCCTCCCCCGGCCCCGCCCGCTCGAGACGCACGATCTGCAGGTGGTGCACCGGCTCCGCGTCGACGACGACGAACCCCACGCCGGTGAGCGCCCGATACGTGTCGGTACCGGCGAACCGGTACGGCTCGAACCGCCACCACACGTTGTTCGGATGCCACAATCGCCACGCCGTGTCCCGGTCACGGTCCGCGACCACCCACACCACGTCGCACCGGTCCGCGGCGCGTTCCGCGAGGACATCGGGCGGGGCGTCGCTCGACCACAGGTTGTCGCGCTCCGCGGCACTGCGCCCGAGCCCGACGTCGTCGAGCCGCTCGGCGAGGTCGGGGCGGGCATCCGCGACCGAACGGGGGGACGTCGGCTGCCACGACACGGTCGGTTCGAACGCCAGGCAGTCCCCCGGTCGCGACACCTCGAGCAGACGGTCCGCGACCGCCGTGTAGTCGGATCCCCCAGGCTTCCCGAACGGTTGACGTTGCGCCACGTAAGCGGGCGCCACCGCCACCGCGACCGCCGCCAGACCCACCGCGACCACCCACCCCCGCGCCGTGATCCGCGCGAGCATCCACCCCGCCGACAATGCCATCGACGGCACCGTGAACGCCACGTAGCGGTCCAGATAGATGTTCTCCGACACGACCGACACCGCGAGCAGCAACGCCATCGGCACCACGACACCGGGCACGGCCAGCCACGGCAGGATCCGCTCCCGCGCGCCCACCCCCGACGCGACGACGCACACGGACCCGACCACGACGATCACCGCGCACATCGCCGCCGCCCACGGTGCCTGCGGGAACCACTGGTCCAACAGCACCGTGCGCACCACCGTGCCGTCCAACGGCGGAATCCACGACACCTGTTTCTTCTGCGACCACACGAGAAACACGAACGGTGCCGCCGCCACCGATCCGACCGCAGCCGACACGAGGAACCGCAGTCGGTCGCGACGCACCGCCAGCACCGTCACCGCGTGTGCCACCACCAACGTCGCCGTGTACACGAAGGTGACGGTCGCGAGCGTCACCATCGGTGCGTACAACACCCACCAGCGCGCGTGACCGGAAGTGATCGCCGCGGCCACCAGCCACGACAACACCGCGGCCCCGGCGATCGCGAACGCATACGAACGCGCCTCGGTCGCCGCCCACGTCACCCTCGGCGTCAATGCGAACAGCACACCCGCCGCGACCGCGACGCGCGGACCCGCCAGGATCCTGCCGGTGGCGGTGACGGCAGCGGCACCGACCCCCAGCGCGACGGCACCCGGGATACGGGCCGTGAACTCGTCGATCCCGACCAGTGAGAACCACCCGTGCAACAGCAGATTGTGCAGGGCGTGCACCGCGTCGCGCTGCGCATGCAACGCCACGAATCCGTCCAGCGGACGGTTCGCCGCCGAGATCGTCGCGGCCTCGTCCCACCACAGCGACGGAACCCACGAGAAGGCTGCCCCCACCAGCACGGTCGCCACCCCGACCAGCAGAGGCAACGACCGGCCGAGCACCGGTTACCCGTCGATTCCGTACAGACGCGCCCAGTTCTCACGGCTCGTGAGTTTCGGCATCGCGTCCTGCCACACCCGCTTCATGTGGGGAGCCTCCTTGCGCAGCTGCCAGCACACTCGTGCCGCATGCTTCGCGAGGTCGACGGCGGTGTCCTTGTCGCGACGACGCACCCGCACCGCGTTCTGGGAGGCATCGGTGACGACCGCGTTGTCGAACAGCGACACGTGCCACCAGCTCGCGAAATGCGCCGGCACCGTCACCGGGCGCCCCTGGACCCGACCGGTGAACTGCTGCACCGCGCGCTTGAGCAACACCAACCCCTCGCGCGACTCGTCCGGCTCGAACTGCCACACCGACATCTGGGTGTGCGGGTCGGACTCGTTGCCCACGTCCACGGCCGGCTTCGGCTTCGTCTCCGGGTAGCGGTCACGCAACTCCCGCAGTTCCCTCAGCACCGCCTGCCCGCCGTCGTACAGGACGTCGGGCCCGGCCAGGAAGTCCTCCGCAGCCTTGATGAACGTCGCCGCCAGCCCGTACTGCATCGACACGATCAGCTCGCCGATCTTGCGGAACAGATACTTCGCCATGTCCGTGCCGTCGAACCGACCGTAGATCGACGAAACGATCAGACCGTTTCGGATACTGAAGTAACGCGACCAGTCGTCGTAGTCCTTCAGATGGAAATCGGCATGCCACACACCGGCGTTCGGCAGCGTGACCGTCGGGTGACCCGCGAACCGGGCGCGGATGCCGTACTCGATGTCGTCCCACTGGAAGAACAACGGGATCGGAAGCCCGCAGTCGGCGATGATCTCGGCGGGCAGCAGGCACGTCCACCAGCCGTTCCAGCCCGCGTCGAAACGCGCGTCCTGCTTCTTCTTGACCAGGTCGATGCCCATCCGCGCGCCCGGGGTGAGTGCACCGGCGGTGATCTCGTCGAGCACTTCGCGTTCGGCACTCACGTGCAGGATCTGCGGGTTGCTCAGCGACAGCATCTGCGCGCCGACGATCGTGGGCTGCACCGTCATGTTCGCGAACGCGTTCATCCGCAGCACCGACTCGGGTTCGCACAGGATGTCGTCGTCCATCACGATGACGTTCGCGTGCGCCGAGTTCGGCGAGCCCGTGATCTCGTACATGCCGCGCGAGAACCCGCCGGCACCACCGAGGTTGGGTTGGGTGAGGTACTTCAGTTTGCCGCCGAGCTTCTCCTCGACCTCCGCGAACGCCGCGCGCGACCGCACCTGGTCGGTGCCCTGGTCGACGATGCACACCGCGTCGATGTCGGCCATCGCATCGTCGTCGGATGCGAGGGTGCCGACGGTGACGGTGCAGTCGTCGGCGCGGTTGAACGTGCAGATCACCACCGCGGCCGGGCGCAGATGCTCGGGCGCCGCGACCGTCCACCGCACATCGGACACCAGCAGCGAACCGTTCGTGGCCTCGGCCACGAACCACATCGCACCTCCGTCGACGAATCGTTCGATGGGAAGCTCGAGGTCGAGATCGCCGGAACCCGACACCTTCTCGACGGTGACGATGCGCTCGCGGCCCCGGGCGTCGGACGCCCACACCGCGAACGAAGCGCTCCCCGAGGACGCGTAGGTGAGCTGCAGGCTCACCGTCTTCACGTCGGTCCAGCGCTGCCAGAAGCTCGCCGGAAACCGGCCGAAGTACGTGTTGGTGCCCGCCTTCGCGCCCGCGGCGAGTTGCAGTCCGTGACGATCGGCGGCGGCATCGCCCTTCGTGACGACGTACATCTTCTCGGGGACCCGCTCCGACAGCGATCCGAACAACCCTCGTTGGACGATCAGCCGGTCGCGGCGGACGGGTTCGACGAGGGCGTCCCCCAGCGCGTCGACAGTCTTCTCGTTCGTCACGTCGCCGGCAGATGCCTGCTCCATCGAGCTACTCCCCGTTGTGGTCGATCCTTGTTGGTCCGGATGCGACAGTAGCAGCGGCCACGACCCGCTTCCCTGCTCACGCAAGTCGACGACCGGTTCGGTCGGAACAACCGGAATGTCCTCTATATCCGGAACAACCGCTGTATCCGGAACAACCGCCCGACGGCGGTCAGGATCCCACTATCCGCTCGGTCCGGGCATAGGCCGATTCCGTCGCATCCTTGGCGGGCCGCCACCACCACTCGTGGTCGCGGTACCAGGCGACCGTCGCGTCCAGACCGGACCGGAAATCGCGGTACCGGGGTTCCCACCCCAGTTCGGTGCGCAGCCGGGTCGCGTCGATCGCGTACCGCAGGTCGTGACCGGGCCGGTCGGTGACGAAGTCGAAGTCCGCGCGGTCCTTCCCACACGCCTCGAGGATGGTCTCCACGACGGTGCGGTTGTCGAGTTCACCGTCCGCACCGATCAGGTAGGTCTCGCCGATCCGGCCTCGCTCGACGATCGTCCACACCGCCCGGTTGTGGTCGTCGACGTGGATCCAGTCACGCACGTTCTCGCCCGAGCCGTACAGCTTCGGCCGCACCCCGGTGAGCACGTTGGTGATCTGCCGCGGAATGAACTTCTCCACGTGCTGGTAGGGACCGTAGTTGTTCGAGCAGTTCGAGATCGTCGCGCGCACCCCGAAGGAACGCACCCACGCCCGCACCAACATGTCCGAACCCGCCTTCGTCGACGAATACGGGCTCGACGGGTTGTACGGGGTGGACTCGGTGAATCGGGCCGGATCGTCGACGGCGAGATCGCCGTACACCTCGTCGGTGGAGATGTGGTGGTAGCGCACGTCGTGCTTGCGCACCGCCTCCAACAGTGCGAACGTGCCCACCAGATTGGTCCGTACGAACGGCGACGGGTCGGCGAGCGACTTGTCGTTGTGGGATTCCGCCGCGAAGTGCACGACCAGGTCAGTGTCGGCGACGAGCCCGTCGACCAGCGCCGAGTCGGCGACGTCTCCGTGAACGAACTCGATGCGGTCGGCGACCGAATCCAACGACGCCCGGTTACCCGCATAAGTGAGCTTGTCGAGCACCGTCACGCGCACATCGGGGCGTTCCGCCACCGTCTGATGGACGAAGTTCGCGCCGATGAACCCGGCACCGCCGGTGACGAGCAGTTTCATTGCGACCACCCTACCCATGCGAGACTGGCGCCCATGCGCGGAATCATCCTGGCCGGCGGGACCGGATCGCGGTTGCACCCCATCACCCAGGGGATCAGCAAACAACTCGTCCCGGTCTACGACAAGCCGATGATCTACTACCCGCTGACGACCCTCATGCTCGCCGGGATCCGCGACGTCCTGGTCATCACCACCCCGCACGACGCCGCACAGTTCCGGCATCTCCTCGGTGACGGATCACGGTTCGGGATCCACATCACCTATACCGTGCAGGAACAACCCGACGGGATCGCGCAGGCCTTCGTCCTCGGCGCCGAGCACATCGGCACCGACGCGGTCGCGCTCGTGCTCGGCGACAACATCTTCTACGGCCCCCGCCTGGGCAGCCAACTCACCCGGTTCGCGGACGTCGACGGGGGCGCGGTGTTCGCCTACCGGGTGTCGGATCCGAGCGCGTACGGGGTGATCGAGTTCGACGGTGACGGCCGGGCCCTGTCGTTGGAGGAGAAACCCGCCGACCCGAAGTCGCACTATGCGGTGCCCGGGCTGTACTTCTACGACAACGACGTGGTCGAGATCGCACGCGGACTGCGCCCGTCCGCACGCGGCGAACTGGAGATCACCGACATCAACCGCACGTACCTGGCCTGCGGGAAACTTCAGGTCGAGGTGCTTCCGCGCGGCACCGCGTGGCTCGACACCGGAACCTTCGACTCGCTGCTCGACGCCTCGAACTTCGTCCGCACCCTCGAACAGCGCCAGGGGCTGAAGATCGGTGTGCCCGAGGAGGTGGCGTGGCGACGCGGATTCATCACGGACGACGAACTGCAGGAGTTGGCACGGCCGCTGGTGAAATCCGGTTACGGCACCTATCTGCTCCGACTGCTCGAACTGGGAAGGGACCACTGAGGTCATGGATCACCGCGAACTGACGATCGCCGGGGCGTGGGAGCTCACTCCGAGGCAGTTCGGGGACCACCGAGGGGTCTTCCTCGAATGGTTCCGGCAGTCCACGTTCGCCGACGTCGTCGGCCGGACCCTCGACCTCGCGCAGGCCAACTGCTCGGTGTCCGCAGCCGGCGTGCTGCGCGGAATCCACTACGCCGACGTTCCGCCCGGCCAGGCCAAGTACGTGACGTGTGTGTCCGGTTCGGTGCTCGATGTCGTCGTCGACCTGCGGGTCGGGTCGCCCACCTTCGGACAGTGGGATTCGGTGCTGCTCGACACCGTCGACCGTCGGGCGATCTTCCTGTCGGAAGGGCTGGGGCACGGATTCCTGGCATTGGAGGATCACTCGACCGTCGTCTACCTGTGCTCGACGGGATACGCCCCGGAACGCGAGCACGAGGTCCACCCCCTCGACCCCGCGCTCGGCATCGACTGGCCGACGTCCGGACCGGGCGGGCCCTTCACGTTCGAGCTGTCCGCGAAGGATCAGGCTGCGCCGACCCTCGCCGAAGCCCACGACGCAGGCCGACTCCCCCGATTCTGATGCGACTTGTGCAGGTTCTTGCTCGCTGAGCAGGCGAGAACCTGCACAAGTCAGCGGCGGCGGGCAAGGGCTTCACATATCCGGCGGATGACACCTTCGGGATCGTCGTTCAAGGTGTGCCAGGTGAACCGAAGGACATGCCACCCGGCGTTCACGAGGATGTTCTGACGCTCCGTGTCCCGGCGGAACCGCTCCGGGTCGCGGTGCCACCTCCACCCGTCGACTTCGATCGCGACGCGTTCCTTCTCGAATGCCACATCGATCTCGAACCCACAGCTCCGGACGTGTATCCGCCAGCCGTCCAGCCCGGCCTTGCGCAACAGGTGGAGCAGCAGTCGCTCGGCTTCCGAGTGCCCACCGGACTCCGCGACGTCCAGAAGCCTCGCCGCGGCAACTGTGCCGTGGCGACCGGCATTGCGTTCGTGTGCCCGGCGGAGTTCGGCCAATGTCGTGTGCCGCTGCAAGGCGCGGTCCATGAGGGCCGTGCCACCCGGAATCACCACCGCGGTCTCGAGCACGGTCAACGGAAGTGCGGTGACCGGAAGGTGCCGCACCACGAGGGTGTCCTTCCACGGCAGATCACGGCGGCGCACGGACACGGCGTGGGACCGGGGTCGGTACCGGTTCCGGGGCACGGTCACGTGAATCCGATCAGGAACCGAGTCGAGCAGACCGTGCCACCAGCAGGCGCTGGGACCGGACGCCACCGCGTCGAATCCTGCCCCGTAGACCGCCGCTCGTAGTTCGACGGCCGGGGTGCGTTCGCGGTCTGCGCGCTGGTAGACACCCGTTTCCACGGGGATCCACTCGCCGGACCGGAGGAGACGGCCGACGGCGGACGGACTCATCTGACATGCCAGTGCTTGTGCACGCGTGATGACGCCGTCCTGCCGCGCCAGTATCGCGAGGATCTCGTGCCGGTCCATGCCCTTCAGACGCAGCCGCTCGTCGAACGGTTCCGTTTTTCGGTTTTGTGCAGGTTTTTGACCGCTGAGCGGGCAGAAACCTGCACAAATCAGCGGATCCGGAAGATGACCAGCCGCTGCACCACGAAATTGATCACGGTCGCGGTGCCCTGCGCCACGACGAACGCGAACGGCGTGACCCACCACGCATCCGACATGGCGTCGTTGAGCAGGCCGTTGATACCCACCTGCGCGGTGAACGTCACCGCGTACAGAATCACGACGGCGACGAACCGCGCCTTGCTGGGCGGCGCCTGGAACGTCCAGCGCCGGTTGATGAGGTAGGCGGTGGTGGTGCCGGCCACGAACGAGATGGCCTTCGCGACGTCGCGGCCCACACCCAGCGCCATGAGCAGCACGTACAGGCCGTAGTCGACGATCGCCGACAGCCCCCCGGTCAGCACGAACCGCACCAGCTGCGTCTTCAGGTCGAGCGCTTCGTCGGCCGTGGAATCGGTCAGCGGAAGCTCCGGGGCCAGCGGAACGTGGTGTTCCGGGAGCGGCTGGACGTGGTCGTGGGGCTCGGGCACGCAGTCGAGGGTACTGCCCGTATCACGTCGGTGACCTACGGCATCTGCCGCCCCGCACCGGGTCGCGGGTAGCCTCTATGCCGATGTCCACGACAGCGAACGAGCAGGCCGTCGAGCCTCTCCCCACCAAGACACGCACCCTGACCGGTTGGGGGCGCACCGCGCCGACCACCGCGGAGGTGCTCTCCACGCCTGATGTCGAACTGATCGCGAAGGCAGTCGCCCAGGTTGCGGAGCAGAACGAGTCGAAGCCATCGCACCTGCGTCGCGGTGTCATCGCCCGAGGACTCGGCCGCTCGTACGGCGATCCCGCGCAGAACGCCGGTGGCCTCGTCGTCGACATGGCCGCTCTGAACAAGATCCACAGCATCGACCGTGACTCCCGCAAGGTCGTCGTGGACGGCGGCGTGAACCTCGACCAGCTGATGCGGGCGGCCCTGCCGTTCGGGCTGTGGGTTCCCGTCCTTCCCGGTACCCGGCAGGTCACCATCGGTGGTGCGATCGGGGCCGACATCCACGGTAAGAACCATCACAGCGCCGGCAGCTTCGGCAACCATGTGCGCTCGATCGACCTGCTCACCGCCGACGGGCAGATCCGCACGTGCACACCCAGCGGGCGCAACTCGAAGCTGTTCTGGGCGACCGTCGGCGGCATGGGCCTGACCGGCATCATCCTCCGCGCGACCATCGAGATGACGCCCACCGAAACGGCGTACTTCATCGCCGACAGCATGCGCACCGAGTCGCTCGACGAGACCATCGCCGTGCACAGCGACGGCTCCGAGGACAGGTACGACTACTCGAGTACCTGGTTCGATGCGATCTCGGCACCGCCGAAGCTCGGGCGCGGGGCGGTCTCCCGCGGGTCGCTGGCAACTCTCGACCAGTTGCCGAAGAAGCTGCAGAAGAACCCCCTCGCCTTCGACGCGCCGACACTTCTCACGCTCCCGGACGTGTTCCCGAACGGACTGGCGAACAAGTTCGACTTCTCGATCGTCGGCGAGTTGTACTACCGGAAGACGAAGAACGCGACCGGGCAGATCCAGAATCTGACGGCGTTCTATCACCCCCTCGACCTGTTCGGCGAATGGAACCGCGCGTACGGATCGAAGGGTTTCCTGCAGTACCAGTTCGTGGTGCCCACCGAGGCCGTCGACGAGTTCAAGAAGATCATCGTCGACATCCAGTCATCGGGTCACTACTCGTTCCTCAACGTGTTCAAGCTGTTCGGTGAGGGAAACAAGGCGCCGCTGAGCTTCCCGATGAAGGGCTGGAACATCTGCGTCGACTTCCCCATCAAGGCCGGCCTGAACGAGTTCGTCCGCGAACTCGACAAGCGTGTCCTCGAGTTCGGGGGTCGCCTCTACACCGCGAAGGATTCGCGGACCGACGCCGAGACCTTCCATTCGATGTACCCGCGGATCGACGAGTGGCTGAAGGTGCGCCGCGACGTCGACCCCACCAACGTGTTCGCCTCCGATATGTCCAGAAGGTTGGAACTGAACTGATGATCAACGCCGTCGGCAACCCCCAGACCGTGCTGCTGCTCGGTGGCACCTCGGAGATCGGCTTGGCGATCGTCGAGGAGTACCTGCGCAAGGCACCGGCCCGCGTCGTCCTCGCAACCCTCCCCAACGATCCGCTGCGGGAGAAGGCCACCGACCAGATGAAGGCCGCCGGTGCGACGAAGGTCGACCTGATCGACTTCGACGCGCTCGACACCGAGTCCCACCCCAAGGTCATCGACGAGGCCTGGCAGGATGGCGACGTCGACGTCGCCGTCGTCGCGTTCGGGCTCGACGGCGACTCCGAGGAGCTGTGGCAGAACCAGCGCAAGGCCGTCCTCGTCGCGAATGTCAACTACACGGCCGCGGTGTCGGTCGGTGTGTTGCTCGGCGAGAAGATGAAGGCCCAGGGTTTCGGGCGGATCATCGCGATGTCGTCGGTCGCCGGTGAACGCGTCAAGCGCGCGAACTTCATGTACGGGTCGTCGAAGGCCGGCCTCGACGGTTTCTACCTGGGTCTCGGCGAGGCCCTCCGCCCGTTCGGCCCCCGCGTCACCGTCGTGCGCCCGGGGCAGGTGCGCACCAAGTTCAGCGCGCACGTCGCCGAGGCTCCGTTGACGGTGAACAAGGAGGACGTCGCCGGACTCGCGGTCGCCGCCTCCGACAGGGGCAAGGAGATCGTGTGGGCGCCCGGACCGTTCCGGTTCGTGATGATCGTGCTGCGGCACCTGCCGCGGGCGGTGTTCCGCAAACTTCCCATCTGACTAGGCTCGGTGGCCGTGACCGACACGAGCACCACCGTCATCCCCGTCGCCCCCTGGCGTAAGGCCGCGACGACCGCCGGCCGCATGATCGCGGCGGTGGTCGTCGCGGTCGTCGTTTCGGGGGTCGGCCTGTTCGTGTTCGCACGAGTGCAGTGGCCGGCGTTCAACTCGTCCAACGTGACGCAGGCCGTGACGACGGTGATGCAGTTCGTCGCTCTCGCCGCGCTGGGACTGTCGGTCCTCCTGTTGCGTCGCCGTCGCTGGGTGACCGGTGCGAGGGTCTTGTCGTGGGCGGCGCTGTCCGGGTTGGTCACGGCGACGCTCGGGATGCCGCTGGCGGCGACGAAACTGTATCTGCACGGCGTGTCCGTCGATCAGGAGTTCCGCACCCAGTTCCTCACCCGCCTCACCGACAGTGTCGCGCTGCACGACATGAACTACGCGGACGTCCCGTCGTTCTATCCGGCCGGTTGGTTCTGGGTCGGCGGTCGTGTCGCGAACATGCTGGGCATGGACGGGTGGGAGGCGTTCAAGCCGTATTCCATCGCGTCGCTGGCGGTCGCGGCGGTGGTGGCGCTGGTGCTGTGGTCGGAACTCGTCCGGTCGGATCTTGCGGTGCTCGCGGCGACCGCGTCGACGGTGATCGTGCTGGCCTACGGGTCGCCGGAACCGTACGGCGCGGTGATCGCGCTGCTCATCGCACCCGCTCTCGTCCTCGCCTGGGGTGCGCTCGCACCCGTGCGGTGGTGGGGACGGGACTGTTCCTCGGATTGGCCGCCACGTTCTACACCCTGTACCTGGGATCCGCCGCGTTCACGGTGACCGTGATGGCGGTGACCGCGGCGGTACTCGCCCGGCGCGCCGACGGTTCGTGGCGAGCCGCCTTGCCGGTGCTCGGCCGGTTCGTCACGATCGCCGCGATCGCCGCGCTAGTCGCACTGACGGTGTGGGCGCCGTTCATGATCGAGGTGCTCACCGGAGGTACCACCGCAGGGTCCGGCACCGCCACCCACTACCTGCCCGACACCGGCGCGCGACTGCCACTTCCGATGTTCCACTTCTCCCTCGTCGGTCTGCTGTGTCTGCTCGGGACGGTGTGGCTCGTGGGGCGGGCGCCGTCGTCGCGGAGAGCTCAGGCTCTCGGCCTCGGTGTGATCGCGGTCTACCTGTGGTTCCTCGCGTCGATGGCGTTCACCGCGCTCGGCAACACTCTCCTCGCCTTCCGGCTCGAGGTGATCCTGCTGGTACTCCTCGGTGTTGCCGGGACGTTCGCGTTCGTCGACTTCTCCCGCTGGATCAGCCGCGCGACGAGCGACAATCCGAATGTGCGCCGGGTGCTGGTTGCGGTCGGTGCACTCGGGGCGCTCGCGTTCACCCAGAACATTCCGCAGGTGCTGGCCGGGGAGATCACCGTCGCGTACACCGACACCGACGGCGACGGTGAGCGGGCCGACCAGCGACCACCCGGCGCCGCGTCGTACTACGCGGAGATCGACGAGACGTTGCTCGCGCAGCTCGGCGGCGACCGCCACGACCACGTCGTACTCACCGCCGACACCACGTTCCTCGCCTTCCACCCGTACTACGGGTTCCAGGCGCTCACGTCGCACTACGCGAATCCGCTCGCGGACTTCGAAGGTCGTGCTGCGGAGATCGAGAGATGGAGCGAACTCGGGTCCACCGACGAACTGCTCGCGGCATGGGACGACCTGCCGTGGCGTGCGCCCGACGCCGTCGTCTTCCGGCAGGGCGCCGAGGGCTACACGTTGCGGTTGGCCGAGGATGTCTACCCGAACGACCCGAATGTGCGTCGGTACACGGTGACCTTCCCCAAAGAACTGTTCGACGATCCGCGTTTCACCGTGACGGAGGTGGGGCCGTTCGTCGTGGTCACCCGCGACGAATCGGCATGATCGAACGGACTTCGTTGTCGCGCAGCCACAATCCCGCCCATACGAGGATGCCGGTGTAGATCGGGAACAGTGTGGTGCTGACGATGGGTTGCTCGGTGAGCAGATTCGTCGCGACGGCACCCCCCAGGTAACCGGTGAGCAGCACCGCCCCGAGGATCGACGTGACGGACAGGACGTACAGACCGAGGCAGATCAGCAACACCACCCCGAACACGCGGTTCAGGCTCGGATCGAATCCGAGGTCCGCCATCGCGTCCTGGACCTGTGAAGTGTTCAGCATGTGGATGATCGAGTCGAACAGCAGGAACAACACGACGAGTGCACTGATGATCCACCCGGCGGTGCGGGCAGCCTTCGACGGGGTGGTCGCGGTGGTCGTGGATGCGGTACCGGCGGTCATGGCGGTCTCCCGAGGTTGCGGCGATGGTGTCGCATGTACCGACCGGGCGGGATCCGGAAACTCATCACCGCTGCGGTAGAGTCGCGCCGGGTCGTACGGGGGCTACGACCGAATGGGGGTTCGATGGACGACGTTCTGTACGTGCCGACTCGCCGCCGTGACGGATCGGGGCAGGTCCGGTTGGAGATGCGCACCCTGGCCGACGGCCGGTTGGCATTGCCCGCCTACACATCGCTGCAGGAACTGGTCCGCTGTTGCGGACCGCAGCAGCCGTGGATGGGTATCGACAGCGCGGGACTGGAACAGATTCACCGAACTACCGGATACGACGTGGTCCTGCTCGATGCGAGGCAACCGCCCCCACCGCCTCCATCGACCGACGACGGGTATCGCCGTCCTCGAAGTTGGCTGCAGGATCCGCTGGGGAGGCCGCGGACGTCATGAGTATCGAGATCGGAGACCTGAACTCCGTCGCACGCCATCTGGCAGTCGGCGCGATCGGAATCGATGACCTCGGATCCGACACCACCGACTTCCCGGATGCCGGCACATCGACCGCGCTGCTCGTAGACGCTCTCGGGGAGATCGCATCAGCGTTGGACGTGGCGGTCCGGTCACTCGCCGGTGCAGCCGACCTGACCCAGAACAGTCTGCGCGACTACCAGGAGACCTCCGAACGCTATGCCGTGGAGATCGCGAAGGCCGGTGAACGATGAGCCTCGACACACGAGTCTTCGGTGATCCCGCCTCGTGCTCCTCGTGCGCCGATTCGCTCACCGTTCTCGCTACCGGCGTAGGGGAACAGTTGAAGTCGGCGCGCGACGCCCGCACCGAATCCGAGTACGAGTTCCGAAGTCCCGCCGGCGATGAGTTCCGGGTGACGCTCGATGGCATCATCTCCGGAACAACGGAGGCAGCGGACCAGGTCGATGCGATCGGAACTGCTCTCCGCTCTTTCGCAGCCGACATCACCACCGCCAAGGCGCGGATGTCTCAGGCCGAGTCGACGGCCTCGGATGCCGGCATCCCTGTCGAGTTCGGTACCGCCATCGGGGATCCGGTCATGATCGACCCGAACTCGTATGACGTCGCGCCCCAGGTTCTTCGAGCCAGACAGGTCGTCGCCTATGACGCCGCAGCGGGGCTTGTCTCGGAAGGCCGCGCGATCGAGGCGGCAGCGCACGGCACATTCGCGGAGGCCATGCACGGACCGATGACGATCTTGAAGGACGCGAAGGCCCAGTGGGGTTGGCTGGCCGCATTCACCGTCACCGGATATATCGGGACCGCCTTCGCCGAGTTGACGAAATGGAACGCGATTGCGGAGAGTCGGGGGGCAAATCTGACTAGGTTACACCAGCTCGCCGCAGAAGCAGCACGGCTGAACGATCCGTATCCGGAAGCCACGGCAGCCCGAGCGGTCCGGGCCTTCCAGGGCGGCGCCGACGATGCCGCCCGATTCGCGGCGGAGAACTCCCGGCTGCTCGCCGGACTCGGTGACAACAAGGTCGTCCAAGTTTTCGGTGGGAACGTCGACTCACTTCTCCCGAACGGATCAACTTTCACCAGTATCGGATCCAGAATCCCCGTTGTCGGCGCGGGTTTGACCATCATCCAAACCGGCTACGACGTGTACAACACCGAGACCACAGGCGACGCAGTGAAGGCTGTAGCAAAGGACGTCGGCGGGTTCGTTGCAGGAACTGTTGCGACCGAATTGATCCTCGCCAGCGCAGCGGGCGGGCCCGTCACTCTGCTCGCCGTCGGCGCTGGTGTCGGCGTCGCATTCGGGGTCGGTGAAGCGATCGAGCACTGGGACGACATCACCGGTGCCGCCGGTTCGGCTGTGCGCTGGGTCGGCAATCTTTTCTGAGGAGCACGATGCACACATCCGACCTGCCTCCGATCCCCGACCCGGTCACCGGCGAACCCCGACCACCCCGCGCACCACGCATCCACAACGGCACCGCAACCACACCGATGGACCGCTCACCTCGGAGACGGCCCGCACCACCACCGGACAGCCTCGGACCGATGCTCGAATGGGACCAACCGACGTTGCGCGACCAGTACTTTGCCGCGGCAGTCATGGCAGGCCTTTCCATCGCTCTGATCTCGGTGCAAGCTGGATTCGAGTGGATTCACTGGTGGTGGTACTGGACGATTGTGGTGACATTTTCCTGGATAATATTCCGCGCGTGTGGGAATTCGTGGTCAGCGGCCGGCGCCACCTGGGTGCAATGGCGCAGTAGCTGGGTCGACACCTACCACCTCACCCGCATCCAGTTCTCCGCCGACGGCTACGCCCGCGTCCTGCGGCTGAAGGACGTCCACGGCAACACAATCCACTCATTCAAGATCCACGACCTCCAAGCCAACCCCGACCTCTGGGACCTCGTCTACAACGGCATCCTCCACTCCGTCGCCTCCGGCAACTGCGACATCGACGCCAAGACCCGTCGCGTCCTGAAAATTCCCCACCGTACCGAACCTCGAGCCACCCGATTCACTCCGAAGAAGAACGGCACGACACCCGACCCGCTGGCCCGCACCACCGGTCGTCCCAGAAATTACGTGCCGCGTAAGGGACGTCACCGTCCCTACCGCGGCGCGTGAGATACCGACCACCTCGTATCCACTTCGTCCACACCTCCGAACTACTGTGGATCACGACGATGGATGAGGCAGGCCGGACGCGAGGAGCTGCGCGAGGTGGATGCCGCGACGGTCGGTGAGGTCGTCGAGTTGGGTGCGGCACGAATACCCGTCGGCGAGGATCACGGCGTCCGGGGACGCCGCTTCCACCGCGGGCACCAGTTGCGTGTTCGCGACGGCAACCGACACCTCGTAGTGTCCACGCTCGACACCGAAATTGCCTGCCAGGCCGCAACACCCACCGAGTCGAGTGACGTCGGCACCGGCACGGCGGAGTAGCGCGGCATCGGTGTCCCACCCCATGACCGCGTGGTGGTGGCAGTGGGGTTGCGCGACGACGGTCACGCCATCCAGCGAGGGCTGCTGCCAGTCGCCGAGCAGTTCCGCGAGGGTGCGAGTGGAGTCCGCGACCACCCGGGCCGGTTCGGAACCGAGCAGTTCCACGGTGTCGGACCGCAGCACACCGGTGCACGACGGTTCGAGCCCGACGATGGGCGTTCCGGCACGGAAGAGTTCGGTGACGGTGCGCCCCAGCATCTTCCGTGCCGTGTCGAGCTGGCCGGTGGTGATCCACGTGAGCCCGCAGCACTGAGGACGATCGGTGATGCGTACGCGATAGCCGGCGGCCTCGAGCACCTCTACGGCAGCGACACCGACGTGCGGGGTGAAATGATCGGTGAAGGTGTCGACGAACAGCAGAACGGGCTCGCCGGTGCGCGACCGTTGCCGTGCAGTGGCGGTGAACCACTTCCTGAAGGTGGTGGTGGCGAACTGCGGGATGCGACGGCGACGGTCGAGTCCCGCAACCGTCAGGCCGGCCGACCGCGCACCCGGCAACCGGGTCAGCGTGTTGACGACGCCGGGCATTCGGGAGGCGAGCGCCGCCCACGTGGGGAGTCGGCCGAGCGTGTAGTGACTCATGGGACGGAGCCGCCCCTTGTACGTCTGGTGGAGCACCTCGGATTTCCACATGGCCATGTCGACTCCGGTGGGACAGTCCGATGCACACCCCTTGCAGGACAGGCACAGGTCGAGCGCGTCGTGCACCTCGGGTGACCGCCACGAATGGGTGACGAGACCGCCGTTGAGCATTTCCTGCAGGGCTCGGGCGCGACCGCGTGTGGAGTCCTTCTCCTCGCGGGTCGCCTGGTACGACGGACACATGACACCGCCGACAGCGGTGGTGTCGGCACGGCACTTTCCGACACCGGTGCAACGATGCACGGCCCGGGTGAAGTCGCCGTCGTCGTCGCGGTACCGGAACCCGAGGTCGGTGCGCAGGGCACGCGCGGCCGGGACGCGCAGATCGGCGTCGACCGGCCGGGGGTCGACCAGGACCCCGGGATTGAGGATGTCGTCGGGATCGAACACGGCCTTGACCGCGCCGAACAATCGGATGGCCTCCGGCGAGTACATCAGCGGCAGCAGTTCGCTGCGGGCACGGCCGTCGCCGTGCTCCCCCGACATCGACCCACCGTACGACGACACGAGCTGTGCTGCGGAAAACAGGAATTCACGAAACATGCCCGGGATCTCGAGGGGGATGTCGAGGCGGATGTGAATGCATCCGTCGGCGAAGTGTCCGTACGGGAATCCGGTGATGCCGTAGCTGTCGAGCAGCTCGTCGAAATCGCGCAGGTAGTCGCCGAGCCGTTCGGGTGGGACGGCGGCATCCTCCCAGCCGGCGTGCGCGGGCAGCCCTTTCGGGCTGCGCCCGGACAACCCGGAGCCGTCTTCGCGGATCCGCCACAGCGCCGCGGCGCGCGAGGGGTCGTCCACCCGCAGACCGTCGACGGCGCCGGCGGACGCCACCAGGGTGTCGGAGCGCGCGCGGAGTTCGTCGGGATCGTCGCCGGCGAGTTCGACGAACAGCCAGGCGGCCCCGCCCGGCAGCGGCGGCACCGCGCCCGGGCCACGGCGGGTCCGGACGACGTCGACGATGCGCGAGTCGATGCCCTCGCAGGCCGTCGGACGGAACCGCAGCAACGTGTGTGCCGCGGAGCCGGCCGCGACGATGTCGGGATAGCCGAGCACGACGAGGGAACGCAGCGGAGCGTCGGCGACGAGCCGCACGGTGGCTCCGGTGACGACCCCGAGCGTGCCCTCGCTGCCGACGAGGAAGCGGTGCACGGCGAAACCGTTCTCGGGCAGCAGGTGTTCGAGGGCGTACCCGGACACCTGCCTGCCGAACCGGCCGAACTCGGTGCGGATCGTCGCCAGGTGACCACCGACGAGTTCACGCAGCGGGTCGAGCAGCGCATCGTGGCCCGGTAGCGCGAGAGCGTGGCCGGTGCCGGTGAGCACGTCGAGTCCGACGACGTTGTCGGATGTGCGACCGTAGCCGAGTGCGCGGGCACCGCACGCGTTGTTGCCGATCATCCCGCCGATCGTGCAGCGGTTGTGGGTGGACGGGTCGGGACCGAACCGCAGGCCGTGGGGTGCCGCGGCGCGCTGCAGATCCGCCTGGATCACACCGGGCTGCACCCGCGCGGTGCGCGCCTCCGGATCGACGTCGAGGACCCGTCCGAGATACCGGGAGAAGTCGAGAACCACACCGGTGCCGACGGCATTTCCGGCGAGCGACGTCCCGGTTCCCCGCGCGGTGAGCGGTATCCCGTCCCGGCGACACACGTCGAGCGTGGTGGCCACCTCGTCGACGCTGCGGGGGAACACGACCGCCGACGGCGGAACCCGATACAGCGAGGCGTCGGTCGAGTAGAGGGCGCGGGTGGTGGTGTCGTCGCGAACGTCGGAGACCCCGGCACGCCGCAGCGCACGCGCGATGGCCGACGAAGAGTCCATGGGTGTCGATGCTAGTGCTGTGATCGCATGTGCCGGATGGGGTCGCGGATACCCGTCCGGATTGCGCTCGGGTGCCGCCGACCGGTTCCTCCGGGTCGCGGGTCCACCGACACCCCCGCGCACGCCTGTCCCGTCAACCCTCCGCGCTCGCCTAGCATCGTTGCTTGTGCCCGCCGACTCCCGTTCGCCCGTTACGTCCGCATCGACGGCTGCGCCGAATCGCCTCCGCGCCGCACGACTGATCGCGGTCGTCTCGGGGCTGCTCGGGTTCGTGCTCGCACTCACGATTCCGTTCCTGCCGGTGCGGCAGGAGGTCGCGGCGGTGCAGTGGCCGCAGAACGGCCGATTCGACAGCATCGATGCACCGCTCGTCACCTACACACCGTTGACGTTGCGGGTCAGCGTGCCGTGCTCGGCCGTCACCGCCCTCGGCGAGAACGGCGGCACGGTGATGTCGACGGTGCCGTCCGGTGCACCGGACGCAACCGCGAACGCCCTGGTGATCCGTGCGGTGCCGGGTGAGGACGGTGAGCCGGGGACGATCGAGGCGATCCTGCGCAATTCCGTGCTCGTATCGGTTCCGATCGGTGATCCGTGCACCGCGGTGACGGTCGCCTCGAACTCGGAACGGACAGCGGCGGAGATCGTCGGTGCCCGCTCCCCCGTCGCCACGACCGTCGACGGGGACGTGCGGCCACAGATGGTCGGGGTGTTCTCCGACCTCGACGGTGAGACGGGGACCCTCGTCGACGACAGCGAATCCGAACGACTGTCGGTGCGTGCCGAACTGGATTCCCGGTTCACGTCGACACCCACGACCCTGAAACTCGTCGTGATGGTGCTGTGCGCCCTCGCGACGCTGGTGTCGCTGGTGGCACTGCACCGGGTCGACGGAGCCGATGGTCGACGCGCACGCCGGTTCCTTCCCGCGCGGTGGTGGCGGTTCACCGTCGTCGACGCGGTGGCCGTCGGAACCCTGCTGCTGTGGCATGTGATCGGCGCGAACACCTCCGACGACGGCTACATCCTCAACATGGCGCGAGTGTCCGGCGACGCCGGATACATGGCCAACTACTACCGCTGGTTCGGGGTGCCCGAGGCACCGTTCGGCTGGTACTACGACGTCCTGGTGCTGTTCGCGAAGGTGTCGACGGCAAGCCTGTGGATGCGGATCCCCACGCTGATAGCGGCGATCCTGTGCTGGATGGTCGTCAGCCGCGAGGTCATCCCCCGACTGGGGGTGGCGGTGCGCCGCAACCGGGTGGCGTTGTGGACGGCCGCGCTGGTGTTCCTCGCCTTCTGGCTGCCCTACAACAACGGGCTGCGACCCGAACCGATCATCGCCGTCGGCGCACTGCTGACCTGGTGCTCCGTCGAGCGGGCGATCGCGACCGGTCGGATGCTGCCGGCGGCGATCGCCGTTCTGATCGCCGCGTTCTCCCTCGCCGCCGGGCCCACCGGCCTGATCTGCGTGGCGGCACTGCTCGCCGGTGCCCGTCCGCTGTTGCGGGTCCTCGCCGCACGGCGGGCGACGGTGGGAACGTTGTCGCAGATCGCGCCGCTCCTCGCCGCGGGAACCGTGGTGATGATCGCGGTGTTCGCCGACCAGACCCTCGCGACCGTGATGGAGGCGACGCGAGTGCGTTCCGCGGTCGGCCCGAACGTGCCGTGGTTCGAGGAGCGCCTCCGGTGGGACGCGCTGCTGACGGTCGCCCCCGACGGTTCACTCGCCCGACGGTTCGGCGTGTTCGTGATGCTGTTGTGCCTGGTGGTCTGCGTGATGCTGGTGTTGCGTCGGGGCAGGGTTCCGGGCAGCGCGATCGGTCCGTCCCGCCGCATCCTCGGGATCGTCTTCGCGTCGCTGCTGCTGATGATGCTCACCCCCACCAAATGGACACATCATTTCGGGGTGTACGCGGGGCTGGCGGCGTCGGTGGCGGCCCTCGCCGCGGTCGGGGTGGGCGCCGCCGGCATCCGGTCGGCCCGCAACCGTGCCCTGTTCACCGCCGGTGTGCTGTTCGTGCTCACCATGTCGTTCACCGGAACGAACGGCTGGTGGTACGTGTCGAGCTACGGGGTGCCGTGGTGGGACAAACCACCGTCGATCTCCGGTTTCGCGTTCTCCACGGCGCTGCTGGCGCTGACGGTGCTCGCGCTGGCGGTCGCCGCGTGGTTCCACCTGCGTGAGCCGTTCACGACACCGTCCCCGGAGCCGGAACGCACCGGGTGGATCCGTGCGGCGACGTCGGCGCCGCTGACCGTCGTCGCGGCCGCCGTCGTCCTGTTCGAAGTGCTGTCGCTGGTCAAGGGCGCGGTCGCACAGTACCCGGCGTACTCGATCGCCAAATCGAACGTCGCGGCGTTGCGCGGCGACACGTGCGGGCTCGCCGAGGACGTGCTGGTGGAGACCGACCCCAACGCCGGCCTGCTGGCCCCGCTCGACTCGACGGTCGCCGACGCGCTCGGCGCCGGACGCAACACCGGCTTCACCCCCGACGGTGTCGCGTCCGACCTGACCGCGGACGCCGAGACCACCGTGGCGGGCGGCGCGAACACCGTCGACCCGGACGAGGGCGGCACCAGCACGTCGACGACCGCAGGCACCGGTGGCGGGCAGCGCGGCGACGAAGGCATCAACGGCAGCACCGTGCATCTGCCGTTCGGGCTCGATCCGGCGCGCGTTCCCGTCCTGGGCAGCCACCGCGGCGGCGTGCAGCAGGACGCCGAACTCGAGTCCGGTTGGTACGTGCTTCCCGAGCGCAGCGACGCCACACCGCTGTTGGTGGTGAGCGTCGCCGGGCGTGTCCGGTACGTCGATCCGGACGGGGTGATCACACCGGGTCAGGAGGTGCTGTTCGAGTTCGGTGAGATCACCGACGACGGTGTGCGTGTCCTCGGTGATGCCTCGCCCGTCGACATCGGGCCGTCCCCGTCGTGGCGCAATCTACGGGTACCCACCGATACGGTTCCGGCGGACGCCGACGCGGTCCGTCTCGTCGTGCGCGACGGGGACCTGGCGCCGGACCAATGGGTGGCGCTGACCCCGCCCCGGCTCCCGCGGCTCGCGACGCTGCAGGACACGGTCGGATCCGATGCCCCCGTGCTACTGGACTGGTCGGTGGGCCTCGCGTTCCCGTGCCAACGTCCGTTCGGTCACCGCGACGGTGTCGCGGAGGTCCCCGAGTACCGGATCCTGCCGGACCGGGTCGGTGCCGACGCCACCAACGGCTGGCAGGACGACATCGGGGGTGGTCCGCTCGGATGGATCCCGCTGCTGCTGACCGCGGAAACGGTGCCCACCTATCTGGATCAGGACTGGGACCGGGACTGGGGTTCGCTGGAACGGTACGCACCGATCGATCCGGGTGCCGGCCCCGCCGACGTCCACGTCGAGGAGGTCACCCGATGGGGGCTGTGGACACCCGGGGAGATCCGCGACGGCGTACCCGACCTGCTCGAGTGAACGCCACCCGGACGGGTGACGCCGCGTCCCGCGGTCGATGAGGGAGAGTGCCGCCGCGAAGCGCCGCCGGATAGCATCGTCACCCGTGCCCGACGACGCGACACCCGACACCACCCCTCCCGTGACCGCAACCGCCCTGCTCGGCGAGGATCTGCGCGAGCGGTACCGGACGGCGCGGCTCATCGCCGTCGTCGCGGGACTGATCGGCGTCGTGTGTGCCCTCGCCACCCCGTTCCTGCCGGTCAAGGTCACCGAGGCGTCGCTGTCGTGGCCGCAGAACGGCTCGGTCACCGACGTCGAAGCTCCGCTGATGTCGCAGGTGCCGCGGCAACTGTCCGCGACCGTGCCGTGCAGCGCCGTCGCCCAGTTGCCACCGACCGGTGGGATGCTCCTGGCTACGGCACCGACGGACGGGCAGGACGCCGCACTCAACGCCATGTTCGTGCGTGTCGGCGACAACGTCGACGTGCTCGACCGCAACGTGGTGGTCGCGTCCGCGCCGCGCACCGAGGTCGAGTCCGGTGCGTGCCGCGAGATCCGGATCTTCTCCGACGCCGACCGCACCACCGCCGAGTTCACGGGCCTGACCGACGAGAACGGCACCGCGCGGGCCGGAGAATTGACCGGGGATCTGCGTCCCGTCGTCGTCGGCGTGTTCAGCGACCTGAGCACCGATGTTCCCGGCCTGTCCGTCACCGTCGACATCGATTCGCGGTTCTCGTCGTCGCCGACCGTGGTGAAGAGCCTGGCGATGCTCCTGGCGGTGTTGTCGACGGCGCTGGCGCTGTGGTCGCTGGCGCGCCTCGACGGCACCGACGGTCGGGGGCACCGGCGTTTCCTGCCCGCACGCTGGTGGAGGTTCACCGGTGTCGACGCGGTCGTCGTGGGTGTCCTCGCCGGCTGGCATTTCTTCGGCGCGAACACGTCCGACGACGGGTATCTGCTGACGATGGCCCGGGTCTCCGATCATGCCGGCTACATGGCGAACTACTTCCGGTGGTTCGGGGTCCCCGAGGCACCGTTCGGCTGGTACTACGACGTGCTCGCCGTGTTCGCGAAGGTGTCGACGGCCAGCCCGTGGATGCGGCTGCCCGCGTTGATCGCCGGGATCCTGTGCTGGATGGTGATCAGCCGCGAGGTGGTGCCGCGCCTCGGCCGGGCCGTGCGACGCAACCGCATCGCCCTGTGGACCGGCGGCATGGTGTTCCTCGCGTTCTGGCTTCCCTTCAACAACGGTCTGCGTCCCGAACCGATCGTCGCGGTCGGTGCGCTGTTGACGTGGTGCTCGATCGAACGGGCCATCGCGACGGGCCGGTTGCTGCCCGCCGCGACCGCGGTGATCATCGGCGCGTTCACTCTCGCCGCCGCCCCCACCGGACTGATGTGCGTCGCGGCGCTCATCGCGGGTGTGCGCCCGCTGACCCGCATCGTCGTGCGCAGACACCGCGAGGTGGGGGCACTGCCGCTGCTCGCCCCGATCGCCGCGGCCGGACTGTTGGTTCTCGTCGTCGTGTTCGCCGACCAGTCGTTCGCGGCGGTCATGGAGGCGACACGGGTGCGCACCATCATCGGCCCGAACGAGGAGTGGTGGAACGACTTCCTCCGCTACTACTACCTGATGGTGCAGACCGTCGACGGGTCGCTGTCGCGACGCTTCGCGTTCCTCGTCATGATCCTGTGCCTGTTCACGTCGCTGCTGGTGTTGCTGCGGCGCCGGCGTGTCCCGGGTGTCGCGGTGAGCCCGACGTGGCGGCTGATCGGCATCGTGTTCGGCACGATGTTCTTCATGATGTTCAACCCCACGAAGTGGACCCATCACTTCGGGGCGTACGCGGGTATCGCCGGGTCCCTGGCCGCGGTCACCGCGGTGCTGGTGTCGGCGCAGGCCCTGCGGTCGCGGCGCAATCGCACGATCTTCCTCGCCGGACTGTTGTTCGTCCTCGCCGTGTCGTTCGCCGGTATCAACGGCTGGTGGTACGTGTCGAGCTACGGCATCCCCTGGTTCGACAAGACCGTGTCGCTGAAGGGCTACCAGTCGTCCACGTTGTTCCTGATCCTGTTCGGGGCGGCGCTGGTGCTCGTCGCATGGCAGTACCTGCGGGAGGGGTACGCGCCGCCACCGGAGAAGGAGACGACGAAGAAGGGCCGTCGGATCCGCACGTTCGCTGCGGCACCGCTGACGGTGGTCGCGGCGGCGATGGTGCTGTTCGAGGTGCTGTCGCTGCTCAAGGGCGCGGTGTCGCAGTATCCGGCGTATTCGCTGGCGCGATCCAACATCGAGGCGGTGACCGGGCAGACGTGCGGGCTCGCCACCGACGTGCTGGTCGAGTCCGATCCGAACGCGGGACGGCTCGAACCGATCGTCGACCCGGCGAACCCGCCGGCGGACGGAGACCCCCTCGCCGGCAGCGAACCGGTCGGCTTCTCGCCCGACGGTGTCCCGTCCGATCTCACCGCCGACTACGTGGAGGTCAAACCCGGCCAGGGCAACACCGACACCCAGACCGTCGGCGTCACCTTCGAGACGGGTGCGGGCGGCGGCACCACCGGCGGGTCCGGGGCGGAGACCGTCAACGGCAGCACCGTCAAGCTGCCGTTCGGGCTGGACCCCGCCGTCACCCCGGTGCTCGGCAGCTATCAGAACGGCATCCAGGAGCCGGCGCGGCTCACATCCAGCTGGTACGCGTTGCCCGAGCGCAGCGACGACGCACCGCTGATCGCGATCTCCGCGGCGGGACGCATCTGGTCGTACGACGACACCGGTGCCCTCACCTACGGGCAGTCGCTTCTGCTCGAATACGGCGTGCGGCAGGCCGACGGCAGCGTCGACGTGCAGGGCAGCTATCTGCCCCGCGATATCGGCCCCGCGCCGTCGTGGCGGAACCTGCGCGTGCCGATCGCAGACCTGCCGGAGGACACGAACGCGGTGCGGATCGTCGCGAACGACCCGAACCTGACCGGCGATCAGTGGTTGGCGTTCACGCCACCGCGCGTCCCGCAGCTCGTCACGCTGAACGACGACATCGGCTCGGAGCAGCCGGTGCTGCTGGACTGGGCGGTGGGCCTGCAGTTCCCGTGTCAACGCCCGTTCGACCATCGGTACGGGGTGGCGGAGATGCCGAACTACCGGATCCTGCCGGACCGGCCGCTCGCGGTGTCCTCCACCGACACGTGGCAGGCCGCGGAGAACGGTGGGCCCCTCGGATTCACCGAGGTCCTCGCCCGACCCGAAGCGATCCCCACGTATCTGGAGGACGACTGGGCCCGCGACTGGGGTTCGCTCGAACGGTACGTACGGTTCTATCCCGATGCGGTTCCCGCGCAGATCGACACCGTCGAGGTGACCCGATCCGGGTGGTGGAATCCCGGTCCGCTGCGGGTCTACGAGTAGGACACCGGCCTGCTCGGACCTGCGCGGAGACTCCTGCCGGAGAGCTGAGCGAGTGTATCGCTCGCTCGATCGAGTCGAGTGAGCGATACATTCGCTCGCGCCGCGGACTCACTCGCGCCGCGGACTCACTCGTGCCGCGGACTCACTCGTGCCGCGAGCCGCACGAGGGTCGTAGGACCCCGAGCCTCGAGGTCGTAGGTATCACTAGGCATTCCCCCGGTGTGACGACAGACACAGCCTGGCATCGTGGAACCAACGCCGGACACAGCCCCGTTCGAGCGGACCGGACAACCCCGCGCACGACAACCGACGCAGCCCGTCGATTGCCATCGGGATCGGAACCGCGCATACACAGGGCGCCGCCCGCGTCGGGAACGACGCCGATACTGGAGGACCCCCATGACCGACACCGTGGACCACGTGCGCACTCACCTCGACCACGCCCTCGTCGAGGACCCCGAACAGGGCAAGCACCAACTCCGCCGCGATGTCTTCACCGACGAGGAGATCTTCGAACTCGAGATGAAGTACATCTTCGAGGGCAACTGGGTGTACCTGGCGCACGAGAGCCAGATCCCGAACGTCGGCGACTACTTCACCACCAACATCGGCCGTCAGCCCGTCGTGATCACCCGCGACAAGGACGGTGGACTGAACTGCCTCATCAACGCGTGCAGTCACCGCGGTGCCATGCTGTGCCGCCGCAAGACCGACAACCGCACCACCTTCACCTGCCCGTTCCACGGGTGGACGTTCCGCAACAACGGGAAGCTGTTGAAGGTCAAGGACCCCCGGGACGCGGGCTACCCCGAGCAGTTCAACACCGACGGAAGCCACGATCTGACGAAGGTCGCACGGTTCGAGAACTACCGCGGTTTCCTCTTCGGGTCGCTCAACCCCGACGTGCTGCCGCTGACCGAGCATCTCGGTGACACGACGAAGATCATCGACATGCTCGTCGACCAGTCCCCCGACGGGCTCGAGGTACTCCGCGGCTCGTCCACCTACACCTACGACGGCAACTGGAAGTTGCAAGCGGAGAACGGCGCCGACGGCTACCACGTGTCGGCGACGCACTGGAACTATGCCGCGACGACCGCGCGTCGCACCGCCGGCGAGTCCACCAACGAAACCAAGGCGATGGACGCCGGAACCTGGGGCAAGCAGGGTGGCGGCTACTACTCGTTCGAGCACGGGCACCTGCTGCTGTGGATGTGGTGGGGCAACCCCGAGGACCGCCCGCTGTTCCCGCGCAAGGACGAACTCGCCCGCGAGTTCGGCGAGAAGAAGGCCGAGTTCATGGTCGGCGCGTCCCGCAACCTCTGCCTGTACCCGAATGTGTATCTGATGGACCAGTTCTCGTCACAGATCCGGCATTTCCGTCCGATCTCCGTGGACAAGACCGAGGTCACGATCTACTGCATCGCCCCGAAGGGGGAGAGCGCCGAGTCCCGCGCGAACCGCATCCGCCAGTACGAGGACTTCTTCAACGCGACCGGCATGGCCACCCCCGACGATCTCGAGGAGTTCCGGTCCTGCCAGAAGACCTACCTCGCGACCGCCGCACCGTGGAACGACATGAGCCGCGGCGCAACACACGTCCTGAACGGACCCGACCAGGTGGCACAGGATCTCGGCATGAAGAACGTCCTGTCGAGCGGCGTCAAGACCGAGGACGAAGGCCTGTACCCGATCCAGCACGGCTACTGGCTCGAGCAGATGCGCAAGGCTGCCGACGCCGAGCAGGCCGCAGAGAACGCCTGAGAGGATCCGGAAAAATGACCATCGCAACCGAGTTGACGCAGACCGAGATCGAACAGTTCCTCTACCGTGAGGCACGCCTGCTCGACGACCGCGATTTCGAGCAGTGGCTCGAGTGCTACCACCCCGACGCCGAGTACTGGATGCCTGCGTGGGACGACAACGGTGAGACCACCGAGGATCCGCAGTCGGAGATCTCGCTGATCTACTACCCGAACCGGGGCGGACTCGAAGACCGCGTGTTCCGCATCCGCACCGACCGCTCGTCGGCGACATCGCTCCCCGAACCCCGTACGGGACACAATATCACGAACGTCGAGATCCTGGAGCGTCGTGGCACCGAGATCGATCTGCGGCACAACTGGTTCTCCCTGTACTTCCGCTACAACACCACGGACACGTACTTCGGGACGACGTTCCTGACCCTCGACGTGTCCGGTGCGCAGCCCGTGATCAAGAAGAAGAAGATCGTGCTCAAGAACGACTACATCCACCACATCGTGGACGTCTACGTCGTCTGATCCACCCCGACACCACGAAAGGAGGCTCGAGGCCATGACATTCCAGGTGGCACTCGCCTTCGAGGACGGGGTGACCCGTTTCATCAAGTGCAAGCCGAACGAGACGGTTGCCGATGCGTCGTACAAGGCACGCATCAACATTCCCCTCGACTGCCGCGACGGCGCATGCGGAACATGCAAGGCGTTCTGCGAATCCGGCACCTACGACGGGGGCGACTACATCGAGGACGCACTCACCGACGAGGAAGCCGAGCAGGGTTTCTGCCTGCCGTGTCAGATGATGCCGGAATCGGATCTGGTGGTGCAGATCGCGAGCACATCGGACGTCGCGAAGACCGCCGCGGCGACCTACACGGCGACGATCACCGAGCTGAACCGCTTCTCCGACAGCGTCATCGGGTTCACCATCTCGATCGACAACCGCGACGATCTGGTGTTCCTGCCCGGTCAGTACGTGAACATCGGTGTGCCCGGCAGCGACGACGGCACCGGCAAGCAGGCCACCCGCTCGTACTCGTTCAGCACCGGCCCGAACGAGGACACCCTGGCGTTCCTGGTGAAGATCACCGACGGCGGGCTGATGTCGGAATACCTGCGCGACCGCGCGCAGGTCGGTGACACCCTCGAATTCACCGGACCGTTCGGCAGTTTCTTCCTCCGCGAACGCAAGCGCCCGTCGCTGCTCCTCGCCGGCGGCACGGGCCTCGCGCCGCTGCTGTCGATCCTGTCGAAGGTCTCCGTCGACGGCAGCGACCACCCGATCCACCTGATCTACGGTGTCACCTTCGACCACGATCTCGCCGAACTCGACAAGCTCGAAGAATACTCGAAATCGTTGCCCGGCTTCACATTCGACTACTGCGTCGCCGACGAGAACTCGTCCGCCCCCAACAAGGGATACGTCACGGGCCTGTTCGCACCGCAGCATCTGAACGACGGGGACGTCGACATCTATCTGTGCGGCCCCCCGCCGATGGTGGAGGCCGTGCGCACCCACCTCGCGGACCAGGGCATCGTCCCGGCGAACTTCTACTTCGAGAAGTTCAACACCTCCGCCACCCCCGGTGGCGTCACCGCCCCGGCTCCCACGGACGCCGAGAAGGCGGCTGCGGAGAAGGCCGCCGCCGAGACCGGGCAGCCCGTGGCGCTCGACAGCCCCGCCGATCCCGGGAACTACGAGATCGGTGAGGAGCACCCGCCCGTCGCCGAATCCGACGCCCAGTTCGACGCGCGCATGGCCCTCGAACTCGGCGTCCTGGAACTCACGATCGGCCGACTCACTCCCGAGCAACTGGTCGAGTTCCGGATCCTCGCCGAGGCCTCCGGCGCCTCCGTCGAGGGCGACCACTTCACGGACGCGGAGGCGTTCACCGACACCACTGCCGCATTCCACCAGTTCCTGTTCCGCTGCTGTACCAACCCGGTGCTGCTCGACGCCTACAACCGACTCGAGGTCACCCGGCTGATGTACCGGGTGCTGCGCGACGCCCAGTGGATCGAAGAACACATCGTCGACGAACACCTGCAACTCGTCGAGGCGTACGAGCAGGGCGATCGGGCCCGCGCCCGCGACCTGATCGTCGCGCACGCAGACCACGCGAAGGCGACGATGCGCCGCGCCATCAGCGATGGCGCCACGGCGGGCGCGCGATGAGCGACGCGAAGGTGTTCCCCGGAAGGTTCGACGGACGTCGGGTCACGGTGACCGGGGCCGTGCAGGGCATCGGGCTGACCGTCGCGACCCGGATCGCGGCCGAGGGTGGTGAGGTCGTGCTGGTGGACCGGTCCGACCTCGTGCACGAGGTGGCCGAGAAACTCCGCGCAGACGGTGGTATCGCGCATTCGGTCACCGCAGACCTCGAGACGTTCGAGGGCGCCGAGGACGCGTTGGCGTTCGCGGTCCGCGAGGCCGGCGGCGTCGACGTGTTGATCAACGTCGTGGGCGGCACGATCTGGGCGAAACCCTACGAGGAGTATGCGTCCGACGAGATCGAGAAGGAGATCCGCCGGTCGCTCTTCCCCACGCTGTGGACGTGCCGGGCGGTCGCACCGTACCTGATCGAGCAGCGGTCCGGGACCATCGTGAACGTGTCGTCGGTGGCGACGCGCGGCGTCAACCGCATTCCGTACGCGGCGGCGAAGGGCGGCGTCAACGCGATCACGGCGTCGCTCGCGCTCGAACTCGCCCCGCACGGCGTGCGGGTGGTCGCGACCGCGCCGGGCGGAACCGTCGCCCCGGAACGCCGCGTCGCCCGCGGCCCGGCGCCGCGGTCCGAGCGGGAGAAGGCCTGGTACCAGCAGATCGTGGACCAGACCGTCGACTCGTCCCTGTTCAAGCGGTACGGCACGCTCGACGAGCAGACCGCCGCGATCACCTTCCTGGCCTCCGAGGAGGCCTCCTACATCACCGGCACCGTCCTCCCGGTTGCCGGCGGCGATCTGGGGTAGCGCCCCACCCACTCCCGTCGTCGAAGGCCTCACCAACAGGCCGTCCCTGCTGGTGAGGCCATTTTCCTACCCGAAATCACCTGTGATCCCCCACACACTCGGAGTCATCGATGAACCGGACCACACAGAGCACACAGGGCTGGACCAGTCCGCAGCACAAGCGCAGCGTCCTGTGGATCGTGTCGCTCGCAACCCTCGCCATCATCTTCGACGGCTACGACCTCGTCGTGTACGGCACCGTCCTGCCCACCCTCATGGCCGACCCCGCCCAGATCGGTGAACTGTCCGCGCAGCAGGCCGGCGCACTCGGTTCGTACGCGCTGGTCGGTGTGCTCGTCGGCGCGCTCGTCACCGGTGCGCTCGGCGACCGACTCGGCCGACGCCGCATGATGCTCGTCAACATCGTCTGGTTCTCCGTCGGGATGGGTGCCGCGGCCTTCGCCACGAGCATCCCGATGTTCGGTGCCCTCCGGTTCTTCACCGGAATCGGTGTGGGTGGTCTCGTCGCCACCGCCGGCGCCGTCGTCGCCGAGTTCGCGCCCGCCGGACGCCGGAATCTGTTCAATGCGATCGTCTACAGCGGTGTCCCCGCCGGCGGTGTGCTCGCGTCGCTGCTCGCCATCGCGTTGCGCGACGTGATCGGATGGCGCGGCCTGTTCCTCATCGGTGCGTTGCCGCTGGTGATCCTGCTGCCCCTGGCCCTGGTGAAGCTGCCGGAATCCCCTGCCTGGCTGATCTCCCGCGGCCGGGTGGACGAGGCACGCGGCGTGTGCAGCAGGTACGGATTCCCCGTGCCCGACACGACACCGCCGGCACCGACGGAGAAGGTCGGATTCGCGGCTCTCGCCAGCCGTCGGTACACGACGGGCACCGCGCTGCTCGGCATGATGAGCTTCGCCGGGTTGCTCCTGACGTACGGCCTCAACACCTGGCTGCCGAAGATCATGGCGGATGCGGGCTACGACGCCGACGGGTCGCTCGCGTTCCTGCTGGTGCTCAACGGCGGCGCCATCGTCGGTGGTCTGATCGCGTCGCGCATCGCCGACGGACGCGGACCGCAGTCGGTCATCGTCACCACCTTCTTCCTCGCCGCGGTCGCGCTGGTGCTCCTGACGTTCGGGTTCCCGTTGCCGGTCCTGCTCACCGCCGTGGCGATCGCCGGTGTCGGCACCATCGGCACGCAGGTCCTCGTGTACGGGTTCGTGTCGAACTACTACGACACTCCGGCCCGCGCAGCGGGTGTGGCGTGGTGCGCCGGGTTCGGGCGGCTCGGCGGGATCGTCGGCCCGATCATCGGCGGGGTCCTCATCGGTGCCGGATTCGCCAACAACGTCAACTTCTACATCTTCGCGGGCATCGCCCTTGCCGGTGGTGTGGTGACGTCGTTCGTCCGGGCGCCGAAGACCACGGTCACCGCGATCGACGTTCCCCGGCCCGCACCCGCGACTACCGTGGACGTGTGACCGAGAACGCTGGGCTGGTCGGACGCGAACGCGAGCGATACCGACTCGACGGGCTCCTCGACGAGGTGCGGGCCGGAACCCCCGTGCTCGCCCTCGTCGAGGGGCCTCCGGGTTCCGGAAGAACGTCCCTGGTGGACGATTTCATCGAACGCCATCCGACGATGCGGGTACACACCGCGTCCGGGGCGGAATGGGAACGTCACCACCCGTGGGGTGTGCTCGAACAGTTGACCGGCGCGGTCACGGGTTCCGGCGATGCCATCGACACCGCGCACGCATATCTCGAGACCGTGCGGGAGCCGACGCTGGTCGTCGTCGATCATGCGCACCTGTCCGACGTCGACTCGCTGCAGACGCTCTCGTCGATGATCCGGCGTGCCCACGACCGGCCCGTGCTCATGCTGTGGATCGTCCCGGACGTCCTGCCCGCCTCCGTCGACGACGATGTCGCCCGGGTGCTGGCGGTGCACCGCGGCACGACTGTGCATGTCGGGCCGCTCACCCCCGAATCCGTCGCGCGTCTCGTTCTGGTACACACCGGCATCGACCTGTCGCCGTGGACGGCACACCGACTCCACGACCACACCCTCGGGAATCCCGGGGCGGTGCAGCAGTTGCTCGACGAGATCCCGCACGCCCAGTGGCATCGATGGCGGGAGCGGTTCCCCGCGCCGCAGCAGGTTGCGTCGACAGTGCAGCGCACGCTCGCGTCCTGCGCACCGGCGACCCGCGATCTGGTGCGGGCCGCCGCGATTCTCGGCGACGGCGCGCACCTCACCGTCGTCGCCGCCCTCACCCCCACCGACGACCCGATTCCTCTTCTCGACGAGGCATTTTCGACGGGTCTGCTCACGGTGTCGGAAGAGCGCGGTGTCACCACCGTCTCGTTCGCCGACCCCATGACGCGGGCCACGGTCACCGACGGCATCGGCCCGGCCGCACGGCACGACCTGCACGCCCGCGCAGCGGAACTCGTCGACGACGAGGGCCGCTCACTGTTCCATCTGGTGTCGGCCACCCCCACCTCCGACGGTGCCCTCGCCGACCGTCTCGACGACTACGCACGAGAACGCGCGTCCGACGGCGAATGGCGACGCGCGGCGGAGGCGCTCATCACCGCGGGTCGCATCACGCCGGACCGTGATCTGCGCACGCAACGCCTGATCCGCGGTGTCGACGCACTCATCGGTGCGGCCGATCTTCCTCAGGCCCAGACGTTCGTCCCCGAGATCGAGAGCGTCCCGGGCGGACCGATGCGCAACACCGTGCTCGCCTACCTCGCGATCCAGCGTGGCCGCGCAGCCGAAGCCCACCATCTGCTGACCGCGGCGTGGGAACTCGGGGGCGACCCTCCGTCGGATCCCGGACTCGCCGCGATGATCTGCCAGCGCATGGTGCTGCACTCCCTGGCGCGACTTCGCGGTGACGACCTGGTCGACTGGGCGGACCGTGCCGCATCACTGGTCCCCGAGAACACGCCCGCGGCCGTCGAGGCGGCAGCGATCCGCGGACTGGGGCTCGGCATGACAGGGCGCATCGAGGAGGCGCGCGAGGCATACGCGACGCTCCCCGAGCACACCCGCCTGGGTGCGCAGAGTCAACGCATCCGCATGGCCGAGGGATGGTTGGCGCTCGTGCTCGACGAACCCGACCGGGCCCGTACCGAACTCGAGATCGCCGAGCCCACCTCGTTCCGCGGCGGGTCACTGAGGATCTCGTTGTGGGCGCAGGCGTGGCTGGCGCGCACCCAGTTCGTCCTCGGCGCGTGGGACGACGCGCTGCGGACAGTGGATCGAGCTGCAGCACAACTTGATTCGACCGGGCTGGATCTGCTGCGACCACTGGTGCACTGGACGGGGGCACAGATCCACGCGCTGCGCGGCGACTGGGCCGCGTCCCGGGAACACATCCTCCGCGGCCGGGCCGGCGTCAACGACTACGCGCTGATGCTCGTCCCGTCCTGCATCTCGGCCGCGCAGTGCGCCGAGGTCGCGGCCGACTACGACAGCGTGCTGCGGTATCTCGAGCCGCTGCGGACACTGCAGCACCGGGCCGCCCTCGACGAGCCGGGCTTCTGGCCGTGGACCGACCTGTACGGGAATGCGCTGGTGATGACCGGCCGGGTCGACGAAGCCGATGCCTTCCTGACTCCGCACGAGGAGCGCGCCGTGGCCCGCGGGCACCGCTCCGCGAAGGCACGCCTGGGCTACGTGCGGGGACGGATCCACGGAGCCCGCGGCGACATCGACGCGGCGCAGGAGTCGTTCGAGTCCGCACTGGCCGAGCTCACACCGCTACCGCTGCCGTACGCGCGTGCCCGCGTCAACTTCGCCTACGGGCAGACGCTGCGTCGCGCCGGGCGCCGACGGGACGCCGACAGTGTCATCCGCACGGCTCGCGAGCTGTACTCGACCCTCGGAGCGACCTCGATCACCGCCCGGTGCGACCGCGAACTGAAGGCCGGCGGGCTCAAGGGTGGCGCCTCGACGACCGGCCGCGAGTCGGCGGACGTGTCGGCTCTGACCCCGCAGGAACGTGCCGTCGCAACGCTCGTCGCGGGCGGGAACACCAACAAGGAGGTGGCGAGCGAGCTCTTCCTCTCGGTCAAGACCGTCCAGTACCACCTGACCCGCGTGTACGCGAAGTTCGGGATCCGGTCACGCAGCGAGCTCGCGGCCCGGTTCCGGCAGGAGCAGTGAGCGTCGGCCCACCGATCGCGGGGAACTCGACGGTGCCTGGCAGGATGCATCCATGCGTTCACGTCTCCGAACCGTCCTCGTCTCCACCGTGGTCGTGGTGATCACGCTGACGGTCGTCGCGTTCGGTGGCTTCGAGCTGATGAATTCCCGCACCGTCCAGTTGTTCGGGACGCTCGTGAATCGCGTCGACACCGACGAGAAGGTGGTGGCGTTGACCCTCGACGACGGTCCGAGCACCACCACCGGCGAGGTGCTCCGCACGCTCGACGAGGCGGGTGTTCCGGCGACGTTCTACGTGACCGGCGACGAGATGGCCGAGCACCCGGATCTGGGGCGCGCGATCGTCGACGCCGGACACGAACTCGGCAACCACACCGCGTCGCACCGCCGGATGGTGTTCGTCGGACCGGGCACCGTCGCCGACGAGATCGAACGCACCGACGCGGAGATCCGCGCCGCGGGATACGACGGAGAGATCACGTTCCGTCCGCCCTACGGCAAGAAGCTGATCACGCTGCCCCGGTATCTCGATCAGCACGACCGCACGACCGTCACCTGGGACGTGGAGCCGGACTCGGTGTCGGCCGACACCGACGTCGACACGATCGTGCGGACGGCCGTGGAGCAGACCCGCCCGGGGTCGATCATCCTGTTGCACGTCATGTATCCGTCGCGGGCCGCGTCGCTCGCCGCGATTCCGGGGATCGTCGCCGCGCTGCGGGCCGACGGCTACCGGTTCGTGACGGTGTCGGAGATGCTCGCGAACTGACGTTCGGCACACGAACTCCGACGAATTCCCTGCGTGACCGGGCACGGCCCGACACACTGGTCGCCACAGGCATCCACATCGTTCGGCGGGGACAGGAGAATTCGGATGGCGCGTCCGGTCCAGGTCGTCGTACTCGGCTCCGGCTCGTGGGGCACCACCGTCGCGTCGCTCGCGGCACACAACACCCCGACGCTGGTGTGGGCCCGCGATCCCGCCACCGTCGCGGAGATCAACGAGCACCGGCGCAACAGCCGGTATCTCGGCGACCGTGAACTCCCCGACGGGCTGCGTGCCACCGCGGACATCGAGGAAGCCGCTCAGCAGGCCGACGTGCTGGTCGTCGGGGTGCCGTCGCACGCGGTCCGGTCGACGCTCGAACAGATCGCCGACCTGTTGCGTGCCTGGGTGCCGATCCTGTCGCTCGCGAAAGGACTCGAACCCGGAACCCGGCTGCGTCCCACCCAGGTGATCGCGGAATGCCTGCCCGGGCATCCCGTCGGTCTGCTGTCGGGACCCAACATCGCCGGCGAGATCGCGGACGGCAAAGCAGCGGCGTCGGTCGTCGCGATCCAGGACGACGCCGTCGCGACCGCGCTGCAACCGTTGTTCGCGTCGAAGGTGTTCCGCGTGTACCGCAACACCGACGTGCTGGGGTGCGAACTGGGCGGTGTCCTCAAGAACATCGTCGCGATCGCCGCCGGGATGGCCGAGGGCCTCGGTGTCGGCGACAACACCCGGGCGATGGTGCTCACGCGGGGCCTCGCCGAGATGACCCGGCTCGGCGAGGCGATGGGTGCCGATCCGCGCACCTTCGCGGGCCTGACCGGCATCGGTGACCTGATCGCCACGTGCACCAGCCCGTCGTCACGCAACCGGCGGGTCGGGGAGGCGCTGGCGCGCGGTCTCACCCTCGACGAGATCCTCGTCGAACTCGGTCAGGTTGCCGAGGGCGTCAAGACCGCGCCGACCGTCATGGAACTCGCCCGCGAATTCGACGTGGAGATGCCGATCGCCGCGGAGGTCGAGGCCGTCGTCGCGGGTCGGCGCACGCCCGCGGAGGCGTACCGGGGGTTGCGGAAGTACGCGGCCGGGCACGAGCAGGACATCGTCTGAGCGGTTCGTCGGCGGGATGCACGGGGGTCTCGTCGATGTAGTGCTCGACGTTTCCTCCGTGGATCAGGAAAATATCCGCTGCTCTCGGACTTTTCCTAGAATGTCGAATACAGCACTATTTGCCAGGTAGACGCACAACTTGCACACTGTTCAAGTGATCGCTTCCGAAGTTCTCGTCATCGGTGCCGGCTTCGCCGGTCTGGGCGCGGCCGCCTACCTGCGCGGTCGCGGGCGCGACGTCCGAGTGCTCGAACGAGCCGACACGATCGGCGGGACGTGGCGCGACAACGTCTACCCGGGATGCGCGTGCGACATCCCGCCGGCGCTGTACTCGTACTCGTTCGCCCCGCAGCACCCGCGGTCACGGGGCACGCAGCCGGAGATCCTCGACCACCTGGGCGCCCTCGCCGACCGGCACGGACTCCGCGAGCACATCGTGTGCGGCGCGGCGGCCACCGACTGCCGATGGGACGAGGCGACCGGGCGCTGGCACGTGACCACCGACGACGGCACCCGCCACGAGGCCCGCTTCCTCGTCCTCGCGACGGGCGCACTGAACATCCCTCGGACTCCCCGCCTCGACGGCACCTTCGACGGCACGGTCGTGCACACCGCACGCTGGGACGACTCGCTCGACGTCACAGGGCGGCGCGTGGCCGTCGTCGGCACGGGCGCGAGCGCCGTGCAGGTCGTCCCCCACCTCGCGTCCGTCGCGCGGCACGTCACCGTCGTGCAACGCACGGCACCGTGGATCCTTCCCCGACGCAAACCGATCAGGTTGCCGCGCAAACTCTCCCGTGTCGCCGAGTACTGGCGCGGCGAATCGTTCGTCCCCGCACTCACCGGGTCGTCGCGCCGACTCGAGACGCGCGCACTGCGTCACCTGCACGACCAGGTGCCCGATCCACGGTTGCGAGCGGCGCTGACCCCCCACCACACGACCGGATGCAAGCGAATACTGTTCTCCGACACATACTATCCCGCACTCGGACGGTCGAACGTCGATCTCGTGACCGCGGCCGCGACCGGCCTCACACCCGACTCGATCGTCACCGCCGACGGCCGCGAGCACCCGGTCGACGTCATCGTCCACGCCACCGGCTTCCACGTGTCGGGGGCATTGGCATCGCTGCCCGTCACGGGCAGGGACGGAACACGACTGCTCGACGTCTGGGCGCGGAACGGCGCGCAGGCACATCTGGGCACCACGGTTGCCGGATTCCCCAACGCATTCGTTCTGGGTGGCCCCAACACCGGGCTGGCCCACAATTCGGTGTTGACGATGACCGAGGCGCAGATCCGCTACGTCGGAGCCGCGCTCGACGCCGTCGATCGGGCAGGCGCACGGTCGTGCGAGGTGACCGCCGAGGCCGAGCAGGCATTCGCCGACGAGATGGTCCGGCGATCCGAGGGGACGGTGTGGACCTCCGGCGGGTGCCGCAGTTGGTATCTCGATCACCGGGGCGTCAACCGGTCGCTGTGGCCCGACTACTCGTGGCGCTACGTGCTCCGCACACGCCGATTCGATCGGGGCAACTACGAGTTCAGCCACTCCTGAACGAGCGCTAACTCGTGCGGTGTGCGACAGTGGTGCCATGACCAGCAGTGCCGCCGCCCTGTCGCAACTCCTCGACGCCCGTTACAGCTGTCGCGGATTCCTCCCCGACCGGGTGCCCCGTGCGGACATCGAGCGCATGCTGCGGATGGGGCAGCGCACCGCATCGTGGTGCAACTCGCAACCCTGGCGCGTGCACCTGGTCGGCGGGCAGGCCCTGGAACGACTGCGCAAGGCCGCGTACGCCCAGGCGTCGGCCGGCGAGTTCGATCCCGACATCCCCGGACCCTCCGAGTACCGCGGGGTCTACGCGGAACGCCGTCGCGGCGCCGGTCACGCCCTGTACCACGCACTCGGGATCGCCCGCGACGACTACGCACGCCGCACCGAGCAGATGCTCGAGAACTACCGGTTCTTCGGGGCACCGCACGTCGCGATCATCACCACCGACAGGGCGCTCGGCACGTACGGTGCGGTGGACTGCGGCGGGTACGTCTCCACGCTCCTGCTCGCCGCGCAGTCGCTCGGCATCGCCGCGGTCCCGCAGGCCGCGGTCCCGATGGTCGCCTCCGCGTTGCGCCGGGAACTGGGCATCGACGACGATCGCGACATCGTCTGCGCCGTCTCCTTCGGCTACGCCGACGACGCGCACGCGGCCAACACCTGCCGCACCGAGCGCGCGCCGTTGGACGACACCGTCGAGTGGATCGACGACTGAGAGTGCACCTCAGTCGTTCTGGGCGCGCAGATACCGCCCGAAGTGCGGCACCGTGAACCCGATGAAACCGCGCTCCGCGGAGTAGATCAGCCCCTTCTTGATCAGGCCGTCCCGCGCCGGCGACAACGATGCGGGTTTGCGGCCCAACTCCACGGCGATCTTCGACGTCGCCACGGGGCCGTCGTCACCGGACAGGTCGGCCATCGCCCGCATGTACTCGCGTTCGGCGGGGGTGGCCCGCTCGTAGCGGGAGCCGAAGAATCCGACGGCGAGTTCCTCCTCGGCCGCGGGGGACCCAACCCGGACGTCCTCCGCGGTGATGGGGCTGCCCGCCGCGACGTCCCACGTCGCCTTGCCGTACGCCTGCACGAAATACGGGTAGCCGTCGGCGGTCTCGTACAGGGCGTCGAGAGCCTCCTGTGTGAAGTCGACGTCCTCGCGTTCGGCGGGTGCGATGAGGGCTCGATCCGCGGCGTCGCGATCGAGCCGGTCGATGCGGTGGTAGGTGAACAATCGCTCCGAGTAGGACTTCGACGCCGACAGCACGGCGGGCAGATGCGGTAGACCGGCACCGACGACGATGAGCGGCGCGGCGTCCTGGCTCAGCTCGTGGCAGGCACCGCAGATCGCGGAGACGTCGTCGGCGCCGAGATCCTGCATCTCGTCGATGAACAAGGCGATGCCGACACCGACGTCGCGTGCGAGACCGGCGGCGTCGACGAGCAGTTCGACGAGGTCGATCTCGATGTCGCCGGAGTCGGCGCGCCCCTTGACCGCCGGCGCGTCGATGCCGGGCTGCCAGCGTTCACGCATCCCCTTGTCCGCGGTGGCGCGCAGGGCGAACGACTTGAGGACCCCGAGGAAGTAGTCGACGGAGTCGGGGTCGGGGTGCCCGGCGGCGATCTCCCGCACGGCCATGTGCAACGCGGACGACAGCGGTCTGCGCAGACCCTGGTCGGGGCGGGCCTCGATCTTTCCTGTCCCCCAACTCTTCGCGATCGCGGCCGACCGCAGCTGGTTGAGCAGGACGGTCTTGCCGACTCCGCGCAGACCGGTGAGGACGACGCTGCGTTCGGGTCTCTCCCGCGCGATGCGTTCGAGCACGACGTCGAACGCGGCGAGTTGCTTCTCGCGACCGGCGAGTTCGGGCGGGCGCTGCCCCGCGCCGGGGGCGTACGGGTTGCGGACCGGGTCCATCGGCCGATGGTAGCGAGCCGATCAGCGGATTCTGGGCATCTCTAGCGCGTGTCGTAGACGGCGGAATGCACACATACGCATACTCGACTTTGACATCCGTTTTCAATAGTTGCTAGTTGTATGCCCATGAAACCGATCTCCGTCGGCAGCATCACGCTGTCCGCCGCACTCGCCGCCGCACTCGTCACGGGATGCTCGTCGTCCGACGCCTCCGACACTCACGAAGGCACCGACGGCCCCTCCTCGACCTCACCGGTCGCCGCCGAGGTGAGCACCGCGCAACCCCGCCTCGCCCTCACCTACGACGGCGGCGTCCTCGTCGTCGACGCCACCGAACTCGACGTCGTCTCCGACCTGCCCCTCGACGGATTCAACCGTGTCGCCCCCACCGGCGACGGCCGGCACGTCGTCGTCTCCACCTCCGGCGCCTTCCGAACGCTGGACACCGGCAGCTGGACCGAACCGCACGGCGACCACAGCCACCACTACGCCGGTGACCCCGCATTCACCGACCCCACGGTCTCCGCCGAGAAGCCCGGCCACGTCGTGCACCACGGCGACGTCACCGCGCTGTTCGACGACGGCACCGGAAACGTGACCTTCATCGATTCCACCGACCTCGAGGCCGACCCCGACACGTACACCGCCCCCGATCCACACCACGGCGTCGCCGTACCACTCGACGACGGCTCACTCCTCGTCACCGAGGGCACAGCCGACGGTCGCAGCAGCATCGTCCTTCTCGACGACTCCCGACAGGAACAGTCGCGTACGGACGACTGCCCCGGTGTTCACGGCGAGACGGTCGCCGCGGACGACGCCGTGGTGTTCGGGTGCGAGGACGGCGCCGTGATCTTCCGCGACGGCACCTTCACCAAGGTCGCCGCCCCCGACGCGTACGGACGGATCGGAAACCAGGCGGGTAGCGACGAATCCCCCGTCGTACTCGGCGATTACAAGACCGACCCCGACGCGGATCCCGAACGTCCCGAGCGTGTCGCGTTGATCGACACGCGTACCGCACAGCTGACGATCGTGGACCTGGGCACCAGCTACACCTTCCGGTCGCTGGCCCGCGGTCCGCACGGAGAAGCGCTGATCCTCGGCACCGACGGTGCACTGCACGTCGTCGACCCCGGGAGCGGCGAGATCACCGAACGCATCGACGTCGTCGCGCCGTGGACCGAGCCCGACGAGTGGCAGTCGCCGCGACCGGCGGTGACGGTCCGCGACCACGTCGCGTACGTCACCGAGCCGGCCACGAACGAACTGCACGCCGTCGACCTCGACTCGGGCGCGGTCGCCACGGCGACGCTGCCCCGCACCCCCAACGAGATCACCGCGGCCTGACTCCCCGACCCGTGTGAGCCCAAATCCCCTGTGAGCCTAAACCCCCTGTGAGCGAATGTATCACTCGTCTCATCCGATAGACTGAACGATACATTCGCTCACACGGGGGCGGGGCACACGGGGGCACACGGGGCTGGGGTACCACCTCAGGACAGGTGGTGAACCTCCTGCAACCGGTGGACGGGGGTGGGGATGCCCTCGTACCGCGCCTTCAGTTGGAGCGCGAGATACAGGGAGTAGTGCCGCGACTGGTGCAGGTTGCCGCCGTGGAACCACAGTCCTTCCTGCCGGGTGGGCTTCCACATGTTGCGCTGTTCGCCCTCCCACGGACCGGGGTCCTTCGTGGTGTCCGATCCGAGCCCCCAGCACTTGCCGACCTTGTCGGCGACGTCCTGCCCGATGAGGTCTGCGACCCACCCGTTCATGGAGCCGTACCCGGTGGCGTACACGACGAGGTCGGCGTCGAGTTCCGTTCCGTCTTCGAGGATCACGCTGTTCTCGGTCAACTCCCGCACGTTTCCGTGGGCCAGCGCGACGTCGCCGTTCGCGACGAGCTCGGACGCACCGACGTCGATGTAGTAGCCGGACGCGCGGCGCAGGTACTTCATGAACAGGCCCGAGCCGTCGTCACCCCAGTCGTGCCGGAAACCCGCCTTCTCGAGCCGGTCGTAGAAGTCGGCGTCGCGTTCGCGGATCTTCCGATAGATCGGGATCTGGAACTCGTGCATGATCCGGTACGGCAGCGACGCGAACGTCAGATCGGCTTTGTGCGTGGTCATTCCGTTCGCCAGGGCGCGCTCGGAGTAGAGGTCGCCGAGCCCGAGGTCCATCAGTGTGTCGGACTTGACGATGTGTGTCGACGATCGCTGCACCATCGTGACGTCGGCGCCGACCTCCCACAGTGCCCCACAGATGTCGTGGGCGGAGTTGTTCGCGCCGATCACCACCGCTTTCTTCCCGGCGTACGCGTCGGGGCCCGGATGAGCGCTGGAATGGTGTTGCTCTCCCCGGAACCGATCCGCGCCGGGGAAGTTCGGCACGTTGGCCTTGCCCGACATGCCCGTCGCGATCACCAGTTGCTTCGGACGCAGCACGAGGGGTTCGCCGTCGCGTTCGACGTGGACGGCCCATTCCCCGGCGGCCTCGTCGTACGACGCGGACGTGCACGTGGTCTTCGACCAGTACGGCACCTCCATGACCCGCGTGTACATCTCGAGCCAGTCGCCGATCTTGTCCTTCGGGGCGAACACCGGCCAGTTGTCGGGGAACGGCAGATACGGCAGGTGGTCGTACCAGACCGGGTCGTGCAGGCACAGCGACTTGTATCGGCCCCGCCACTGGTCGCCGGGCCGGTCGTGCTTGTCGAGCACCAACGCGGGTACTCCGAGCTGACGCATCCGCGCGCCGAGCGCGATGCCGCCCTGGCCGCCGCCGACGATGACGACGTACGGCTGCCGGGTGTATCCGAGTTCGCGTTCCTCGGCGGCCCGCTCCTCCGACCAGGTGACGCGGTGCTTGTCGGCACCGTGCCGGGTGCCGCGCGGCCGCAGCACGCCCTTGGGCTCTTCGTGCCCCTTCAGTTCCTGCAATGTGGTGAGCAGCGTCCAGGCGCCCTCGTCCTTCAGGCGCAGGTGACCTTCGCCGCGACCGGTCGCGGTCTCGAACGCGATCCACGCGCTGATCACCCCGTCGTCCACCGTGGGCGGCTCGGTGGCACGGAATCCGCGTGGGTCGACGGCGTCGAGTTGTGCGCGGAGCATGCCGGCGACACCGTCGCGTCCCTCGACGGTCTCGAGGTTCCAGGTGAAGGCGACGAGGTCGCGCCAGAAGCTGTCGGTGGCGAACATCCCGGCGGCGGCCTCGACGTCGCGGGCGGCGAGAGCCGTCTCGAAGTCGTGCAGCCACAGATCGATCCTGCGTTGCGCGTCGGCGGCGCGGTCGGTGGGGTGTTCGAGGATGTCGGTCATGGCGAATCCTTTCCGGTCGTCGCTGTGATCCAGCACACAGCTGTTCGACGCGACCGACAAGCGTTGCATCACGTTGCGCCGCGACCACCGGCTGTGTGGCGCGCACCACATCAGTGAACCTATGCTGCTGACACACCCCCGACCGGAGAAGGCACCGTGAGCACGTTCAGCGCGATCGCACCGGGCATCGACCTGCCCCGATACGCCCGCGACCTCATGCGGATGCACGACACCGTCCTCGGCGGCGGACGGCCCGTGCTCGAGCCGCGCGCCCTGGTGGCACGGTCGTGGTCGCGGGTACTGCATTCGGGTCTCGACCCGACCGGCGGCAACGTCCGCACACCCCTGCCGATCGACGAGATCGAGCGGCGCCGCCGAGCATCGCGCCTGACGGAGGTGATCGGCGACCTGGAGCAGGTCGTCTCGCCGGTGGCCGAGTCGTCGCAGATGCTGCTGGTCGTCACCGACGCGGACGGGGTGATCCTGTGGCGCAGCGGATCGGCACGTGTGCGGTCGCGCGCCGACACACTGGGTTTCGTCGAGGGTGTGGAGTGGACGGAGTCCACCGTCGGCACCAATGCGATCGGCACGGCACTGACGGAAGCCGCTCCGGTGCAACTGTTCTCCGGTGAGCATTTCGAGCAGACGCAGCACCCGTGGTACTGCACGGCCGCGCCGATCCATGATCCGATCGGCGGTGATCTGCTGGGCATCGTCGACGTCAGCGGTCCCGCGTTGACGTTGCATCCGGCGATCGGGGCGCTCGTCGACACGGCGGTGCGGCTGGCGGAGGCGCAGCTGTGGCGACGGCACGAGCAGCGGCTCGAACGACTACGTGCCGACGCGGCACCGGTACTCGCCTCCACGACCGGCCCGGTGTTGTTGGTCGACGACGACGGCTGGGTCGCGCACGCGTCGGGTGTCGCGGCGACGACCCGCGTCGGTGTGCCCCGAGCGGCACGCGCGCAGGCGGTGCCGGGGCTGGGACTGTGCATTCCCGAACGGCTCACACACGGGTGGCTGATCCGCCCGCAGGCATCGGCGTCGACGATCAGGATGACGCTGCACCTGTCTGCGGCGCCGTTCGTGGAGGTCGGCGACGGCTCGTGGCGCAGTGCCGTGACGGTGCGGCACGCCGAGATCCTGCTGTTGCTGCACCGGCACGGACGCGACGGGATGTCGGTGGCGGAGTTGGGTCGGGCACTGTTCGGCGACACGGAGCATGCGGTGACGGTGCGAGCGGAGGTGTCGCGTCTGCGGCGCGCGTTGGGGTCCGTGGTGGACGGGCGGCCGTATCGACTGGCGGATGCGGTGGACCTCACCGTCGTCGTCGGTGACGCCGACGGTCCCTCGACGTGCGAGTTCGTGCGGAAGGTGGCGAGTACGCACGTGCGGGCACACCTCGCTCGGGAAATCTGAGCGTCTGTCGGGTTCACGGTAGACGGAGGTAGAGAACCCGAGATCGGACGGGAATCCCGGCCGCACAGAACCATTCTCGCAAAACGGTCAAACCGCCTGACTCCGAGTGAATTCCCAGAATGCACACAGCAACCCCTGTACAACGATTGTGTAACGTGACGACGGGCCGACCCCGACGACGGCCCGCGAACGTACCCGCTACGGAGGTTCTGCCCGTGCAGTTGTCCGACGTCCGAGCCCGCCCGGTGTGGTGGACGCTCATCGCCGTAGGACTGGCCCTCTCGGTCGTGACGGTGGCCGGATACGTGCGCGACGCGTTCACCGAGTACCTGATGGACCTGGACGTCTTCCGCGACGCCGGATACGCGTTCGTGCACCACGCACCGCTGTACAACGACTTCTTCAGTCATTCCGGATTCGCGTTCATCTATCCGCCTTTCGCGGCGTTCCTGTTCGCGCCCATGGCGTTGGTCGGCAGCACCGCACTGCAGGTGCTGTGGACCGCGGGACTGATCTCGCTGGTGTGGTGGATCCTGAAGGTCGTCTACACCCGACTCGACGTCGATCGCGCCGCGTGGGTGGCGTCCGCAACGCTCGGCCCGGTGTTGATGCTCGAACCGTTCCGGTCCAATTTCGCGTTCGGACAGATCAACATCGTCCTCATGGCGCTGGTGGTCGCCGACGTCCTCGGTGTCGTCCCCGCCCGCTTCCGCGGTGTCGGTATCGCGCTGGCCGCGGCCATCAAGGTCACCCCCGCCGCGTTCGGCCTACTGTTGTTGCTCCGCAAGGACGTTCCCTCGATCGCCCGTGCGTTCGGCGCGTTCCTGATCACCGTGGCGTTCGGATTCTGGTTGCGCCCGGAATCGTCGGCCTTCTTCTGGCGGTACGAGTTCTTCGCGACCGACCGCGCCGGCGACCAGGAGTTCTTCCGCAATCAGGCCGTCACGGGCCTGATCGCCCGGTTCGGCTTCTCCGAGGACACCAGCAAGACCCTGTGGGTCGCCGCGGCCGCGCTCATCGTCGCCGCCACCGCGTGGGCCGCACACCGATTCCTGCGGGCCGGAGAGACCGTCCCCGCGCTCGCGGTCGTGGGCCTGGCATCGCTGCTGGCCGCCCCCATCGCCGTGACGCACCACTGGGTGTATTCACTGTTCCTGGTACCGCTTCTCGTTGCACCCCGCTACCGTTCGTGGTGGCCGGTACTGGTGCCCGCGACCCTGATCTTCCTGTTCGGCCCCAACGATCTGCTCACCGACACGTCGTCCCGCGGCTGGGTGGAGGGCCTCGTCCTCGAGATCCTCGGCAATTCCCAGGCGATCGTCGCGATCGTCGTGTTCGTCGCCGCGGTGATCGCCGCACGCAGCCGTCGCGCGGTCGCCGGGGTCGCACCCGCGGAACGAGCCGGCGAGCCGGCGAGGGAGACCGTCGACGCTCATCCCCAGAGCAGCGACGCGAGCAGGTAGAGCACCGTCCCCACCACGGTGCTCAGCGCCGCGCTGCGTCGCCACAGGTGCACCGCGACGGTCCCGACCAGGCCGACCGTCGCGGGCAGCCACGTCGAACCGTCGACGTCGCGCAGCGTGTACATCACGAGGATCAGCATCACCCCGGCCGGCATGGTACGGCCGAGGAAGTCGACCACCGCGGAACCCTCGAGCACCGACAACGCGAGGAACGGGGCTGCGCGCAGCGCGACGGTGACGACGAACATCACGAACAGTGCGCCGAGGACGTATCCGGCGCCGGGCACGGTCTCAGGCACGCGACACCTTGGTCCGGTAGAGGTACCGCACGAGCAGGCACACCACGAACAGCCCGAGTCCGACGACGAGCATCTGTTCCTTCGCGACCACCAGTGCGACGAGCCCGCAGACGACCGCGATCGCCGGGGCGGGCAGATCCCGATTCGCGCGGAACGCGTCGATCGCGAGGACGGTGAACAGGGCGGTGAGCGCGAACTCGAGTCCGGTGAGTCCGGCGGGCAGAACGGTACCGACCAAGGCGCCGACGACCCCGGACAGCACCCACACGAGTTGACACACCACCTGCACGGTGAGAACGCGGGTGCCGGTGAGCCCGTCGCGGGGTTTCGGTGCGACGATCGCGTACGACTCGTCGGTGAGCGCATACACGCTGTAGAGACGGGCGAACCGGCCGCGGACGAGGTGCAGCGGGAACGACAATCCGTAGAACACGTGCCGGAAGTTGACGAGCAGGGTGGCGACGGCAACGGACGCGAATGGGGTGACGGCGGTGACGAGCCCCACCGCGAGGAACTCCATGGACCCGGCGTAGATGACGGTGGAGAAGATCGGCGCCCACCACCAGTCGAAACCGCCCTGGGTGAGGACGACCCCGAACGCGAGGCCGAGGGGAACGAGACCGAGGCCGACGGCCCACGAGTCGGCGACCCCCGCGCGGATCTGTGTGGTGCGAGCGTCGGGCATGCTCATCAGGGTATCGGCGCGCACATCGGTGCTCGCCGCCGTCCCCGACGTCCGAAAGGCAGCCTGTGTCCTCGACCCTCGATTCGTTCACGGACACCGTGCGTTCCGCATGGCAGACCGTTTCCGGCATCGACGAACCGGTGTCGACGACGGTGGTCGTCGTCACCGCGGTCGTCGCGCTCGTGCTCGTGACGGTCCGGCCGTTGTGGCTGATGACGCGGCACGTGATCACGCAGGCGCACGAGGGTTCGCACGCACTCGTCGCCATGCTGGCGGGTCGACGACTGTCCGGGATCCGCTTGCACAGCGACACGTCGGGGGTGACGGTGTCGTCGGGGAATCCGCGCGGGTTCGGGATGATCGCGACGGCGTTCGCCGGGTACGTGGGGCCTGCGGTGCTGGGCTTCGCCGCGGCCACCCTGCTCACCCTGAACCGTCCCGCGGCGGTGCTCTGGTCGCTCCTCCTCGCCCTCGCACTGTTGATCTTGCTGATCCGCAACCTGTTCGGGTTCTTCTCGCTCGTGCTCGCCGGGGCGGTCGTCGGCGCCGCCGCATATCTCGGCGACCCGGTCGTACGCTACGCCGCGGCCTATCTGATCACGTGGGTGCTGTTGCTCGGCGCGACCCGTCCCGTTCTCGAACTGGCCCGCACCCACCTGCGCGGTCGCGGGCAGGGTTCGGATGCCGACCAACTGCGGTGGCTCACACGCATTCCCACCGCGGTGTGGATCGCGGTCTTCCTCGTGGTCACCGCCGGCACGGCACTCTACGGCATCACCCGCATCGTGGTGACGCAACTCGCCTGACCCACAAGCTCATTCGCGCACCTGCAGTGCCACCGCCCGCACCGGTGCGCCGTCGGCACCCGCCAACGGTACGGGCAGGAAGGACACGAGCGGGTCGGGGAAGTCGATCGCGTCGAGATTGCACAGATTCTCGCAGATCACCCCGCCCGACCCGGCGAACACACGGTGCGCCGCGAGGTCGGTGTCGCCGGTGGGGTCGATGCTCGGGGCGTCGATCCCGACGGCACGCACCCCCCGCTCCAGCAGCCATGCACACGCCTCGATGCTCAACGCGGGGTGCGCGAAATACCGGTCGGTGCCGAAGTATCGGGACCATCCGGTGTGCACGAGAGCGACATCGCCCGGCCCGATCGCAACCGACTCCCACACGTCGGGCACGATGCGCTCGCGTTCCCCGACGCGCCCGTCGAGCACGACACCCCTCCCGACGAACAGCGCCGGATCGAGGCGGTCCACCGACTCGCCGTCGCCGAGGACGTGGCAGGGTGCGTCGACGTGGGTGCCGGTCTGCGATCCCATCGCGACGTGCAGCAACGCGAAACCGTCCGCCGCGACCGTCGCGTGCGGGGTGAACACCGGCTCGGGATCGCCCGGATACACCTGGATGCGTGGAGAGATCGGATGACTCAGGTCGACGATCCGCTCGACACGCATACCGCCGATACTATCCGGGCCGGAGGTTCCCGCCACACCCGCGACCCCGCAGGTCCTGTCCGGCACGTCCGGCGCGAACCTGCGCGTCCGATGGTCGAGTCGTGAGAGTCACTGTCGCACATACTCGTCGACCCCATCGTCGACGGCGGGAACCCGCCGGCAGATCGCGGACCCACGGGCCGCTCAGCGTCCGCCGAAGTCGACCTGCCGCCTCGCGTTGGCGACCGCGGTCACCGTTCCCGTCCCGAACGCGCCCGACCGGTCGAACAGCACCGAGGTCCCCACGGCGATGCCGTCGGCACTGATGTGGTGCTCCGCTTCCACCCCGACCTCGTCGCCGACGGGCAGCCGCGACAGGGTCAAGGTGAGATCGGAGTTGATGAACCCGACACCGACGTCGCTCCAGTTCGTCACGAGACTCGTGGCCTCCCCGACCGTGACGGTGCGCGCGAACGGCGACGTCTCCTCCCCGACGATCACCGGCAACTGGCGTGCCCACAGCCGCTTGCGCCCGGCATTCTGGTGCTCGGAACGACGGGTGGACCAGCCGTCGGGGTGGTCGTCGCTGCCGAACCACACGAGGTGCCGCGCACCGGCGTCGTCCGCACCGGAGGGCGGCTGCGGATGCGTGTCCCGCGTCCACACCCGGCCCGGCGGCTGGCCGGAAGGCCGCAGGTACTGGACGGCGGCGCGCGCGGCGACCACATCGTCCTGCATCAGCAGCGCGTCCGCGACGCGGATCCGGTTGCCGTCCCGCACGACGGTGGTGGTGAAGCGCACGTCGTCGAAACGCACCGCACTGAACAGGTCGATGGTGATCCGCGCGGGGACCATGTCGTCGGATCCGTGCCGCAGTTCGAGTTCGCGGGCCATGAGTCCGCACACGGCCGGGCCGTGCAGCATCCTCTCGGACCAGGGGCTGACCGCGTACCGGGTGGGTCGATACACGTCGCCGTCCTGCGTGAAATACCCCGATTGCGTCTCGCTCATCGTCGGGATTCTCCCAGCGACCTGCATCGACGCACGCACCGGGACCCCCTGTCCCCGCGGAATCGACCGGTATCGCAAGATGGACGCGTGTGCTCACACATTTCTTCCGATCGGGTGTCGCTGATCGTCGACGTCGACACCGGCATCGACGACGCCCTGGCGCTGCTGTACCTGTCGGCGAGCCCGGAAGCCGACATCGCGGCGGTGCTGTGCACGGCCGGGAACGTACCGGTCGACCGGGTCGCCGCGAATACGGTTGCGTGGCTTGACGTGTGCGGCCGAAACGACGTCGAGGTCGCCGTGGGGTCGCCGGTCCCGCTGGTGGCACCGTTGATGACCACCGAGGACACCCACGGCCCGCTCGGGGTCGGTCATGCCGTGCTGCCCGTGTCGACACGGATACCGTCGTCACGCAGTGCGGCCGACGCGTGGATCGAACTGACCCACGAGCGCCCCGGGGAGCTGACGGGCCTGGTCACCGGCCCGATGACGAATCTGGCCCTGGCCCTCCGGAAGGATCCCGAGCTGCCGCATCGGCTGCGGCGACTGGTCGTCATGGGCGGGTGCTTCCATCATCCCGGCAACACCACGCCCACCTCGGAGTGGAACGTCGCCGTCGATCCGGAGGCCGCGAAAGAGGTGTTCGACGCCTTCTCCGCGGTGCCACCCGAACGACGGCCGATCGTGTGTCCGCTCGACGTCACCGAGACGATCGAGATGCACCCGCACCACCTGCGACGCCTCTCCGAATCGGCAGGAAGCTCACCGCTGGAAGACCTTTCGGATGATCAGCCCCGCGGACACCGTTCGTCGGCCTCGAACGAGGTCGTGCGACACCTGTCCGACGCGCTGCGGTTCTACATGGAGTTCCACCGCGACGAGAACATCGGATACCTCGCCCACGTGCACGACCCGTTCGCCGCGGCGGTCGCGCTCGGCACCGTACCGTTCACCACGCGCGCGGCGACGGTGGACGTCGAGATCGACGGCCGGCTCACCCGCGGAACGACGGTCGCGGACCGGACCGGCATGTGGGGGCGGCCGACGAACGCGGAGATCGTCACCCGCACCGATCCGGAAGCCTTCTTCGACGACCTGATCGACCGCGTCGGACGGTATGTCCGGAATTTGAAGGCACTACCCGACACGAACTAGCGTTCGGTGGGCATGATCGGGGACAAGGAGACAACGTGGCGCAGCGGGTGCAGGTCGAGTACTTCGACGACATCGACGGCGAGCCGATCGCGGAGGGGTTGGCCCAGTCGATCCGGATCGCGATCGACGACGTGGAGTACGAACTCGATCTGCGGCCGGCCAACGCCGACAGGTTCTGGGCCCAGCTCGAGCCGTGGCTGAAGGAGTCGCGCCGGAACCGCGCTGCCTCACCCGCCATTCCTCCCACGACACCGACTCCGGTGCCGGCGCGGACCGGAAGACCCCGCACGCACAAGATCATTCCCGGACGCTCGCCCGAACAACTCGCCGCGATCCGGCACTGGGCGCGCGGCCAGGGTTACGAGGTCAGTTCGCGCGGGCGTATCCCCGCGCACATCCTGGACCGGTTCGAGGCCGCACACTCCTGATCACCGCACCGTACGTGTCTCACACCTCGAGGTGGTGCCGGTCGCGGCGGTCGATGGTCAGCGCCGCGACGATCACGCCGATGACGACGCCGACGAGCGTGTCGCCGACCCGGCTGACCCCGATCCCGGGCCCGAGCGGTTCCGCGATCGCGGTCAGCAGCAGCGCCATCGAGGTGACGAACACCGTCGCGATCGCATAGTTGCGCGTGACGTACATTTCGGTGATCGTCTGGCACAGCACGATCGCGACGACCATCGGCCAGTAGTCCAGGTCGAGGACGAGCAGTCCCGCGGCGAGCAACGCGCCGACGGCGTTGCCGACGAGCCGCTGGATGGCCCGCGCCACGGTGTGCCGATAGTTCGCGCCCTGCAGTGCCGCCATCGCGCCCATCGTCGCCCACAGCGGGTGCTGCAGTCCGGCGGCCGCGGCGAACCACCCGGACAACAGCGATGCGAGGGCCACGCGCCCGACACCGACGAGAATCGCGCGGTCCCGCAGGGCACGTACACCCTGCCGCACGAAGCCGTCGGGACGCTCGACGACCGGGGCACCGGATCCGTCGACACTCGGGATCTCGATGTCGCGGCGCACCCGGCGCAGTTCTGTTTCGAATCGGACGAAGTCGTCCCGCCGGGCGACGATCGTGTCGTGGTCCCCGCTGTCGACGACCTCCTCGGCAGCGGCGAGCAGCGCGAGCAGTTCGCGTGTGTGGCGGTCCATGAGGCGTCGCGGCCCGAGCGCGATGACGTCGCGGGCGCGGGCGATCTCGGTGCGCGCGGCGGGAACGCCGGTCGCGCCGTCGGTCTCGAGTGCGGCGACCGACGCGAGCGCCCGGGCCGTGGCGACCCGGGCGGGTCCGTGCGGGTGGTGGAGCGCGGGAACGAGCGCGACGAGCACCCCGACGACGGATCCGATCGCGGCGGCCCCCGCGGCGAGCCTGATGTCCGCTGCGGTGTCGGCGAAACCGGCTGCTCCGGCCGCGGCGAAGATCAGGACGACCGGCCCCGGTCCGGTGACCCGGAATGCCGTGAGCAACCAGTAGGCCACGCCGGCTGCGAGCGCGAGCACGAATATCTGGATCCACACCGACAGCCCGAGCACGCCCAGCGCGGCACCGAACGCGGTGTAGCCGACCATGCCGATGCCGAGCGGCACCAGCTTGGCGACGAGCCGCGGATACGGCTCGTACCGCACGAACGCGGCGCACAGCGCACCGAGCGCCGCGAAGCCCGCGACCTGTGTGTACCCGAGAAGCCCCCCGGCGACGAGCACGACGAGGACCGCGGTCCCGACGCGGAGTGCCACGGCGATCGTGGGGTCGGCCCGCCGCACCTCCACGGCGTCGCGCCACGCGGCGGACGACAGGGAGTGGGCCAGGGCACCCGTGGAGTGCCGGAGACGGCCGGAGGTGTCGGGACGGGTTCGGAGCATTGACCCATCGTAATACTTCACTGATAAATTATCTATGAATCTCCTGTGAACGACGCGGTAGGATGCGCACATGCCCACGCACCCCACCGGGCCCGACTACGTGGAACGGGTACGCCTCGCCTGGGAGGCCCGGTACCCCGACCTCGACGTCCGCCCGATCGATCTCATCGGACGGATCACCCGGATCAGCTCACTCGCCCTCGCCCGCGTGGAGCACCAGCTCGAGCCGAGCGGCATCGGCCGCACCGAACTCGAGGTCCTGAGCGCGCTGGCCCGCAGCGACCGCCCCTTGCGCGCGAGCGAGGTGACCTCGGTGACCGGGATCTCGGGGGCCTCCACCACCAAACACACCGAACGCCTCGTCAAGATGGGTCTCGTCGCGCGCGAGCGCCTCGAACGCGACGGCCGGGTCGTGCTCCTGTCGCTGACCGACGCCGGTCGCGAGCTCGTCGAACGCGAGGTTCCCGTCCGGATCGCGGGCGAACGGCGACTGCTGGACGGTCTCGACGATCACGAACTCGACGTCCTCACCGACCTGCTGCGCCGCATCACCGCCAACGCCGAGAACGACGCCCTGCCCTGAACCGGTGTGTCAGGGCATCTCCATCGTCTCGCCACGTTCGATCTCCCCGACGGCCCGCCGCAGGTACGGGCGCGCAGCGACGCGGCGCGCGGCGAGCAGATCGGCGAGCACGAGCACCGCCGCCGCGAGGTGGTCGACGGGTGCGATCGTCGGCTGCGGGGCGTCCGGATCGGACACTCCGAGGGTGCCGGTGAGCACCGAGACCACCGCGTCGGGAGCGAGTTCCGGGTACCAGGCAAGCCCGGCACGCACGGTGCGTTCGAGGACCGCCTGCACGTCCTCACCGGTGAGACCGTCGGGGTGCAGTTCCTCGAGCAGTTCGCGGGCCACACCTGCGTGCACGGCACCGACCTGCTCGTATGGCAACGCGGCCAGGTCGTCGACGGATGCACGGAACGCGTCGGCAGCCCCGTCGCTCGCCGCCGCGAGCGCAGACTCCGTACTCGTGGTGATCTGCCGGGCGATCACCGGCCAGTGTTCGGGCCACACGGCGCTCTCCTCGGGTTCCGGGCGGTCGGGCGACCGCCTCGCCTCACGGTACGGTCCCGCCGTCACCGCACCCGCACGGACTCACCACACTCACACGGGCTCGACGATCATGCGCTCCACAGCGGTACGTACCAGTTCGGCGGTACGTTGCTCGTCGAACAGATCCGGCAGCGTCAATCGGTCCAGGATGAGCCAGTTCAACGCGAAATACAGTAGTACGACGGTGTTCTCACCGTCGGGTAGTCCCGACGCCCGGTAGTTGGCGATGTTGAGGTCCAGGTCGGTACGGACACGGTCGGTGAGCAGGGACTGCAATGCGGGCCGCCGGGTGGCTTCGAGTCGGAGTTCGAGGATCGCGAGATAGCCGGTGCGGAACCGGGCGACCCGCTCGACGACCTCGGTCATGACGTCGATCATGGAATCGCGGGTCTGCGGGGCTCGCCCCCGTGCGAGCACCTCGGCGTCGGGGATCAATCGTTCGTAGTAGCGGTGCCCGACCTGGACCAGCAGGTCGTCGCGGTTGGCGAAGTAGTTCGACGCCGTTCCGGCCGGCACCGCGGCTTCCCCGTCCACCGCGCGGAAGGTCAGTCCGCGAGCCCCGTCGCGGGCCAGGACCTCGATCGATGCGTCCAGCAACGCCCTCCGGCGTTCGGGATTCGTGCGCACCACTTGACACCACTCCATCTGTAGTTCTACGGTTCAAACCACTTCATACATAGTACTACGAAACAGGCGGTAACCCGTGCGCAAGCTCGTCTACTACGCGGCCGTGACCCTCGACGGCTACATCGCAGGCCCCCGGGGAGAATTCGACTTCTATCCGATCGGTGACGACACGGGATCGCTCACCGAGCAGTACCCCGAATCCGTCCCCACCCACCTTCGCCCCCACGCCGGCATCCCCGTGGACACACCGAATCGCGAGTGGGACACCGTACTGATGGGTCGCGGCGCCTATGCTCCTGCCCACGACGAGGGTGTGGTGAGCCCATACGACCACATGATGCAATACGTCTTCTCGCGCACCCTGGCGCCCGTCGATCACCCCCGCGTGAAGATCGTCGACACCGACCCCACCGAACTCGTCCGCGACCTGAAGAAACAGGACGGACTCGACATCTGGCTGTGCGGCGGGGGCGATCTCGCCGGACAACTCCTCGACGAGATCGATCGACTCGTGTTCAAGAGCTATCCGGTGATCGCGGGCGACGGGATCCCGGCGCTCACCGGGAACTTCGCCCCGACACGGTTCACGGTCACGCAACGCCGGGAGTTTGCGAACGGTACGCAGGCGACCTGGCTCGACAGAGCCTGAAAACCGCACGACACGAACGAATTCGCCTTATTCTGGGGTCCCGGCAAGATCGCGAAGCCTCATGCAAGGAGTCGCCGTGTCCGCGAGCCCGCTCTCTCCTCAGGACGAATTCCGTTCCCTCTTCAAATCGGTCTGGTGGGTGGTGCTGCTACGCGGCATCTTCGCCGTGATCTTCGGCATCATCGCCCTCGTCTGGCCCGGCATCACGGTCTGGGCACTGGTCATCGTGTTCGCGGCGTACGCGATCGTCGACGGCATCCTGCTGATCGGGCAGTCCATCCGCGACCGCGCGCGACTCGACGGCTGGGGATGGTGGCTGGCGATGGGCATCGTGTCGGTGTTGGCCGGCCTCGTCGCGCTCTTCTGGCCCGGAGCGACCGCGCTCGTGCTGCTCTACATCATCGCGTTCTACGCGATCCTGTTCGGCATCACCGGCATCGTCGGCGCCCTCCGGTTCCGGACCGTCCCCGAATCCGGCTGGGCCTGGTCCCTCGTCGCCGGGGTCCTGGCGGTGATCTTCGGCGTCGTGCTGCTGATCTTCCCCGGCTCCGGCATCCTCGGTCTGATCATCCTGGTCGGCATCTACGCCATCCTGTTCGGCGTCCTGCTGATCGTCATGTCCTTCCAGGTCCGCAGCGCCGCCAAGAAGGCCGGGATTCTCTGACCATCCTCTGCACACATAGGTAGCTTCACCTCGGTAACGCCGAACGGTCACCGCGCTCATGTGTCGACCGTGGTGCGCCGCTCGAGGTTGCTCCGCTCGATGTCCCGAACAAGGTCATCCGCCAGTACTCGAACCGAGTCGTGATCCGTGGCGGGGTCACACCGAGGTCCAGAACGCGTTCGTCCGAAAGCACCGCGCCGGGCGCTCACAGGGCCGACCATGGAGACAACCAGTACCGCGGTCCGGGAGGGCACGAACATGCCGAAATATCTGTGGCAGGTCACGTACACGGCCGAGGGCGCGAAGGGACTGCTCTCCGACGGAGGCAGCGCCCGCCGCGACGCCATCACAGCGATGGTCGAAAGCGTCGGCGGCACCGTGGACTCCGTGCACTTCGCACTCGGCGGGCACGATCTGTACGTGGTCGGCGAAGTACCCGACGAGGTCGCTGCCGCCACCCTCGAACTGCGCACGATCGCATCGGGGGCGGCGCGGTCGCGTCCCATCGCGCTGCTCACCCCGGAACAGGTCGACGAGGCCGCGCGGAGGGATGCGTCCTATCGGGCGCCCGGCTCCTGAGTGGCCGCCGCGAACCCGGCTAGGCGGCGAACCCGATCGCGCCGATGACCGGGATGATCGTCATGAACACGATCGCGATCACGAACAACGTGATCGTCACCTTCCGATTCCACCGGGCACGCGCACCGCTGGCCGCGGCCAGGAAGAACACGAAGCCGACACAGATCGATCCGATACCGATGATCACGGGGGTTTCCAGCATGTCCCCATCCTCGCGTACGACCGCGGACATCCCATCGGCACGTCGGCCCGACCTCCGCCCGTCGAGGTGCAGACTCGAACGAGCGGACGGAACCGGTAGCATTCGGCGCGGGGGGCGCCGCACGGGCGCACATCGAAAACGGGGGGGTATCCGTGTTCCGTACACGCCGTGTCCGGGCAGCCGTGTCCGCTGCCGCAGCCACTCTCGTCCTGATGCTCACCGCGTGCAGCGACATCGGCTCCCGGGCGGTGCCCGTGGATGCGTCGACGCAGTACGCGGAGGCGACCGCCGCCCTCGACCGGGTGCGGGCCGCATTCGATGTGATGACGACGGTGGGGACCATGCGCAGCGTCCTGCACGGGCAGGATCTACCCGACTCCGTGACCGTCGCGGACGTGCAACGCAACATCGTGTCGACGCGGGTCGTCGAATCACCCCTCGGCCCGTTCGACACGTTCGGCAGCGACGACGGCAGTTTCATCCGCTACCACGATCTTCCCGCCTCCGGACGCGGGCGCCTGGAATCGGGCGCCTGGTATCGGATCGATCCGGACACCATCCCCGCCGCGGTTCCCATGACCGTTCGCGATCAGCAGCGACTGACCGCCATCCTGGTCGAGTCGATCACGGGCGCGCAGGATCACGGGACCGCGACGACCGACGACGGCCGGACCTCGACTCGATTCACCGCGACCGTGGACACCGCCGCGTACGCCGACACGGCACTCGATCAGCTCGCGACGGACCTGTCGAGGTCCGAGATCGCCGACGCCCGCCGGATGATCCTCGACGGCATCACACCGACTGTGGAACTGTGGGTGGACGATGCGGGACGCATTCTGCAGCAATACAATTCGGGATCGACGTCGATCAACGAGTTCGACGTCGACACCGAGTTCCCGGACATCGACCCGGACGACGTCCGCGATCTCCCCACCCGCTGAGACACGTCCCGACTACTTGCGGCCGGCCTGCCACTGCATGCCCCACCCGTACTTGCGGTCGAGGTCCGACTGGCTGCCGTTGACGTACTCGACGAGCCGGTTGACGGTCACGCCCTGCCCGGTGCTCTCGAGCATCGCGATCGCGCAGATGCGGGCCCCGTTGTTCGGGGAGTCGAGGCGCACCTCGATCTGGGGTCCCGTGGGCGGAGTGAGGGTGACGACACCGTCGACGGCCGCCCAGTTCGCGGCGCCCTCGTAGATCATCGCGAAGATCAGCACCCGCTTGAACAGCTCGGGGCGTTCGAGATTCACGTGCATGTTCTCGCCGCCCTGTACCGTGCCGGTGCGGTCGTCACCGTCGAGGTGGATGTAGGGCGGGGTGTTCAACGATCCGAAGCTGTTGCCGAGCGCCTGGACGACACCCTTGGATCCGTCGGCGAGTTCGAACAGGCAGCCCAGGTCGAGGTCGACCCCTCCGGTGGCGCCGGTGAGTTTCGCCAGGAAACCCTTCTTCTGCTCGCCGCGCGACCAGTTCAGGTTCACACGGGTGACGCCCTGGCCGGCACCGCCCTTCGCGAGGCTGACGGTGGGCGCGTCCTTCGTCAGGTTGATCTTGGAGAGGTTCACTCCCCCGCCCGATCCGGACTCGGGCTTCTTCGTGTAGTCGATCGCCATGGGCTTTCCCTTCGTGTGAACCGATGATGTGGGGGGCGGTGCGACGCCCCGATACGGCGATGGGAGCCGCCGGCCGCGAGGTCGAGGGCTCCCATCGTCGATGGACCCGGGTTCGCGTCAGGACACGCGTTCCAGGGTGACGGACTGCAGTTTCCTGTTGCGGTACACGCTCGAGACGAACGCCGCACCGATCAGAGCGACACCGATCAGGCCGGTGATGACCTCCGGCACGTGCGTGCCGATCGAGTAGAGCAGGATCACGGCAAGCGCGCCGATCGCCCAGTGGGCACCGTGCTCGAGGTAGACGTAATCGGCCAGCGTGCCCTTGCGCACCAGGTAGATGGTGATGGACCGGACGAACATCGCACCGATGAAGCCGAGGCCGAGCGCGATGATGATCGGATCCGCGGTGATCGCGAACGCGCCGATGACACCGTCGAACGAGAACGACGCGTCGAGGACCTCGAGGTACAGGAACAGGAAGAACCCGGCCTTGCCGGTGGCTTTCGCGAGTTTGCTCGGGCCGCCCGACGATCCCTCCTCACCTTCCTCGGGGATGTGGAACATCTCGCCGAGACCGTTGACCACGATGTAGGTGATCATGCCGAGCGAACCGGCGATCATCACCGTCGACACCTTGTCGTCGGGCGCGATGATCGTGGCGGTGAACAGCAGCAGCACGATCGCGATGACGACCTCGAGGCGTTCGAGTCGGCCCGCCTTCGCAAGCGGACGTTCGAGCCATTTCAGCCACTGGATCTCACGGTCCTCCAGGATGAAGTGGAGGAACAGCATCAGCAGGAACATGCCACCGAACGCCGCGATCTGCGGGTGCGCCTCGGTGATGAGCGTCTCGTAGCTCGGGTCACCGTTCGCGAAGTACGGGGCACCGTCCGGCGGCGGATTCAACGCCAGGTTCAGTGCGTCGACCGGGCCCAGACCGGACGCGACCCACACGATGACCAGCGGGAACACCAGGCGCATGCCGAACACGGCGATGAGGATGCCGATGGTGAGGAAGATCTTCTGCCAGAACTCGCTCATGCGCTGCAGCACGGTCGCGTTGATGACCGCGTTGTCGAACGACAGCGACACTTCGAGGATGCCGAGGATCACACACAGGAGCAGGGCTTGCGGGCCGCCGTACAGGAAGGCGACCACGAGGGAGACGACGGTGACGGCGAAGGACGCACCGAATATTCGCAGAACCACGAAGCGTGGCCTTTCTCGTGAGGGTCAGGTCGTGCCGGGTGGTTGCTGCAGAGCCGGAACGAGGGGCGGATCCGGTTCCGGTGCGTGACCGGAACCGGATCCGAACAAGTGGGATCTAGACGTTGACGCCGTAGTCGCGAGCGATGCCCTCGAGACCGGACGCGTAACCCTGGCCGATCGCGCGGAACTTCCACTCGGCGCCGTTGCGGTACAGCTCGCCGAAGACCATCGCGGTTTCGGTCGAGGCATCCTCGCTCAGGTCGTAGCGGGCCAGTTCGTTGCCGTTGGAACGGTCGACGACGCGGATGAACGCGTTACGGACCTGACCGAACGACTGCCCCCGGCCGTTGCCGTCGTAGATGGAGACGGGGAAGAAGATCGACTCGATGTTCGCGGGCACCGCGGCCAGGTCGACGTTGATGACCTCGTCGTCGCCCTCGCCCTCGCCCGTACGGTTGTCGCCGGCGTGCTCGATGGAACCGTCGGGGGACTTCATGTTGTTGAAGAACACGAAGTGCTGATCCGAGACGACCTTCTTGTCGCCGCCCGTGGCGATCGCGCTGGCGTCGAGGTCGAAATCGGTACCGGTGGTGGTGCGCACGTCCCAGCCGAGGCCGACTGCCACGGCCGTCAGGTTCGGGGCCTCCTTCGTGAGGGAGACGTTTCCACCTTTGGTCAAGCTGACGCCCATGCGGGGTCCTTTCGTATCGATCGGAACGGTCGACGGACCCGGGCCGTGTGCCCGGTTTGCGCGTGTCACCCCACAGTAATGGCATCGGGCGGAGTGTGCCCACAGCCTGCACGCGCGGTCCCGACGCCACGACCGAACCGGCAAGTACCATGCGCTCTGTGGCGAGCCGATGGACGCGCCGCCTCTTCGGCGGCGCACCGACCGAGGATCCTGCGGCACGTCGTGCCCACGACACGATGGTGGCGGCGTTCCTGGACATGGACCGGCGCCAGTCGGTCGCCGAACTCGCGGTGGCCGCCTCCCACGACCTCGAACCGCAGCGCGGCATGAGGGCACAGTGGGATCCGATCCGGAGCGCCTGCTACGACGCCGCCGGCCACTACCTGCAGCTCGCCCGGTCCGAACCGGGGCAACCGCTGCAACCCGCAGCCGCATACCAGCAGGCCACGCAGCGGATCGCCGAGGCCACCCGCCTGCTCGACCGCTTCTACAACGGCAACCGCGCCCACCTCGAGCACGCCACGGCACTGGCGCAGACCGCACCGCAACTCGCGCAGCACGCTCGCACCTCCGCCGCCGCGGCACTCGCGATGATCGACGCGCCGGAGCACGCCGCGTACACGCATTACCCGTCCGTCGTCACGGCCGTCCACGACCTCGACGACGCCCTGCGCGCACTCGACACCGCGACCGGCGCGGGCACGATCCGCGACCGTGCCCGGGCCGCGGAGGAGGCCTCCGCCGCCCTCCACTCCGCGCTCGCACAGGCACCCGGACGCGACGCGGAGGCACGAAACGCCGTGGCGTCCGTCACAACCCGTACGGGTGCGGTCCGCACCCGTACGGCTCAACTCGCCCCCGCGTACTCGGCGCTGCTGCGCGAGTTCAACGCGGCGAGCTCCGCCGATCTCACCGACAACGACACGAAGGCGTCCGCGCTGGTGGACGCGGCGGAGACCGGACTGGGCGAGGCACGCGCCGCGCTGCGCGAGGGTCATCCGGAGGCCGCCCTCGAACGGGTCGCGGCGGTGCGCGGCGAACTGTCCGTCGCCGAGGACCTCGTCGACGCCGTCACCGGTCGGCTCGCGACGTTGCGTGCCATCCGGGAGAATCCGCAAGCGAAGGTCGACGAGGTGCGTTTCCGGCTACGTGACGCACAGCACCTCGCCGTCCAACGCGGTCTCACCGCAGAATGGGGGTCGGTCCTCGATGCGCAACTGGACCGCATCGACAGGGCGGTCGACGCCCTGACCGGTGTGCACCCCGACTACTGGGCGTATGCCCGCGACCTCGACGCGGTCGCAGACTTCATCGCCGGAGTCGTCGCACGGATGAGAGGACGGACCGAACACGCATGATGGGGGCAACCGACACCGAGGTGCGCACGATGCGGCACTTCCAGCATCTGGACGAGGCGACCCGCCGCCGCCTCTTCCACGTCGAACCGCAGCCGTTCGGTGACGACGAACGCGACCGGCTCGCGCTCGCGCTCGGGGCGACCCTGTACGTACCCGCGACCCGCCACGATCTCGCCGCGACCATCCTGCGCCGGGCGGACGCGGGCGTCACCTCCATGGTCGTCGATCTCGAGGACGCCGTCGCCGACGACGAGGTGGAGGCCGGGATCCGCAACGCGGTCGCCGCACTCGACGACCTCGCCGCGCGCGGACCGGCGCCGATGCTGCTGTTCGTGCGGGTCCGCACCGCCGACGGCATCGATCGCATCGCCCGGCTCCTGGGCCCGGGCGCCGCCGTGCTCGCCGGATTCGTGCTCCCGAAGTTCTCCGCCGACACGGGGCGTCGATTCCTCGAGTCCGTCGGCGGCGCCTCCGAACTACTCGGTCGTCACCTGTACGCGATGCCGGTGCTCGAGTCGACCGGGATCGTGCACCGCGAGACCCGCGACCGCGAACTCGATGCGGTGGCGACGCTGCTCGCCGAGCACCGCGCGAAGATCCTCGCCGTGCGGATCGGTGCCACCGACATGTGCGGGGCCTTCGGCATCCGCCGCGACCGCGACCTGACGATCTACGACGTGCGGGTCGTCGCGGATGTCATCGCCGACATCGTCAACCGGCTCGGACGCACCGACGGGACGGGTTTCGTCATCACCGGCCCGGTGTGGGAGTACTTCGCCGACCACGAACGCATGTTCCGCCCGACGCTGCGCACCACCCCGTTCGTCGAGCACGACGCCGTGATGTTCCGCCAGCAACTCGTCAGCCGAGACCTCGACGGGTTGCTCCGCGAGATCGCCCTCGACCACGCCAACGGAATCCAGGGCAAGACGGTGATCCACCCGTCGCACGTCGCGGCGGTGCACGCGCTGTCCGCCGTCACGCACGAGGAGTACGAGGACGCGATCGACGTTCTCGGCGCCGACACCGGCGGGGTACGCGCCTCCGGATACCGCAACAAGATGAACGAACGGCGCCCGCACCGCTCGTGGGCGCAGCAGACGCTGCTGCGCGCCTCGGTGTTCGGTGTCACCAACAAGGGCGTGACGTTCGTCGACCTGCTCACGGCCCTGGTGCAGCGGTGACGGCGGCCCGCAGCTCCGCTCCGGTGACCGAACCGAAGTGGGCGACACAGCGATTCGGTCTGGCACTGCACCATCTCTCGGCGCCGGGACCGGATCGGGTGGAGCTCCTCGTCGAACCCGGCCTGCGCCGCAACCCGAAACGGGCGCATCTGCTGGTGTCGACGGTGCTCGGCAAGCACATCCCGACCGATCCCGCGGACGTACTCGGCGCCGGCAATCGACTCGGCGATCTCGTCGCCGGACTCCTCGCCGATGCCACCCGGACCACCGTGGTCCTCGGCTTCGCCGAAACCGCAACCGGACTCGGCCACTGCGTGGCCGACCGCATCGGCGCCGCGTGCTACCTGCACTCCACGCGCCGACACGTCCCGCGAAGCCCCGTGTTCGCCGGATTCGAGGAGGGACACTCGCACGCCACCTCGCACCTGCTGCTTCCGACCTCCCCCGATCTGTTCGCGAACGACGCGCCCCTCGTTCTCGTCGACGACGAGATCTCCACCGGCGCCACCGCGATCGACGCGATCCGCGCACTGCACCGGCATCATCCGCGACGTCGGTACGTGGTGGCGTCGCTCGTCGACATGCGGGAGGAGCGGCACCGGCAGGCCACCCGCGCGGCCGCCGCGGAACTCGGCGCGAGCATCGACCACGTGAGCCTCGCGGCGGGCCGCACCGAACTACCGGACGGCCTCGCGGCGGAGGTGACCGCGCTCGCCGCACCCGATCTCAACCCGACCGCCGACCGGCGCGGACACGCCCGATTCGTCGAGCTGCCTTGGCCCGCCGATGTTCCGGACGGCGGACGACACGGGTTCCTGCGCGACGACACCGAGCGGTTCGACGACGCGATCCGCTGCGCCACCGACGTGCTGACCGCGTCACGGGACGCCACGCGGCCCGCGATCGTCATCGGCCACGAAGAACTCATGTATCTGCCGCTGCGGTTGGCGGAGGCACTGACCGTGCGCGGAACCCCGGCCCGGTTCCAGACCACGACCCGCTCCCCCGCGTACGTGCGCGACTCGCCCGGCTACCCACTGCGACGCGGATTCTCCTTCATCGCACCGGAGTCCGTCGCCGCTGAACACGAGGACGAGACACCCCGTCACTTGTACAACGCGCAGTGGCCCGACCGCGAAGGGCAGCGCGCCGAGTTGCTGCTCGTCGTCGACGCCCCGGCCGACACCGACCGGCTGCGCGCCTCCGGCGGGCTCGTCGACGTCCTCACCGCGGCGGGTGAGGACGTGCTCGTCGCGACCGTGCCGTCCACCGACCCTGCCGTACTCACCGCACGACGACACGAAGGGGGACGCCCGTGACGGTGCCGCTGACCGGACCCGAGTTCGGTTCCTACGCACCCGACGAGGTGACGTGGCTGCTCAAGGATCTCTCGCACGTCGACCTCGAAGGGGACATCGCCGAGCGGGAGGCGCGGATCCAGGCGGGCCTGGCGCACTACGCCGAATCCCTGCCGATCGAGTACCAGCCCGACGCCGGCTACCGGGAACTGTTCGACAAGACGCTCGCCGCGACGGCGCCCCGTCTCGCACGCGCCGTCGGAACCGTCACCGAACTGCTTCTCGCCGAACGCGGAACCGATCTGACCCTCGTGTCGCTGGCGCGCGCCGGCACGCCCGTGGGCATCCTCATCCGCCGCTGGGCGAGGCGACACCACGGACTCGATCTTCCGCACTACGCGGTGTCGATCGTCCGCGGACGGGGAATCGACCGGGCCGCACTCGATTACATCACTTCCCGGCACGACCCCGAATCGGTGACGTTCGTCGACGGGTGGACGGGCAAGGGTGCCATCGCGCGGGAACTGTCGGCCGCGCTCGCCGAGTACGCGGCGTCCGGCGGACCCGCGTTGTCCGCCGATCTCGCCGTCCTCGCCGACCCCGGCCACTGCGTGCGCACCTACGGTACCCGCGACGACTTCCTCATCGCGTCCGCGTGCCTGAACTCGACGGTGTCCGGACTGGTGTCCCGCACCGTACTCAGCGACGGTCTCATCGGTCCCGGTGAATTCCACGGCGCCAAGTTCTACGCCGAACTCGCCGACGACGACGTCTCCGGGCAACTCCTCGATGCGGTGTCCGCGGAGTTCGACGACCACGCCGGGGCCGTCGCCGACGCACGCGACATTCTCGCCTCCGACCGCGAACCGACCTGGGCCGGTTGGGAGTCGGTGGAGAAGACCCGCATGCGTTACGGAATCTCCAGCATCAACTTCGTCAAACCCGGTGTCGGCGAGACGACCCGGGTGCTGCTGCGCCGGGTGCCGTGGATGGTGCTCGTCCGCGACGAACACGCCGACGAGCACGCCCACATCCGGATGCTCGCCGCCGCGCGCGGCGTGCCGGTCGTGGAGGTACCCGAGCTCACCTACTCCTGTATGGGTCTGATCAAGGACGTGCCGTGACGCGTGCGCTGATCGCCACCGATCTCGACCGCACGATGATCTATTCCCGTGGCGCATTCGGCGGGCACACCGATCCCGCCGAGTTGCTGTGCGTCGAGTACCTCGACGGCGCCCCGCTGTCGTACGTCACCGGCACCGCGGCAACGCTGCTCGGGGACCTCGCTGCGGCCTGCCCCGTGGTGCCGACGACCACCCGCACACCCGAACAGTTCCGGCGGATCGACCTGCCCGGCGGCCCCTGGCACCACGCCATCACCAGCAACGGCGGGGTGATCCTCGTCGACGGCGAACCCGACCCCGCGTGGCGTCGGCGCATCGACACCGCGGTGCTGGAATCCTGTGCGACGCTCGACGAGGTGGTCGCCGAGTTGCACCGCCGCATCACGGACGACTGGGTGTCGAAGGTGCGGGTCGCCGACGAGTTGTTCTGCTATCTCGTCGTCGACGTCGCCGCGCAGCCACCGGGATTCCTCGAGGACTGGGACCGGTGGTGTTCGGCGCGGGGATGGAACGTCTCCCAGCAGGGTCGCAAGATCTATTCGATGCCGGATCCGGTGTGCAAGAGCCGCGCGGTCGCGGAGGTGCACCGGCGGCTGACGGACGCGGGGGCACTCGACCCCGATGCGCCCGTCCTGGCCGCCGGGGACGGCGCGCTCGACGCCGAGATGCTGGTGGCCGCGCACGCCGCGATCCGGCCGCGCCACGGAGAACTCGAGGCACTCGACTGGCAGCATCCGACCGTCGCCGTGACCGACGCCGCGGGCATCGCGGCGAGCGAGGAGATCCTCGCGTGGTTCACCCGTTCCCTGGATGTACCGCTCGCTTCGTAGAGTGGTCTGTGCACGCCCTTCCCGTCGCCGACACAGTGAGGACCACGAGTCTTGACCAGCCCGCTCGCCAAGGGTCAGAACGGCCCCATCGACGTCTCCGACGTCGTCGTCTCCCTCGAGTTGACGACGCCCGCCGACCTGTCCGCTCTGCTCGTCAAGTCCGACGGCAAGGTGCGCTCCGACGCAGACTTCGTGTTCTTCAACCAGCCCGCGGGGCCGGGGGTGAAGCTCGTGCCGGGTGCGCACGGTCAGGCCGCGTCCCTCGCCGTGTCGCTCGGTGACGTTCCCGCGGACATCGACCAGGTGCGCGCCGTGATCACGCTCGACGACGCATCGAGCCGGTTCGGCGCGTTCGCCCCGCCCACCGCGCGGGTGTCCGACACGTCCGGAGCGGTGCTCTACGAGTACCGGATCGAGGGGTTGAGCACCGAGTCGATCGTCATCGCCCTCGAGCTGTACCGGCGGCAGGGCACCTGGAAGGTGCGTGCCGTCGGGCAGGGGTACGCGGGTGGTTTCGCGGCGCTGGTGACCGATCACGGTGTGAGCGTCGACGATGCTCCCCCGCCGGCGGCGGCATCCGCACCGTCTGCTCCGCCCGCGGCACCGACCCCACCGCCCGCGGCACCGACGCAGCCGCCCGCGGCACCGACCCCACCGCCCGCGGCACCGACCCCACCGCCCGCGGCACCGACGCAGCCGCCGGGATCCGGGCAGCAGTACGCGCCGCCGTCGCAACCCCGGTACGAGCAGCCGCTGTACGGGCAGCCGCAGTACGGGGCGCCGCAGTACGGGCAGCCGCAGTACGGGCAGCCGGTGCCCTCACACGCACAGCAGGCGCCCGGCGGCGAGGTCAACCTGACCAAGAGCCGGCCGGTCAGCCTGGTCAAGGGCCAGAAGGTGACGCTGCGCAAGGACGGGGGTGTGGCGCTCACGTTCCTGCGGATGGGTCTCGGTTGGGATCCGGTCAAGAAGAGCGGCCTGTTCGGCAACCGGTCCGCCAACATCGACCTCGATGCGTCGGCGGTGCTGTTCGCCGGCCAGAACATCGTGGACGTCGCGTACTACGGTCAGCTCACCTCCAAGGACGGGTCGATCCAGCATCAGGGCGACAATCTCACCGGTGAGGGCGACGGCGACGACGAGGTCGTGCTCGTCGACCTCACCCGCATTCCTCCGCACGTCGACACGGTGATGTTCATCGTCACCTCGTACCGGGGGCACACCTTCGAGCAGGTGCAGAACGCGTTCTGCCGGCTCGTCGACGGCACCACCGACGACGAACTCGCCCGCTACACGCTGCAGGGCGGGATGCCGTTCACCGGAATGGTGATGGCGAAGGTGTACCGGCAGGGCAGCGAATGGAAGCTGCAGGCGATCGGCGAGGGCATGCAGGCGAAGCATCCCGGCGAGGCCGCGCCGCAGCTCGGCCGGTTCCTCGCGACCTGACCCCGCCGTGGAGTTCACCCCCGGGCAGAACGGCCCGCTTCCCGGACCGGTGGCGCACGTGCGCGTCGCCGGTCCGGGCCCCGTGGATCCGTGCGTCTTCGTCGTCGACGACACGCTGCGTGTCGCGTCGTCCGACGACGTGGTGTTCTACAACCGGCCACGTGCGGTCGGGGTGCGGCTCGACGGCGACACACTCGTCGTCGACACGGGTGCGGTGCGACCGGGAGCTCGGGTGCTGTGCGCGGTCGGCACCGACGCACCCGCTGCGGTGACCGCGACCGTCGAGTCCCCGTCCGGTGCGGTGCTCGGCGAGTTCCGCATCCGGCCGGAGCACGGCGAGACCGCGCTGTTGTGTTGGGAGTTCTACCGGCACAAGGATGTCTGGAAGATGCGGGCTCTCGGTCAGGGGTATGCCGGCGGGCTCCGCGAGATGTTCGTCGCACACGGCGTGGAGGTCGACGACCCTGCCCCGGAACCGAGCGCCGTGCCCCCTCCGGCACCCGCGACCCCGCAGACCCCGGCAGCACCGACGGCCGCGCCGGCCTCCGAGCCTCTTCCGTCGTTCGAGTGGTTGTGGCGGGTCTTCGAGGACGCGGCGCGCTCGGCCGCCGGCCACCGGTCGGGGCGCGACTACGCGCAACACCGGCTCGATCAGGAACTGTCCGCGGCGGTCGCCGACCCCGCGACCCGCACCGGGGGCGCCGCCGAGTCGGCCCGCGCGGCGGCGCAGCGACGCCACGACGACCTCGTCGCGGCGTCCGACGCGCGCCGTCGCGACGACAGCACCCAGCTGACCGCCGAACTGCGCGATCTCGACGCGCGGTTGCCTGCCGCGCTGGCGTCGTGGGCGGCGCCGAGTTGGTACGCCGCACGCACCCCGAGCGACGGCATCCGGGTGGGCGAGCTCTCGTCGCCCGACGGAGACGACCTCCGCGTTCCCCTGTGCCTGCGCCTGCCGCTCGACCGGCCGCTGTGGGTCGCCGGTGACGGCGAGGCCGCGCACCGGGTGGTGATCGCCCTCGCGTTGCGGTTGCTCGCCGCACATCCGGGTGCGCGGCTCGACATCGTCGACCCCGCGGGTGCGCTCACGACCCTGCGTGAGGTGGCGGCGCCCGTGCTCGCCGGTCCTCCGGTGCTGGACGCGGCCGGTGTCTCCGCGAAGCTGCGGGGTCTGGCGGACGGTGCCGATCTCGAGGCCCTCGCCGCGGCGGCGGATCCGGGGGCCGCCGGGCCCGCTCCCCGGGTGCTGGTGCTCCCGGGCGTTCCGCACGGCTACGGCGGCGACGACTTCCTCCAGCTCGTCCGGTTGCTTCAACTGTCCGGTCCGCAGAGCATGTCCGTCGTTCTCTCGGGATCGGAAACAGCCGATGTGGACGATCCCGGATATCTCGCCCTGTACGAACATTCGCAACTCCTGCCGGCCGAGGGCGAGGGACGCTTCACCGACCCGTGGACGGGCGGCGACTGGACGTTCACATCCGATGCGTTTCCCGCGGACGCGGTCCTGCTGCGACGGGTCGCCGCCGCGCTCGGCGGTACGTGACGTCGACGCGGATCGACGGCGCGCAGGGACGGTCGGATCGTGCCGTCGAGGTGCCCCGGCACACATAGGTTTGCCCTATCCCTGCGTGCGGCCGCCGGTCTTTGTGGCCGCCGACACCCTCGTGTTCTGCTGGCTGCGGCCCCGCCTCCCCGCGGCCGACCGTCGAACAGGAGTGTGCAGTGAGTGGACTTCACCTTCCCCACCGGATCCGGACCCTCGCGGTCACGCAGCCGGATTCTCCTGCGGTGACCTGCGGTGACACCACCCTCACGTACGCGCAGTTCGACGATCTCACCAACCGCACGGCGTCCGCCCTCGCCGCGCTCACCACCGACCCGAACAGGGTGGGGGCGTTGCTGCGCATGGGGATCCCCGCTGCCGCCGCCTTCGTCGGCTGTGCGAAGGCAGGACTCGTGTTCACGCCCATCAACTGGCGTCTCGACCCCGACGACATCGCCGCGATCGCCGCGGACGCCCAGATCGGTGTGCTCATCGTCGAACCGGACTTCGCACCCGCGGCCCGCGCGGTCGCCGCGGCGTTGCCGCACGTCCACATCGTGATCGTCGGCGACGACACCGTCGCCGGCGACGCCCACTCGTGGGACCGGATCGTCTCCGACGGCAGCGCCGCCGATCCCGGATTCGGCGACGATCCCGACACCGCGATCCTGCAGCTCTACACGTCCGGAACCACGGGGCGGCCGAAGGGCGCGGTGTCGACGCACCGCAACCTGCACAACGTCCCCGAGAACTTCGAACTGTACGAGTTCACTGCGGATTCGGTCTCGCTCGATGCCCTTCCCGTCTTCCACATCGCGGGTGCGGGCTGGATGAGCACGTGCCTGTCGGCGGGCCTGCACCTCGTTCTGGTCGGGGAGGCGAAACCCGCCCTGATCGCGCAGGCGATATCCGAATACGGTGTCACACATACATTCCTGGTTCCGTCCGCGATCGGTCTGCTGCTGGAGTTACCCGACCTCGACCGGTACGACCTGTCGAGTCTCCGCATGATCGCGTACGGAGCGTCCCCGATCACCCCGGCAATGCTCGCCCGCACGATGGACACCCTCGGCTGCCGTCTCGTGCAGCGGTACGGGATGACCGAGACGACCGGAGCGTTGTCCGCGCTGCGAGCCGACGACCACGACCCGCACGGCCCACGCGCCCACCTCCTGCGCTCGGCCGGAAAACCGCTCGCCGGCAACGAGATACAGATCCGTGATCTCGTCACCGGTGAGCTGCTGCCACCGGGTGAGACCGGCGAGATCGTGTCGCGCTCCCGCAACAACATCGCCGCGTACTGGCGACGGGACGTCGAGACCGCCGCCCTCCACACCGAAGACGGATTCCTGCGCACCGGCGACGCCGGGCATCTCGACGACGACGGCTACCTGTTCGTCACCGACCGGGTCAAGGACATGATCATCACCGGCGGCGAGAACGTCTATCCCGTCGAGGTCGAAGCCGCGCTCGCCGAACATCCGGCGGTCGCGGAGGTCGCGGTCGTCGGGCTCCCCGACGACCGGTGGGGCGAGACGGTCACCGCCGTGATCCGCCTCGTCGCGGGCGCCGCACCGCCGAGCGAGGCGGATCTCGCGGCGTTCACCGACGGTCGGCTCGCTTCGTACAAGCGCCCCCGGCGCATCCACATCGTCGACGAGCTGCCCCGCAACGCGAGCGGCAAGATCCTCAAGCGTGCTCTGCGGGTGTCGTTCGGCCGACCCGAGGAGGTTCCGTCATGATCGTCACCGAGGACATCGGCATCGCGCAGCGCGAAGCGTGGGCCGACAAGCGGCTTCCCCCCGTCGAACAGGTGCGGCACGGGCTGTGGTCGATTCCCGTTCCCATGCCGGGGAATCCCCTGCGGTACACGCTCGTGTACGCCCTCGCGATCGACGACGGACTCGCCCTCGTCGACGTCGGGATGAACACCGAGGAATCCTGGTGCGCCCTCGTCGACGGCATCGCCGAAACCGGTCATCACATCAGCGATGTGCGATACGCGGCGATCACCCATCTGCACCCCGACCATTTCGGTCTCGCGCCGCGCCTGCGCGCCACCACCGGCGCCGTCATCGCGATGCATGCCGCCGAATCGGCAGCACTCGGGCATTTCACTCCCGTGGACGTCAGCGCCGACGAGGAGGCGTGGCGGGTCGATCTCACCGCGCTGGGTGCGCCACCGGAGGTGGTGGAGGCGGAACGATTCTCCCTCGTCCGCTTCCCGCACGGAGAAACCGCCGACGTCACTCTCGAACACGGCTCGCCGCTCGGGCTGCCCGGCTGGAACATCGACGCGGTGTGGACCCCCGGGCACACTCCCGGGCACCTCGCGTTCGTCGACCGCGACCACGACCTGCTGTTCAGTGGCGACCACATGCTTCCGCGTATCAGCCCGAACATCTCGTCCGGTCCGGGCGAACTCGACAATCCACTGCATCGTTACCTTTTGTCGCTGCACGCGACGACGACGCTGCCGGACTGCGAGGTCCTCCCCGCTCACGAGTACCGCTTCCGCGGTACGTCCGACCGGGCACGGCAGCTGCTCGACCACCACGAGGAGCGGCTCACCGAGATCCGCGAAACTCTCGTCACGCACCCCGAATCCACCGCTTGGGAGATCACGGTGCGGGTCTCGTGGTCGCGGCCGATCGAGGCCATGGAGCCGCGTCTGCTGCGACTCGCCGTCCGCGAGACCCAGGCACACCTGATCGTGCTCGCCGACCGCGGCGACATCGTGTCCGACGGTGGCTCCCCCGCCCGCTGGACCCTTCCCGCCCGACCCGACGACCGAGCAGGAGCCCCCGCATGAGTGTCGTTCTCGCCGAGTTCGCCGACGGCGTCGCCGTCTTCACACTGAATCGGCCCGAGGCGAGGAACGCCGTCGACCTCGAGGTGTCGAAGGCGCTCGCCGCCGCCGTCGACGAGTTCGAGGCGCGCCCCGACCTGACCATCGGCATCCTCACCGGCACCGGTGGAACATTCTGCGCGGGAATGGACCTGAAAGCCTTTGCGCGAGGAGAACGTCCGTCGCTGCCCGGGCGCGGATTCGGCGGTCTCACGCAGGCACCTCCGACGAAACCGCTCATCGCGGCGGTGGAGGGTTGGGCGCTCGCCGGTGGCTGCGAGTTGGCGCTGACCGCCGACCTGATCGTCGCGGCCCGCGACGCGAAGTTCGGCCTGCCGGAGGTCGGGCGTGGACTGGCCGCCGCGGCCGGTGGTCTGCTGCGGCTGCCGAAGATCCTGCCGTACCAACTGGCAATGGAGATCGCGATCACCGGTGATCCGTTCACCGCCGAGGACGCCCACCGGTACGGACTCGTCAACCGGCTCGCCGAGCCCGGTCACGCCCTCGACGTCGCGAAGGAACTCGCCGCCCGTGTCGCGCGGAACGGGCCGCTGGCGGTGCGCGCGACCAAACAGGTCGTGTCGATGGCCGCGAACTACACCGACGCCGACGGCTTCGAGACACAGCGCGAGTTCGTCGACCCCGTCTTCGCGTCCGCCGACGCGCAGGAAGGTGCCCGCGCATTCGCCGAGAAGCGCGCTCCGGTCTGGACCGGAGCCTGAGAACCCGCTCGCGTCGGTGGGTGCCGCCCCACCGACGTGAGCTCGACCACTACGATGGTCGAGTGGACCTGCATCTCGTGACCTACTTCGTGGCCGTCATCGACCACGGCGGGATAACGAAAGCAGCCCAGGCCCTCTATATTTCACAGCCGTCCCTGTCGCAGGCCATCCGCACCCTCGAGCGCAGACTCGGCACGACCCTGTTCGACCGCACCGGGCGCAGGCTCACCCTCACCGAGGCCGGGCGCACCCTCGAGGTCGCCGCACGTCGGATCCTCGCGGATGTCGACCGCGCGAAGGCGCGCGTCGCCGCGGTACGTGACCTCGAGGCCGGCGCCGTCGAGATCACGACGTTCTCCGCGTTCTCCCTTCATCCGGTGGTCGATCTGGTCCGCCGCTTCCGGGCCCGCTACCCGAGGATCATGGTGCGCGTGTCCGATGCCGACGGCCCGTCCGGTGTGCACACCGCGCTGCGGCGGGGAGAAGCCGAGCTCGGGATCACCGACCTGTCCGCCGAGCACGGCGGTATGGTGGCGATTCCGCTGGTGGAGCAGCATCTCGTGCTGGCGATGCATCCCGATCTCGCGGAGGGACTGCCCGATCCGGTGCCGCGCGCCCTCGTGCGGGACGTACCGTTGGTCGTCGATCTCGGCTCGCGCGCCGACGCCGCCCGCACCGGCGAGTTGCTCGGCACGCACAACGTGGTCGTCGACTGCGCGCACCCCACCGCGACCTGGGAGTTCGTCCGGCGGGGAATCGGGGCCACCGTGGTGCCGGCGCCGCTGGCGCGCCAGCAGATGCCGAGCGCTGCGGTACGCGCGATCGAACCACCGTTGATCCGACCGGTCGGGTTGGTGCTGCGGGCCGGTGAGCCGTCACCGGCGGCCGCGGCGTTCATCGCGAGCGCCACAGAGCAGCTGCGGGAGGGATGACACGGTGGAGTTCCGTCAGGTCGAGTACTTCCTCGCCGTCGTGGAGAACGACGGCATCAACGGTGCGGCGACGGCGTTGGGTGTTGCGCAGCCGACGGTCTCACAGGCCCTGCGCACCCTGGAACGGGAGCTGGGGGTGCACCTGTTCCACCGCATCGGACGCGGGATGGTGCTCACCGCTGCCGGGCGCAGCCTGATCGGCCCGAGCCGGCAGATCCTCCGCGACGTCGACGCCGTGGAGGAACTGTTGGCGTCGGCCGACCCGGGGGAGATCACCGGCAGCCTGGACCTGATGGTGTTCCCCGCACTGGCCACGGGCCCGATCGTGGATCTCGTGGCCCGATTCCGCCGCGCGCACCCGAAGGCCACGGTGCGGTTCGGGGATCTGCGGACCGAGGACAACGCACCCGCCGTGATCCGTGACGGTCACTGCGAGTTCATCGTGTCCCATCTCCCCCTCGACGACGGCGGCCGGGGCCTCGAGGTCATCGTGCTGGGGGAGCAGGAGTACTGGTTCGTGTACCCGCCCGGCACGGACCTGCCGCCCGGTCCGATCGAGTTGACGGCACTGCCCGACATCCCGATGGTGTTCGTGCCACGCGACGGCGGTGCGATGAGCCTCGAGATCGACAATGCGATGCGTCGTGCCGGGGTCCGCCCGTCCCTGGCCGTCCTGTCGGATCACCGTGAGATCCGGCTGCCGATGGTGCTGGCGGGTCTCGGCGGGTCGCTGGTGGAGCGCGCGCTGGCCGAGTCCGTGCAGGACGTCGCGGTGGCGCGACCGTGCGAGCCGACGTTCACCCGCCCGTACGGGATCGCATTCGACGCGACGTCGCTGTCGGAGGCCGGTCGGGCGTTCGTCGAGATGGTGCGGTCGACGATCAGGTGACGCCGCGGCCGCTGCGTCACCCGTCGCGGCAGCCATTCCGTCGAGGAACACCGCCAGGCAGTGCTCGGACAGTTCGTCGACCGTGTACGTGTCGCCCGGCTTGCGCCAATAGACCGAGAACCACACGGCGTCGCGCAGGAACCGGTGGAACACCTTGGCCGGCACGTCCGTTCGGAGGACACCCGCGGATCTGCCGGCATCGATCGCGTCGAGCCAGATGGTCTGGATGTCGTCGGCGAGTACGCGGGCGTCCGCGAACTCGCGTAGGTCGCGGAGGTGCGGGAACTCGGCGTGATAGACCCTCGTCACGTCCGGTCCGGCGTCGGCGGAGCGCATCGTCGACGCAGCCCTCGGCACCATCGACCTCATGTCCGTCCACCTCGGCGACCGGCTCGGCTGGTACCGCAGCCTCGCCGCCGACGGGCCCGCCACACCGGACGAGCTCGCCGAACGCACCGGGACCCACCCGCGCTACGCCCGCGAATGGCTCGAGCAACAGGCCGTCACGGGACTGCTCACCGTCGACGGCACCGATCCACCGCGGTTCGCGCTGTCACCGGCCGGTGCGCAGGTGCTGACCGACGAGACGGATCTCGACTACCTCGCACCGCTGTCGCGGATGATCTGCAGCGCGATGGTCCAACTACCCGCCCTGCTCGACGCGTACCGGACCGGCGGGGGTGTCGGCTGGGCGCAGTACGGCACCGATGTGCGCCGCTCCCAGGAGGACGTGAACCGGCCGTGGTTCGAGAAGAGGCTGCCGGACGCCCTGCGGTCCGTCGCGGACCTCGACGGGCTGCTGCGGACTCCCGGTGCCGTGATCGCCGACATCGGTTGCGGTGGCGGGTGGTCGACCATCGCGCTGGCCCGCAGTTATCCGGACGCCGAGGTACGGGGATACGACATCGACCGCGCCTCGGTCGAGGATGCCCGCGCCAAAGTGACTGCCGACCGGGCCGTCGCGTCGCGCATCACGATCACCGAAGCCGACGCAGCCACCCTCCCGAACTCCACCTTCCACGCCGTGTTCGCCTTCGAATGCATCCACGACCTGCCTCGCCCCGTGGACGTCCTCGCCGCCGCGCGGCGATCGCTGGTTCCGGGAGGCGTCGTGATCGTGATGGACGAGGCCGTGGCGGACGAGTTCACGGCACCCGGCGACGAAGTCGAACGGCTCATGTACGGATACAGCCTCGCGGTGTGCCTGCCCGACGGCATGAGCCGGCAGCCCAGCGCGGGTACCGGCACCGTCATGCGCGCCGATACCCTGCGGCGGTACGCGCACGACGCCGGCTTCACCCGCGTCGACGTCCTCCCGATCGAGGGTTTCGCGTTCTTCCGCTTCTACCGGCTCTCCGGCTGATCCCACCCCCGCACCCGGGCGGGTTCGATCCGGTCCGCCCCGCCCGGCCCACCGGTTCGAGTGGGCCGGGCCGGTCGGTCAGGCCTCCGCCGGCACCGACTGCGCGAGCGTCGACTTCGCCCAGCGGTAGTCCGCCTTGCCGGCGGGGGAACGCACGATCTCCGGGACCACGACCAGGTGCCGCGGCACCTTGTATCCGGCGATCACCGAGCGGCAGTAGTCGGCGAGTTCGATCTGCGACGGTGCCTCGGCGCCCTCCCGCAGCTGCACGACGACGGAGACCTTCTCACCGAGCCGGTCGTCGGGGACACCGGCGACGAGTGCGTCCTCGATCGACGGGTGCCCCTTGACCGCTTCCTCGACCTCCTCCGCGTAGATCTTCTCACCGCCGGAGTTGATGCACGCGGAACCGCGGCCGAGGATGACGATGGTGCCGTCGGCCTCGACGGAGGCGAGGTCACCGAGGATCGACAGGCGTTCACCGTCGACCTCCACGAACGTGGCGGCGGTCTTCTCCTCGTCGCGGAAGTATCCGACGGGCACGTGGCCGATGCGTGCGAGGTACCCGATGGTGTCGGAACCCGGTTCGACGGCGGAGAAGTCGACGTCGACGACCCGCATCTTCGGTGACGCCGGCAGACGCAGCCGGCCGTCGGCGCCGGGCGTGATCGAGCCGTTGGCCCCGGATTCGGACGAGCCGAACGAGTTGTGCAGGTAGATGTTCGGCAGGATCGACGTGAGCTGGTCGCGTACGCTCACCGACCACAGTGCACCGCCGGATCCGATGACCATCAGCGAGCTCAGGTCGAAATCGTCGCGGCGGTCGGCGAGGACGTCGGCGATCGGGCGGGCGATCGCGTCGCCGACCACCATCAGCACGGCGGCCTTGTGTTCGTCGACGAGGCGCAGTGCGGCGGCCGGCTCGAAGTTGCGCATGACGACCTGCGGGAATCCCATGAACAGACCCATGAGCAGTGCATACATGGCCGCGCCGTGCATGAGCGGTGCGGTGATGACGTAGGTCATGGGGCTGGTGTTCGCCGCGGCGGCGGCCGCGAGCGATTCGGGGTCGTCGTGCGGGTCGCCGTAGGCGCTGCCGCCACCCAGCGCCGCGTAGTAGAAGTCCTCGTGCCGCCACATCACGCCCTTGGGCATGCCGGTGGTTCCCCCGGTGTACAGGATGTACAGGTCGTCGCTGCTGCGTTCGGCGAAATCACGGTCGGACGACGCCTCGGCAACCGCGTCGGAGTACCGCACGACGGTGACGTCCGCGGCGGCGGCCGCGGTGGTCAGTGCGTCGATCGGACCGTTGCCGACGACCACGATGTGCCGCAGCTTCGGGGCGCGCGGAAGCACCTCGGCGACGAGATCGGTGAGTTCGTCGTCGACGACGAGGGCGGTGAGCTCGGCGTTGTTGTAGAGGTACTCGAGTTCCGCTCCCACATACCGGAAATTGATGTTGATCGGGACGGCCCGGATCTTCATGGTTCCGAGCATGGTGTCGAGGAACTCGAGGCTGTTGCGCATGTGCACGCCCACGTGGTCGCCGGCGCCGACACCGACGCCGGCGAGGTGGTGGCCGATGCGGTTGGCGGCGGCGTCGAACTGTGCGTATGTGTGCGTGCGGCCCTCACAGGCCAGCGCGAGACGGTCGGGAATCGCATCGACGACGGCTTCGATGAGATCGGCCAGGTTCAAAGACATGGTGCGCTGGATCCTTCCGGGTAGGGCCTGCGACAGTGAGACCCCACGCCCACCGTCCGAAATGTGCATCGCGTCACAGTTCAGAAAGTAGAACACATTTCTGTTATCGCATCAACATGCCAGTACAGAAACGGAAACTTGGACTGGAACGTGTTCCTGTGCAGGACGGCGGGATGCCCGCACACGCCGACGGCCGACCGGATGTCTCCGATCGGCCGTCGCGGGGCGGAAGTACCGGTTCCGTGGTCAGACGACCCTCTCGAACACGGCAGCCAACCCCTGTCCACCACCGATGCACATCGTCTCGAGCCCGTACCGTCCGTCACGGCGGTGCAGCTCACGGGCCAGCGTCGCGAGCATGCGCCCGCCCGTCGCACCGACCGGGTGACCGAGCGAGATCCCGGAACCGTGGATGTTGGTGCGCTCGAAGTCCGCGGACGCGAACTTCCACTCCCGGGTGACGGCGAGAGCCTGCGCGGCGAACGCCTCGTTGAGTTCGACGACGTCGACGTCCGCGAGCCTGATCCCGGCCTTGCTCAACGCGATCTCCGTCGCGGGGACCGGGCCGATACCCATGATCTTCGGCGCCACACCGGCCACACCCCACGACACGATCCGCACCAGCGGGGTCAGGCCGAGTTCGGCAGCCTTCTCCGGGGTGGTCACGATCGCCATCGACGCCGCGTCGTTCTGGCCGCTCGCGTTGCCGGCGGTGACCGTCGCCTCCGGATCCTGCCGACCCATGATCGGCTTCAGTTTCGACAAGGATTCGACGGTGGTGTCGGCGCGGGGATGCTCGTCGGTGTCGATCACCTCGTCACCGTCGCGACCGCTCACGGTCACCGGGACGATCTCCTCCGCGAGGATCCCGTTCTTCTGCGCCGCCACGGCCCGCGCGTGCGATTGCGCGGCGAGTTCGTCCTGCTCGAGCCGGCTGATGCCGTACTCGGCGCGCAGATTCTCGGCGGTCTCGATCATGCCGCCCGGCACCGGATGGAGCCTCCCACCCGCTGTGGCGCGGGCGCGCACCAGCCCGTCGTGCATCTGCACACCGGTGCGGGCGCCGCCCCAGCGGATGTCGACGGAATAGAACGCGGCGTTGCTCATCGACTCCGCGCCGCCGGCGACGACGACGTCGTTGTCGCCGGCGCCGACCTGCAACGCGGCCTGAACGACGGCCTGCAGCCCCGATCCGCAGCGACGGTCGATGTGCATCCCCGGGACGGTGACCGGCAGACCGGCGTCGAGCGCGACGACCCGTCCGATCGCCGGGGCCTCGCTGTTGCCGTTGCAGTGCCCGAGGATGACGTCCTCCACCGCGTCCGGGGCCATTCCGGTGCGGTCGAGCAGGCCGCGCAGCGCGGCGACACCGAGATCGACTGCAGTGAGCGACTTGAACATTCCGCCGTAGCGGCCGATCGGAGTGCGGACCGGTTCGCAGATGACTACTTCGCGCATGATGACCTTCCAGACAGAGGGGAGTGACCGGGTGGTCACATGAAGCGGCCGCCGGTGACCTCGAGGACGGTGCCGGTCATGTAGGACGACATGTCGGAAGCGAGGAACATTGCGACAGACGCAATTTCATCGACCTCACCCGGACGGCCCATCGGGATCTCGGCCATCTTGCCGTCCCATGCCTTCTGCGGCATGGCCTCGGTCATCGCCGACCGGATCAGGCCCGGCTGGATCGCGTTGACGCGCACACCGTGGTGCGCCATCTCCTTCGCGGCGGCCTTCGTCAGGCCCACGATGCCGGCCTTCGCCGCCGAGTAGTTGGTCTGCCCGACCATGCCGACCTTGCCCGACAGCGACGAAATGTTCACGATCGCACCGCGCTTCGCCTCACGCATGATCGCGGCGGCCTTGCGGGTGCCGTGCCAGGTGCCCTTCAGGTGCACGGCGACGACCAGATCGAAATCCTCCTCGGTCATCGTGCGCATCGTCGCATCGCGGGTGATCCCCGCGTTGTTGACGACGACGTCGAGCGAACCGAACCCGTCCACGGCCTCGGCGAGCAACGCGTCCCAGTCCGAGGACTCGACGACGTTCGCCTTCACGGCACGCGCGACGTCGCGACCGCCGAGCTTGTCGGCCGCGGCGGTCGCCGCGTCGAGATCGAGGTCGCCGATCACCACGCGGGCGCCGGCATCCACGAACGACCGGGCGATCGCGAAACCGATTCCCTGAGCGCCACCGGTGATCACGGCGGTACGGTTCTCCAGCAGGGGCATGACGGATTCCTTTCGGGGATTCGGGTCGAGGGACGATTCGAGACGGTTCCCGAACACGGGTCGACGAGTCCGAATATATCGGCGTGACGTCGCGAAACCCCCCTCCCGATCCATCGACAATGCCTATACGGTCATGCCGCCGATTCGTATTGGACATCTCCGGCCCGGGCATCGGAGAGTGGTCGTCATGACAGTTGCGACACCGGCCACCCAGGTCGACGAAGACGACTTCCGCGAGATCCTCGCCCAGACCCGCTCGTTCGTCCGCGACGCGGTGGTGCCCCGCGAACAGGAGATCGCCGACACGAATGCGATCCCCGCGGACATCCGTCAGGCCGCCGAGGAGATGGGCCTGTTCGGGTACGCGATCCCCCAGGAATGGGGCGGTCTCGGACTGAACCTGATGCAGGACGTCGAACTGGCCATGGAGCTCGGTTACACGACGCTGTCGCTGCGGTCGATGTTCGGCACCAACAACGGCATCGCCGGGCAGGTGCTCGTCAACTACGGCACCGAGGAACAGAAGCAGCAGTGGCTCGAGGGCATCGCCTCCGGCGAGGTCGTCGCGTCGTTCGCGCTCACCGAGCCGGGGGCCGGCTCGAACCCGTCCGGGCTGCGAACCAAGGCCGTGCGTGACGGCGACGACTGGGTCATCACCGGCGAGAAACGGTTCATCACCAACGCGCCGCTCGCGAACCTGTTCGTGGTGTTCGCCCGCACCCGGCCCGCCGACGAGAACGGTACCGGCATCGCGGTGTTCCTCGTCCCGGCCGACACCGCCGGTGTCCAGGTGGGAGCCAAGGACGCCAAGATGGGGCAGGAGGGTGCCTGGACCTCGGATGTGCACTTCGACGGGGTGCGGGTTCCGGCGTCGGCGCTGGTCGGCGGCAACGAGGACGTCGGCTACAAGGCGGCGATGGTGTCGCTCGCCCGCGGTCGCGTACACATCGCCGCACTGTCGGTCGGGCAGGCGCAGCGCGCACTGGACGAGTCGGTGGCGTACGCCGCGACAGCCACGCAGGGAGGCACCCCGATCGGAAGCTTCCAGCTGGTGCAGGCCATGCTCGCCGATCAGCAGACCGGTGTGATGGCCGGTCGCGCACTGGTCCGCGACGCGGCGCGGGCGTGGGTCGAGGAGACCGATCGCCGGATCGCACCGTCGGCAGCGAAGCTGTTCTGCACCGAGATGGTCGGCAAGGTCGCCGATCTCGCGGTGCAGATCCACGGCGGCACCGGCTACATGCGTGAGGTACCGGTCGAGCGGATCTACCGCGATGTGCGACTGCTGCGCCTGTACGAGGGCACCAGCGAGATCCAGCGTCTGATCATCGGCGGCGGTCTCGTCAAGCAGGCCCAGCGCTCCTGACCCGTGCGGGTGGGGTCAGGCGGTGCAGCGTTCCGACAGTTCCCAGAGCGCCTGCGCGACAGCCGGGTCGGTCGCGTGCTCCTCCGCCCGCCCGATCCCGCAGTCCGCCAGATAACTCCCGCCGGCCCCGCCGAGTTCGCGAGCGGTCGCCGCCCACACCGCGGTCGCAGCGCCCGCCGGAATCGACTTGACGTTCTTCAGCAGTCCCGGCGTGCCGGCGCTGAGCCGCTTCATCTCGGCCACGTCCTCACGGGTCATGTACCGCGCCAGCTTCGTCGCCACCACACCCGGATGCACCGCGAACGCGTGCACACCGCGATCACCGAAACGCCGCTCCACTTCGACGGTCATGAGCACGTTCGCCGACTTCGAACGCGCATAGGCGACGAACTTGTCGTAGTCGGTGCGTTCGAAATGCGGATCGACGAGGTCGACGCCACACGCCTTGTGCGCATCCGACGACACGGTCACCACCCGCGACGCGGCACGCGCGCCGGCAGCACCGGCCCCGAGCGCGGGCAGCAGCAGGGTGGTCAGCAGGAAGTGACCCAGATGGTTCGTTCCGAACTGGAGTTCGAAGCCGTCCCGGGTCCGCCCGAACGGCGTGTACATCACACCGGCGTTGTTGACGAGCAGATGAATCTCCTCGTGCCCGGCCCGGACCTCACCGGCGGCGGCCCGCACGCTCGACAGGTCGGTCAGATCCATCTGCACCGCGTGCACCCGGGCGCCCGGCACCCGCTCGCGGATCCCGTCGGCGACCGCCACGAGCGCGTTCCCGTCGCGGGCGGTGAGCACGACGACGGCACCCACGGACGCCAGCGCGCGGGCGATCTCGCCGCCCATGCCGCTCGTGACACCGGTCACCACCGCGACACGCCCGGCGAGATCGACACCGGACAGCACGTCGTCGGTGGTCGTCTCCGGACCGAACCTGTTCGCCTGCATCGGGTTCACTCCCACGGTAGATCCTTCCACTCCGTCGACACCCGCGCCGACCACCGCGGCGACCGCCGGTCGAGGAAGGCGCGGACTCCTTCGGCGGCGTCCACGCCGCCCATCACCCTGTGGTGCAGTTCCGTTTCGTGATCGGCGACGGTCTCCGGGGTGAAGCCGTACCGTGCCGCGTCCCACAGCAACCGCTTGGACAGCGCCGCCGACATCGGCGCCACGTTCACGGCGATGTCACGCGCAACCTCCAGGGCAGCGGGCAGTACCTCACCGGCCGGTAGCGACCGGCTCGCGATGCCCAATCGCACCGCCTCCGGACCGTCGAAGGTCCTGCCGGTGAGCAGGATGTCGGCGGCTGCAGCCGTTCCGGCGATGTGCGGAACCGTCCAGTGCGACATCGCATCCGGTATCACACCGCGACGCACCTGCGGGATCGCGTACTTCGCGTCGTCGGCGACGATGCGGATGTCGGCCTGCATGGCGACGGTCAGGCCGATACCGATCGCGTGGCCGTTCACCGCAGCGATCACCGGCTTGCGGATCCGGAACGCCGGCGGGTCGACCGGTGACGCGGTGAAATCGTCGGCGGCGGCGCCGAACGTGCCGGCACCCGCCGACAGGTCGGCTCCCGCACAGAACGCGGGTGGGGTCCCGGTGAGAACGACGACGCGCACGTCGTCGTCGGTGTCGTACTCGCGGTACAGCTCACCCAGTCTGCGGCCCATCTCACCGGTGAAGGCGTTGCGTTGCCGGGGCCGATCGAGGGTGACGAGTGCGACGCCGTCACGCACCTCGCAGAGCACTCCCGTCACGACGAGAGTTCCTCGACGGCAGCCACCAGTTCGGCGATGTGTGCGTCGCGGACGGGATAGCCCGGGAAGTAGCAGCACACCCGGTCGGCGTGGTCGCCGAACCGGGCGACGATCTGCGCCGCGCACTGCTCGGGGGTGCCGTGCACCGCGAGGGTCGTGAGCATCGTGTCGTCGATCAGGTCGGTCATCGCCGCGAACTGCCCCTGTTTGGAGAGCACGTTGAGCTTCGGTTGCAGGTCTGCCCAGCCCTCCACCTCGAGGACGGGCCGGTAGGCGGGGGTGGAGCCGTAGAACGCCAGTAGCCCGCGCACTCCGCGCGACGCCGCGTCGAGTTCCTCGGGGGTGCGGCCGACACCGACGATCACCTGCGGGTGGATCGCCAGGTCCGCGCGGTCGCGACCGGCCCGGTCGAGTCCCTCCTCGATCTTCGGCATCGTGCGCTCGCGGAAGTGTCGGACGCTGTTGAACGGCATGACGAGCAGCCCGTCCGCGACCTCCGCGGCGGTACGGGTCATGACGGGCCCGAGCGCGCCCAGGTCGACCGGTGGGGGTCCGTACGGGTTCGGGCCCGGGTCGAAGGTCGGGGGCATCAGGGTGTGCGTGGTGAATTCCCCGTCGAACCGGAGACGCGAATTGCCTTCCCACGCATCGAAGATCGCTTTGATCGCGAGCACGCTCTCACGCATGCGGGCGGCGGGCCTGGACCACTGTGCGCCGTATCTCTTCTCGATGTGCGGCCGGATCTGCGAGCCCAGTCCGAGACGGAACCGCCCGCGGCTGAGCACCTGCAGATCGTAGGCGGTGTGGGCCAGGTGCATCGGGCTGCGCGGAATCGCGATCGCGACGTTCGTCATCAGGTCGGTGTCCACGACGGGCGCCGCCGCCGCGAGAGGGAGGAACACGTCGTGGGGCCCTTCGAAGGTGAACAGACCACCCACCCCGAGCGCGGCCAGTTCCCGGGCCCGCTGTGCCGCGTTCTCGGGCCGGCCGTCGAGTTGGACGTCGATCTTCATCGGGCATCACCGCCGCGCGCATCGGGGATCTCGTCGCTGTGCCGAGCGAGCACGTACAGCGACGAGGCGAGTTCGTCGACGAAGGCGTCGGCGTCGTCGTCGCCGTGGATCAGGCCACGGACGGTCGTGGCTCCGGCGAGGAGTTCGAACAGCATCGTCGCCGGCACGGGACCGGGGATGTCGCCGGCGTCGACGGCCGCGTCGAGGCGTTCGACGAACGCCTTGCGGACGGGGTCCTGCAGCGCGATCAGCCGCGCACGGTCGCCGTCGGACGTGGCGTCGGCGAGCAGTCCGGGGACTCCGGCGCGCGCAGCGGGGCTCGCGGCGCGGGCGAGGAAGATGTTCGTCCAGGTCGCGAGGTCGGTGCGCAGGTCGGCGGTGGGTTCGGGCAGGACGTGCCGCCCCGGGCCGTGGACGGCTTCTTCGAGGAGGGCCTCGCGGGTGGGCCAGCGCCGGTAGATGGCGGGTGCGTTGACGTCGGCCCGGCGCGCGATGGCACTGATGGTCGTCTGCTGGTAGCCCACCTCGCCGAGCAGTCGGCGGGCGGCGACGAGGACGGCGAGATCCTTTGCGGGATCTCGTGGCCGTCCCGGACGGGGCGTGTTCTCGGTCATTACGTTAGACGTTAACACGTTATGGGGTGGATCCGGACCCCACCTTCCTCGCCTCGGGCCCGGCGACCCGTGCGCATTTCTGGTAGTGGGAGCTACCAGAAATG
>NZ_JAIYEP010000005.1 GCF_020515525.1 Rhodococcus yananensis
CCGATCCGCCGCCCACTGCCGTCGGGCACCCACCGGCGCCTGGCGTGTCTGCTTGTTGCTGTGTCCCATCGCACACCTCCGTCATCGAGGTGTTGCGACGACCGATTGAATCCACCCTGTGCTCCGCGATCACTGTGGAAGAAGACCCCGCGCACGTCCCCACCCCGAGTGAGGACGGCCATCGCAAGCGCGTCGGTGACCAACTCGGTACGCATGTGCTCGGCGATGGACCACCCCACCACCCGACGTGAACAGATGTCGATCACCGTCGCCGAATACAACCACGACGATCCCACCGGAATGTAGACATCCCACGCGAGTCACATGTCAAGCGGCCGCCGGCTGAGCTTCCCTCGGGAGGTCGGGCCAGGCGGCGTGACCATCCCAGGGTTCGCCATGCTGCAGGCACCACCACAATCGTCCGAGAAGCTTGTTGGCGAGGTTGCGCAGCGCCGCATTGTGGTGGTCTCCGGCGGCCCGGCGTTTGCCGTAGTGTGCGCGGGCGCCGACCGATTTGGTGAGCGCTACGAACGCCCACCAATGACAGGCGTCACCGAGTCGCTTGTTGCGGACCTTGCGGGCTTTGACGTAGTGCGAGCGCCCCGAAGCCCGGGTGATCGGCGCGGTACCCGCAAAGGCCCGGAGTCCGGCAGCGGTGGTGAACCGTGTTGGATCATCGCCGATTTCGGCGAGGACTCGGGCTGCAAGGATCGGCCCGAGGCCCGGAACCGACCGGAGGATCGGCGCCCATGGGTGCGTGTCGAATGCGCGTGCCAGCTCGTTTTCGAGCGCGTCCACGGCCTGGTGCATCGACGCGATGATGCCCAGCAACCCGGTGGTCGCCGCACCCAGCGCCGCTTCGACCTGCGGTGGCTGACGCAGAGCTGGGGCCTTCCCAGGTCGTCGCCGCCCATGATGTGGGCGGCCGTCCGGCGGTGATCCGGCTGCTGCGCACCGCGGAGCCGTTCGAGTCGCATGTGTGCCGCGGGGCCCGGCCCCGCACCGCCTCGGCCGCGCCGTTGTGCGCTCGATCCGCAAGAACGGCAACCTGTCCGACACGGCGTTGTCGGGGAGCGCGGTGAACCAGATCATCCGCCGCCGTGCCGCACACGCCGGCTACGACCCCGAACTCGTGGCGCAGTTGGGTGGGCATTCGCTGCGGGCCGGGTTCGTCACCCAAGCGTTCCGCAACGGCGCCTCGGCGCCGGAGGTGCTGGTGCCGGCGCGGTATCGGCACGACTGGGCCCTGTTCACCGACTGGTGTCACGCGAGCGACCACTCCCCCATGCCCGCCGCCCCGGAGACACTCGCGCTGTTCCTGCGCGAACACCCGGCCGCGGCCACGACGCAGCGGCGCCGGGTGTCGGCGATCAACACAGTCCACACGCGTCACGGGTACTCCGCGCCTGGTCGCAGCGAAGAGGTGCGCCGCCGTCTCGACACCAGTCGCGCCGATCGTGTCGACCGGCTCGCCGAGACTCTGCTGCAGCAGGCGACCGAACTGCCGACCGCCGGGTGGCCGACCGGACTGTTCGGCCGCCGCGACGCGCTACTGCTGGTCCTGGCCGCGACCGGTATGCGTTTCACCGAGGCGACTCGGCTTCGCCGCTGCGACGTCATCGTCGACACCGGGATAGTCGTGGCCACCACCCGCGAGGGTGAACGGTTCTGTCTGACTGCAGATCCCGAGACCTGCGAGAATCCGGCCGTGTCGATCTTCCGCCGATGGGCGGAGATCCACGCGTTCCTCGATGAGCATCACAGCACCGATCTGCTGCGGCAGCATCTGCTCGAGTCGGGTGACGTGGTGCGGGAGCCGCTCACGGGGCGGCGGGGACGGCAGCCGTTGTTGGTGCCGATCGACCGCTGGGGGCATCTGCCGTATGGCGAGTCGATGACGTCGCAGTCGGTGTCGGCGCTGGTGCGGGCGTATGTGTCCGGACATGCCCCGATACGCAAGGCGCTGCCGATGCGCCAGCGCAAGCACGACGATGCCTCCAGCAGTTGGATTGAGCCTGCGATCGAGCTCGACCAGTCCTACTACGAACGAGGCACCGCTGCCCGCCGCCGCGACCACGACAGCTTCGAGGGCCTCGGTGATGTCTTCGACGAGATCGCAGACCGTGCCGATGCGCTGTTCGATGAACTCCTCGCGGTGCTGGACGGACTGTAATCCACGACTCGACATCTCTGAGCCGGCGTGCCCCCAAACCGCACACCGGATCGCGAAGGTCTTCCTCATGACGGACCCGAGCCGGCATATCGGAGTATTGCGTTTATTTCGATTACTGCGTATATTGCATTTGGAGGAGGTGCGGCATGTCTGCCATCGAAAATCCCAGCACCGTGGAGCAGGAACAGGCACGACAGGCACTCAACGCCCTACGGGACGTCAAACCCGGCGATAGCACATTCGATGTCACCGTCACCGGGACGTCGGAGGCCGTTCATCTGCCGAGTTCCGCCCTGGAGCTGATCAGAGAGGTCTTGGCGAATATGGCGGCCGGCCAGGGTGTGACCGTGGTCCCGGCACACGCCGAGCTCACCACCCAGCAGGCCGCCGAACTGCTCAACGTGTCGCGCCCGCACGTGATCAAACTCCTCGACCAAGGCCACATCCGATACCGGCTGGTGGGCCGGCATCGCCGGATCCTGGCCTCGTCGCTTCTCGAATACCGACGCACCCAGCAGGGCGACGCGCGTCGTGCCGCCGACGACCTTGCCGCGCTGTCCGAAGAACTCGGACTCCACTGACGTGACCTTCACCGTGCTCTACGACGCGAATGTGCTGTACCCGAACGTGCTTCGCGACGTACTGATTCGCCTTGCCCAGACCGGACTTGTGCACGCCCGGTGGACCGAGAAGATTCTCGACGAAACGTTCCGCAATCTGGCTGCCGACCGACCGGACATCCCCACCGACACTCTGAGCAGGCTGCGGGCATCAACGCCGGGAAGCGCCCGCGTACGCATAGCAGCATCTGCTGCCGGATACGTTGACACGCTGCGCGAGCGGATCGAGTCAAGGCACTGACCCCAGATGAGGCGGAGCCCGCGAGGCACTACGAGAGCGACCAGCGACCGGAAGTCTCGACCGGTACACGATGGGGAATTGCCTCCGATGCGGGCACTCGCCGCTGCGGGTGCGAGCACCCTGCGCCGGAGCATGTGGTGTCGACGGGTAGACAGCGTAATCGGGTGGGGTTATGAGATGGCGTTCCTGCCGGGGTGGTCCTTCCCGCAGGTGGGTGGCCGGAGTTTCGGATGCGCTCTCAGTCCAGGCCCTGCTCGATCGCGTACCGGGTCAGTTCCACCCGGTTGGCGAGTTGCAGTTTGCGCAGTGTCGCCTGCACGTGGTTCTCCACGGTGCGATGACTCAGGACCAGTTTCGACGCGATCTGCTTCGCGGACAGTCCCTTCGCGACGAGCCGCAGCACCTCGGTCTCCCGTTCGGTGAGCGACGGCCCCGCACCACCCTTCGGTCCCGTCGCCGAGATACGCCGGTACTCGCCCAGTACCAGACCCGCCAGACCGGGAGTGAACACGGCGTGCCCCGCAGCGGTCCGAACGACCGCGTCGACGAGTTCCGGCGCCGAGGCACTCTTGACGAGGTAGCCGGACGCACCGGCCTTCACCGCTCCGAGCACGTCGTCACGCTCGGACGACGCGGACAGCACCAGCACCCGGGATCGCGGCGACGCCGCGAGGACCGATCGGGTCGCGTCGGTGCCGCTGCCGTCGGTCAACGACATGTCCATCAGCACCACGGTGGGCTGCACGACCGCGGCGCGACGACCCGCAGCGGCGACGCCGTCCGCTTCCGCCACCACCCGGAATCCGGCGGCATCGAGGTCGCGGGCCACCGCCGCACGCCAGATCGGATGGTCGTCGACCACCATCACGGTGATCTCAGCCATGCGACTTCTCCTTCGGTACCCGAATCTCCCAATCTGTGCCCTCACCCGGAGCGGAGTCGAGCACCGCGACCCCACCGAGCCACTGTGCACGCCCGACGATGGACTTCGACACACCCATCCGGCCCTGCGCGGTGGCTTCGTCGAGCCGTCCCGCGGCGATCCCGACGCCGTCGTCGCGGATGGACAACACGATCTCGTCTCCGAGATCCTCGAGCAACACGAACGCACGCGCGTCGGGTCCGGCGTGCAGCGCGGTGTTGTCCAGTGCGGTCGACGCGAGCGCCGCGAGTTCCTCGGCGAGGGCTCGGGCGAGGACGACGGGTTCTGCGGGTGCCGACACCGTCACGCTCGCATCGGCGCGGGCGCGCAGCAGCGCCGTCAGATCCACGCGTTCACCACCGCGGTCGACGTCGGTGTCCTGCTCCGAGATGAGTCTGCGCAACGCTTCCTCCTGCTCACCGGCCAGCCGCGCGAGGTCGGCGCCGACCGCGCCGGTCTCGGTCGCGCGACGCTGCACGAGCGCCAGCACCTGGAGGACGCCGTCGTGGACCTGTCGTGCGAGCCGGTCGCGTTCCTCGGTCGCGGCGGCCACCCGCGCGGCCTGCTCGAGTTGGCGGTGCGCGTGCCGCGCGGTGACCGTGGCGAAGCCCATGGCGACTCCGCACGCCACGAGAACGGGGGCGGTCGCGTCGCGCCACAGGTCGAGGTTGATCTGGTCGCGGACCACCGCACTGACCGTGGCCATCGCCAGTGCCGATGCGGTACCGACGGCGGGCCCACCGTAGACGGCCGCGGAGATCACCGAGTTCGCGACCCACAGTGTCGTCGGCATCGTCTGGTGGTTCGAGTACCACTCGTGGTCGGCGACGAGCCGGGTCGCAGCCATGAGCCCGACGGCGGCGAGTTGGTCGACGATCACGACGATGGTGCGCAGCTGCGGACCGTACGCGAGCAGCCCCGCGGAGACCAGCGACCAGGCGACCAGCAACGCGACGAAGAACCACGCCAGGTTCGGGTTGGTGTAGTTGCCGACGGTCGAGAAATGGGAGCTGACCGCGTACACCACGGTGACCAGCCGGAACACCTGCGCGGCGCGCCACAGTGGTGCGTCGGGATCGGTTCTCCGAACTTCCGCCGTCATGTCGATCCCTCTCCTGGATCCGGCTGGTCCGGGCGTTCCGATGCCCGGTCGATACCCGGTCGATACCCGGAGAATCCAACCACCGGTGATGACGTACCGAGACCAGGTGGCGGTGTGACCGTTCGCACAATGGTTTGATGGGAAGTCGTGTTGAGGTCCTATCGAGCCGTCGCCGCGACTCTGCGTAGTCGCTGGCCGCTCTACATGGTCTCGATGGGCGCGTCGAATCTGTTCGGCGCGATGCTCGTGTTCGCGTTCGTCCGGTACGGCATCCCGTTCGACGAAAGCCAGGGAATCATCGCCGACCGGGTCCGCAATTTCGGGGTGTTCGCCGTGTATCTCGGGTTCGCCGGGGTGGTGAGTCTGACCGCGGCGGCGACGATGCTGCGCTCGGTGGTGCGCTGGCAGTTGCGGGGTGGCCCGCCGACGCACTCCGAGCAGATGGCTGCGCTGCACGCACCGCTCCGGCAGGCCATCGTCCACCTGGTGCTGTGGCTGCTCGGCGGTGTGCTGTTCGTCTTCCTGACCGCGGAGGAGATGCCGTCGCTGGCGATCGCCGTCGCAACGACCGTCGCGATGGCCGCGACCAGCACCTTCGGGTTCACGTACATGCTCGGCGAACGCATCCTGCGTCCGGTGGCGGCGCGGGCCCTGAGCGAGGGCAATTTCGACCGGACGATGACACCGGGCGTCGGTACCCGCCTCGCGATGACGTGGGGGTTGGGCACGCTGATGCCGGTCGCCGGCATCGTCCTGCTGTGTGTCACCCAGCTGACGGCGAAGGAGGACTTCGGCGGCGACGCGCTCGCGTGGTCGGTGCTCGCGCTGGCGGCGGTGGCGATCGGGTTGGCTCTCGTGCTGTCGTTGCTGACGTCGTCCCAGATCTCCGACCCGGTCAAGCAACTGCGCTGGGCCATCGAACGGGTGCAGCGGGGCGCGACGGGTGTGCAGGTCGAGGTGTTCGACGGCAGCGAGATCGGTCGTCTGCAGGTGGGCTTCAACCGGATGATGGCCGAGTCCGACGAGCGGCGCCGGTTGCGCGAACTGTTCGGTCAGCACGTCGGTGAGGATGTGGCGCGGCGCGCTCTGCAGTACGGCACCGAACTCGGCGGGGAGACCCGGTACGTGGCGGTGCTGTTCGTCGACATGGTCGGGTCGACCGCGACGGCCGCGGAACGACCGCCCAGTGAGGTCGTGGACCTGCTCAACGAATTCTTCCGAGTGGTCGTCGACGTCGTCGACCGGCACCACGGCTTCGTCAACAAGTTCATGGGTGACGCCGCGCTGGTGATCTTCGGTGCTCCCCTCGACCGTCCGGACGCACCGACGGCGGCGCTCGCCGCGGCGCGCGAACTGCGATTCGCGCTGAACGAGATCACCGGGCTCGACATCGGGATCGGGGTGTCGGCGGGGCTGGCGGTCGCCGGCAACATCGGTGCCGCGGAGCGGTTCGAGTACACGGTGATCGGCGACCCGGTGAACGAGGCTTCGCGGCTCACCGAGCTGGCGAAACTGCGGCCGAGCCGGGTGCTGGCGTCGTCGAGCGCCCTGTACTTCGCCGACGACGAGGAGCGCGGTCACTGGGAGCTCGGGGACGAGGTCCAGCTGCGCGGACGGCGGCGTATGACGCACCTCGCGTGGCCCTTGCAGTTCCCCGGCTCCGACTCCGCGGACGGGTAGCCCGTCCGGCTCCGCGACGCGGTGTGGATACCCTGGTCCGGTGGCCCGGAACCACGACGACCCACCCGGCCCCGCCGCTGAACCGCGGCGGGGCCGCTTCGGGTGGGTCCGGTGGGCGCTGGGGTTCGCGCTCGCCGCGTTGCTGACGGCCGAGACCCTGTACCTGTGGCCGACGATGAGTTCGTCGTGGCGGGCGTTGACCGACATGAGCTGGGGTTGGGTCGTCGCATGCGTGTTCGCGCAGATGATCTCGCTGGTCGGATTCACCGGAATGCAGCAGCGACTGCTGCGGGCCGCCGGTGTGTACGTCGGGCATCTGCGGGCGACGTCCGTGGTGTACGCATCCACGGCGATCGCCGTGACCATGCCCGCCGGGACGGTGTTCTCGACGGCGTTCACGTACCGGCAGACCCGTCGGTGGGGTGCGACTCCGGTCGTCGCGTCGTGGCAGCTCGCGGTGGCGGGTGTCATTTCGACGGGCACGCTCACGGCGCTGGGTGTCTGCGGTGCGCTGGCGGTCGGGTCCAGCGCCAGCCCGCTGACCCTGGCGTTGTCCCTGGCGGGTGTGACGGCCCTCGGATACGGGCTGCGGCACGTGGTGCGGAACCCGTCGTCGATCGAATCCACCGGTGTCCGGATCCTCGGTGTGTACAACCGCGTCCGCAAGAGACCCCACGGTACGGGGTCCGATGCGCTCGCACGCGCGCTGGCGCAACTGGAGGCCGTCGAACTACGTCGGCGGGACGCCGCCGGGGCGCTGGCCTGGTCCGGTGTGCATCGCGTGTTCGATGCGGCCTGTCTCGGGTTGGCGTGCCTCGCGGTGGGCGGGCAGCCCACGGCGGCGGGACTGCTGATCGCCTTCGCCGCGGCGAAGGCCGTCGGCAGTGTGCCGTTGGCTCCCGCCGGCCTGGGATTCGTCGACGGCACGCTGATCGCGACGCTCACCGCGGCGGGGCTGAGCGCATCGCAGTCCCTCGCCGCGGTGTTCGTGTACCGGGTCGTGAGCGTCGTCTTCGTGGCGCTCGTGGGTTGGTCGACGGTCGCTCTGCTGTACCGCGAGGTGCGGATCGGTCGCGAGTTCGAGGCCGTCGCGGACGGCGGGCCGGCAGCGGGCACCGCTCCGCGGCCGGTCGCGGTCCCCGAGGCGGACGGCGGGGTCGGGAGCGCCGCCCCCACCTGACGAGCAACCGATTTCCCAAAACTGGTTGACAACGCAACTACAAGGGTGACATGCTGTGCCCAGAAGGTTGAAACTTCAATGAAAGAAGTTGAAACTTCACCTACACCACTGCGCTACGAGGAGTTGCCATGACCACCGCCACCACCACCTTCCCCGGCCTCACCGCAGGAACCTGGGTCATCGACGCCGTCCATTCGAACGTCGGCTTCACCGTCCGGCACCTGATGGTCAGCAAGGTCCGCGGCTCGTTCGAGGACTTCTCCGGTGCCGTCACCGTCGCTGCGGACGGCACCCCGTCCGTGACCGCCGAGATCTCGGTCGCGTCGATCAGCACCCGCAACGCCGACCGCGACGCGCACATCCGCTCCGCCGATTTCTTCGACGCCGAGCAATTCCCCACCGCGACCTTCACCTCGACCGGTGTGCGCGCCGACGGCTCCGACCACGTGCTCACCGGCGACTTCACCCTCCACGGTGTCACCCGACCGGTCGAACTGAAGCTCGAGTTCAACGGCGTCAATCCCGGTATGGGCCACGGCCCGGTCGCCGGCTTCGAGGCCACCACCGTGATCAACCGCAAGGACTTCGGCATCAGCATCGATATGCCCCTCGAAGGCGGCGGCGCGGTGGTCGGCGACAAGATCACCATCAACCTCGAGATCGAGGCCCTTCAGCAGGCATGATGCCTCTGCCGGGAGACCGGCGTGTCGGGGATACCCTGGGTCCGTGAGAAAGTACGCGCCCGCGCTGATCGTCGATGTCGTTCTGGTCGTGGTGTTCGCCGCGCTCGGACGTTCCAGTCACGACGAGGCACTCGACATCGTCGGTCTCGCCGGAACGGCATGGCCGTTCCTCGGCGGTCTGACCGCGGGATGGTTTCTCACCGCATGGCTCTACCGCGACAAGTTCGACGCGCGCGCCGCCGTGCCCACCGGTGTCCTCCTCTGGCTGAGCACACTCGTGATCGGCATGGTGCTGCGCGCAGTCACCGGTCAGGGCACCGCCGGCGCGTTCATCGTCGTCGCCACCGTGTTCCTCGGCCTGTTCCTCGTCGGCTGGCGCCTGATCGCACGGGTCGTCACCCGACGCAACGCCCACTCCCGATGACGATCCCGCACGAAGCGTGCGGATTCGTCACCACACCGTCCTCACCGGTGCCACAGTTGCACCCATGAGCGAGACCGTCACACCGCACGACCGCAGGTTCTTCGGGCAACCGCTCCCCCTCGCCAACCTCTTCGGTGTCGAGATGTGGGAGCGGTTCTCGTTCTACGGCATGCAGGGCATCCTCATCTACTACCTCTACTACTCCGTCTCGGAGGGTGGACTGGGGATCAGCCAGGCCGCCGCGACGTCGATCGTCGGCGCCTACGGCGGCACCGTGTATCTGTCGACCATCCTCGGCGCGTGGATCGCCGACCGACTCCTCGGTGCCGAACGCACCCTGTTCTACAGTGCCGTGCTCATCATGCTGGGGCACATCTCCCTCGCGGTCCTGCCCGGTTTCCTCGGTGTCGGTGTCGGCCTGGTGTGCGTCGCGTTCGGCAGCGGTGGCCTCAAGGCCACCGCCACGTCGATGGTCGGCGACCTGTACGACGAACGCGACGACCGGCGCGACGCCGGGTTCTCCATCTTCTACATGGGCATCAACATCGGCGCGCTTCTCGGACCGTTGCTCACCGGGTTCATGCAGACCCGTTACGGATTCCACTGGGGCTTCGGGCTCGCCGCGGTGGGCATGTTCCTCGGTCTCACCCAGTACACGATCTATCGCCACCAGTTCGGCGACATCGGCAGGTATCCACCGCATCCGCTGCCGTCCGACCTGAGGCTGCGGGTCGCCGGAATCGGGATCGTCGCGGTCGTCGTCGTCGCGGTCCTCGCCGCGACCGGTGTCATCACCAGCGGGAACATGTCCGACATCGTCGTGGCGTCGACGATCGTCGCGTCGGTCGCGTACTTCGTCCTCATCCTGACGAGCCGGCAGATCACACCCGTCGAGCGCAGCCGGGTGTGGTCGTTCATCCCGATGTTCCTCGCGAGCGCCGCGTTCTGGTCGCTGTTCCAGCAGCAGTTCACGACCGTCGCCGTGTATTCCGACACCCGGCTGGACCGCAACCTGTTCGGTTGGGAGTTCCCACCGTCGTGGGTGCAGTCCATCAACCCCGTCTTCATCATCGTCTTCGCCGGGGTGTTCGCCGCGGCCTGGACCAAGCTCGGGCCGCGCCAGCCGTCGTCACCGATCAAGTTCGCGATCGGCACGATCATCATGGGTATCGCGTTCCTGGGTTTCATCCCGATGGGTGGCGGTGGTCCGAACAGTGCGCCGCTGCTCGGCCTGATCGGCATCCTGTTCCTGTTCACGATGGCGGAACTGTTCCTGTCGCCGGTGGGCCTGTCGTTGTCGACGAAACTCGCCCCGAAGAACTTCCACACGCAGATGGTGGCGTTGTTCTACCTGTCAGTGGCGCTCGGGACGGCCATGGCGGGGACGTTGGCCAAGTACTACGACGAGAACGACGAAACCCCGTACTTCCTGTGGATCGGCGGCGCGTCGATCACCATCGGTGTCGTTCTGGCGCTGTGCTCACCGTGGATCCGCAAGCTCATGCAGGGCGTGCACTGACCGGTTCCGCGACCGGCCGGACAGCGCGGCGCCGGGTCATTCGGCCGGCTTCGCCATCTCGGTGAGGAAGCGGTCGGCCATCTTCACGGCGCGGTCGCCGCCGTCGGCGTCGGCGACATAGATCGCGAACGCGACGTCACCGGTGTATCCGTAGAACCACCGGTCGTCGCCGCTGGCTGCGGCGATGCCGGCGAGACCCGGATGCCCCTTCAGATACGATGCCGCACCGTTCCGGACGTCGTCCACCATCATTGCGCGCAGCGCGTCGACGGCGTCGGCGGGCAGGGCGTCGGGTGCGTCGGCGATCGTGGCGGGCTGCCCCTGCACGAGCATCGGCGCGGGAACCCCGCCGCGCGCGATCGACGCCGCGAGCAGGGCGGCACCGAGCGGGCTGATCGTCGCGTCCCCGTCGCTGTCGGCTCCCGCGAACTGCACGACCCCCGACCTCCCCTGGCCGACCTGCGCCGTTTCGAACTCGAACCCGGGCACGGCGTAGTCGAGACCGAGACCGAGACGGCTCGCGGTCTCGGCGAGGTCGTCGGTGCTCACCGTCGCCGGATCGACGTCCCGTTCGATACCCGCGGCCACACGCACCGGGTCGAGAACACCCCCGGCCGGGTAGAGCCCGCGGGTGGCGACCGCACCCATCTCCATCGCCTGGTTGTTCACGCCGAGGGCGAGGATGCCGCCCGTCGACGGCTGGATCGCGACGAGCGCGGCGGGGGTGCCGACCGTCACGACGGCTTCCTTCGCAGCCAGCTGGATGTGCGAGTCCACGGTCGAGGTCAGATCGGGCGGGGGCGGGCCCTGATACCCGGCGACCTGGACGGGTCCGTCCTCGGGATCCTCGAGCGTGACCGCCCACCCGGCGGTGCGGTCGCGTTCGAGCTGCCACGCCGAGCGCAGAGAATCGAGCAACGGCGTGGAGATGCGCCGGTCGGAGCTGATCAGGGTGGGGTCGCTGAACACTCGGACGCCGGGGATGGGGACGATGTCGTCCTCGAGGAACTGGTAGTCCTGGTCGCGGAGTTTGACCGCGGTGATCCGCTCGCCCTTCGCTTCGGCGAGCCGCTGCTGCATGTATTCGGCGGTGATGACCGGTGCCACCGGCGCGAGCACCTCCGCGAGCCGGGTGGTGGTTCCGACCGGATCGGGCATGTTCGCGGGGTCGAGGACCACGGCGTTGATGGTCTGTTCCTCCATCAGCGGCTTGCCGAAGCGATCGAAGATCTTCGGTGGGGCAGCGTCGGTGCGCACGTAGTGGACGGTGCGGTCGGCGGCGAGATCGGGGACGATGACGTCCGGGCTCCACGACACGCGCCACCCCACGGCGAGTTTCCGCACTGCGCCGGCGACCTGGTAGTGCCACTGCTTGTCCTCGCCGAAATCCCACTCGGTCGAGAGCGTGAAGTAGCCGGAATCCTCCGTGAGTTCGACGAGTTGGGACACGGCGTAGTCTCCCCGGCCGTCGGACAGTCCGTCGAACATCTGGGCGATGGCGGGTTCGGCCGCATTGGGATACGAGGTCAGGGCCGCGGCCGCGGCGGCGTCGCGGTCGTCGAGAGCCGCGACGAAGTCGTCGACGAGTTTCTGTGCGTCACTCCGCGGGTCGTTCAGCATGAACGCGGTGAGCCCGACGGCGGCGAGCACCGCCACGGCCGCGGCGAGGGCGACAACGCGGACACGCCGGGCGCGCAGCCACTCTCGAGAACTCATACTCATCAACCTTCACTCGAGTAACACCAGCAACAAGCACGAGTGGCCTACGAAGCCGTCACGATTGCACTACGCAATTTCCGTCGCGGATACGCGGAGATCACCCCCTCAGCCATCGTCCAGCGGCGAGCACAGCTGGAGCCGACGCGCCTGCCCCTTCGACGAACACTGCGAACGCCAGGTTATCCTGTGCCCCGATGAACCATCCGTGAGCCCCGGCCGAGTCCCCCGACGCATCGCTGGTGCCAGCGTACTCCGCGGTCCCCGTCTTCCCGATCAGATCCGGAATGTCGGCGACCGCGTTGGCGGTACCGCCGGTTACGGTCTCGCGCATCATCGTTCGCAGTCGATCCGCCGTGTCCGCGGGCACCGGCGCGACATCGATGTCGGCGGTGGCGGGACGCCCCTCGACGATCGTCGGCGCCGGGGTCCCCTCCGCGACGATCGAGGCCGCCACGAGCGCCATCCCGAACGGTGACGCGGTGACCTGCCCCTGCCCGATCGACTCCTCCACGCGCTGCGCGGTCGACTCCGCCGGGGGCACACTTCCCGTGACCGTCACCAGGCCCGGCGTGACATAGTCGACACCCAACCCGAACTGCAGCGCGGCGTCGGTCAGCGCTCCCGCCGGCAGGTCCACGGCGAGCTGCGCCATCGTGGTGTTGCACGACTGTGCGAACGCGGTGTGCAACGGCACCTCCCCCAGATCGAAGCTCTCGTCGTTGGGAATCGTCCGATCACCGATCGTTGCTACACCCGGGCACGGCAGAACGGTGTCGGGCGCGGCCGCACCCGCCTGCAACACCGCGGACGTGGTCACCGTCTTGAACGTCGATCCCGGCGGGTACAGCCCGGTGAGAGCGATCGGCCCCTGCGCGTCGGCAGCGGAGTTCTGCGCGACCGCACGGATCGCGCCGGTCGACGCGTCGATACCGACGATTGCCGCGGGGGTGTCGAGCGATGCCAGCGCGGCCTCCGCGCGGGACTGCAGATCGGGATCCACGGTCGTGTGCAGATCCGGGGCGTCGACCGCATCCGCGCCCGCGACCGTCGTCACGGTGCCGTCCGCGGCCACCTCCTGCACCGCCCAACCCGCGCTCGCCGCCTGCCCCTCCTGCCACAGCTGTTCGAGGCCCGACCACACCGGCGACGCGAGTGCGCGGTCGTCGATCAGCAACCGACGCTGCGGCACGAGCGTGACGCCGTCCAACGCGGTCAGCGCGTCCTCGATCGGCGCCAGATCCGATTCGCGCAGCGCGACCACCGTGACCGGTTCTCCCGCACCGGCGGCGACACCGGACGTGATCGACTCGGTGGTGATCGACGGCGCCGGCCCTGCCAGCAGGGACGCCACGGCCGCCGCGTCGGCCCCCGCGTCGACGTTCACGAGAGTGACGACCTGCTCGCTCATCAACGTGCCGCCCGCGGCGTCGAAGATCGTCGGTGGACTGCCCGTCGTCGGGGTGAACCGCAACGATTCGCCGTCCGTCAGGCCCGGGGCGAGCACCCCCGGATCCCAGTCCACACGCCAACCGTCGTCGTCGGACGCGGGTCGCTCCGTCGCTGTGCCACTCGTGCGGTATCGCCAGGTGCGGTCGTCGCCGAACTCCCACGCGACGTCGAGATCGAAGGTGTCGCCGTCGCCCGTCCCCGCGACCGTCACGATCGGGTCGGTGCCGAGCCCCTCGAACAATCCGGACAGCACGGCCTCCGCCGCAACCGGGTCGGTGGTCAGTGCGGCCGCGGTCTGCGCGTCGCCGGCATCGACGGCGGCGGCGAACGCGTCGGCGATCGTCTCGGGTTGGTCGGGTCCGGAACTGCATCCCGCCACCGTCGCGACGGCCAGCACCGTCGCGACGGGAAGCGCACTCCGTCGAAATCGCACGATCCCGATCATGCCGCATCGGGCGGCGCCGCGCCGCGGACCACACGCCGCGTGGCGGTGGACATATTCGGTTGCGCAACGAACGACGCATCTCCTACCGTGGTGGACGTACTGTTCCCGACGGACGGAGAGAGCGTTGCTCCTGTAGAGGTCGCCGATCCCACGTGCCACTGCGCACGTGCCGCCCTCTGCTGTCACCGGAGCACGCATGTCCTTTCCTTCGTCCCCTTCTTCCGCCGCACTCGAATCAGGCAGCGTGTCGCTGTCCGATCTCACCTTCGACCTACCCGACGGCACCCGCATCTTCGACGGACTCGACGCCCACCTCGGCACCGGGCGCACCGGCCTGGTCGGACGCAACGGATCGGGGAAATCGACTCTCCTGCGACTGATTTCAGGTTCATCGAGGCCGACACGCGGGTCGGTCACGGTGCGCGGCACCGTCGCATACCTGCCCCAGGACATCACGCTCGACCCCACGGTCGGAGTCGAAACCGTTCTGGGCATAGCCGAGATCCGGGCGGCCCTGCGCCGCATCGAGTCCGGGGACGGAACCGTGGCGGACTTCGACACCGTGGGTGACCGCTGGGACGTCGAGGAGCGGGCACTGGCGACGCTGCACCGGCTCGGACTCGACCGGATCGTCCGGGACGATGCCGACCTCGATCGCACCGTCGGAACCCTGTCCGGCGGCGAGACCGTCCTGCTCGCACTCACCGCGCGGCTGATCGAGCAGCCGGACGTCCTGTTGCTCGACGAGCCCACCAACAACCTCGACGGCGCCGCACGCGACCTGCTCGACGACGCGCTGCACCGCTTCCCGGGTACCGTCCTCCTCGCCGGACACGACCGGGCGCTGCTCGACCGCATGGATACGATCGCCGAACTCCGCGACGGGCGGCTCCGCATGTTCGGCGGCGGCTACAGCGACTACGAGCACATGGTCGAGGTCGAACAGGAGGCGGCGCGCGCTGCGGTGCGCGACGCCCGCAGCGACGTGCGGCGGCAGGCCCGCGAACTCGCCGCCGCCCAGGTCGCCCTCGACCGCCGTGCGCGATACGGCCGCAAGATGTTCGAGACCAAGCGCGAACCGAAGATCGTCATGGGTATGCGCAAGCGGGCCGCACAGGAATCCGCGGGGCGGTACCGGCGCGAACACGAGGGCAATCTCGACGCGGCGAGGGCGTCTCTCGAACAGGCCCGGGACGCGGTCCGTGACGATCGGGAGATCCGCGTGGACCTTCCCGGCACCGTCGTCCATCCGGGCCGTCGTGTCGCGGAAGGGCCGCTCGAGATCGTCGGGCCCGAACGGATCGCGGTGCGCGGCCCCAACGGTTCCGGGAAGACGACCCTGCTCGGGAAGATCGTCGACGCCGGCCCCCTCGTGCCCCATGCCCTGCTTCCGCAGCGACTCGACGTGTTCGACGACTCCCGATCCGTGGTCGCGGAGACCGAACGTCGCGCACCACATCTCCCACCACAGGAGATCCGGGCGAGGCTGGCGCGCTTCCTGTTCCGCGGCAGCGACGCCGACGTCCCCATCGGGGTGCTGTCGGGCGGTGAACGCCTGCGGGCGGCGCTCGCGATCATCCTCGCCGCGGATCCGGCGCCGCAGTTGCTGTTGCTCGACGAACCGACCAACAATCTCGATCTGCCGAGCCTCGCGCACCTGACCCAGGCACTGCAGGCGTTCGAGGGTGCGCTCGTGGTGGTGTCCCACGACGAACGGTTCCTCGACGAGATCGGTGTGACCCGGTCCGTCGACCTCGAACGATGATCCGTGCGCGCGGGGATCGCTCAGGCGGATTCGTGGTGCAGGGCGGACGGCCCGGTGTCGGCGTCACGCAGCAGCGCCGACACCGCGCGTGTCATCACGGCGGTCGCGGCGGGCACCTGCAGGTGCAGTACGTCCCGCAGGGACACCCACATCGGCCATGTCGTGCACACGCCGACGGACTGCAGGATCTCGCTTCGGGCAACGTCGTCGAGTCCGGCGAGTTCCCGAGAGAACAGGATCTCGGCTTCGGTCACCGCGCTCTCGAAGTAGCGGAATCGGTAGCGTTGCAACTCCCGCGAGAACGGGGCCCGGATCTCGGACGACCGCGCGAACGGTGCGACGAATTCGAGACGTTCGGCGCGTTGACGGCAGAAGCGCTCGATGCGGTCGTCGAACGGCAGATCCGGATCGACGGGTACGTGGGCCTCGCCCTGCCGACGCATGATCTCGGATCCCGTGGCCGCGAACAGTGTCTCGAGGTCCCCGAAGTGCCCCCACAGCGACCGCAGCGACACCCCGGCCCGGGCGGCGACCTGCGCACCGGTGGGTTTGAGCTCACCCGACTGGATCAACGAGATGTGCGCGTCGATGACCGCGCGGCGGGTCCGTTCGCCCCGGGCCGAACGCCCGTCGCCCGCGATCGCGCCGGTGAACGCACTCGCGGCCCGCAAATCCTTCTCCACACCCTCCGCACGCACTGCACCGCCATCCATGGCCATTCCCCGCGTCCCGTCGTCGATTCTGTTGTCGATCACGATTCCCGAAACCGCTGGTACCGCACACGGTTCGGACGTCACCGTCATCCCGCACCGAGAGTAGGCGAAGACACCGCGCGATGACCACCACGCGGTGTCTTCGTACCTCCCCGAGGCGAACCGAACCGACTCGGGCGGCGGGACCTCAGCCCGCCAGGAGACCCTTCGCGATGTGGGTCACCTGGATCTCGTTGCTGCCCGCGTAGATCATCAGCGACTTCGCGTCGCGGGCGAGCTGCTCGACGCGGTACTCCGCCATGTAGCCGTTGCCTCCGAACAGCTGGACGGCGTCCATCGCGACCTCGGTGGCCGCGCGCGAGGAGTACAGCTTCATCGCGGACGCCTCGGCCAGCCCGACCGGCTCACCCGCCTGTGCGCGTTCGATCGCGCTGAACACCATGTTCCGGACGTTCACCCGCGCGATCTCCATCTCGGCGAGCTTGAGCTGGATCAGCTGGAACTGTGCGATCTCCTTGCCCCACAGCTTGCGTGACTTCGCGTACTCGGTCGACAGCTTCAGGCACTCCTCGATGATGCCCAGCGACAGGTAGGCGATGCCGATGCGTTCGGCGGCGAACGATTCCTTCGCGCTGTCCTTTCCGTCGCTCCTACCGCCGTCCTCGGTCTCCCCGAGGAGACGGTCACGGGTGATCCGCACGTTGTCGAAGAACAACTCGCCCGTGGGCGACGAGTTCATCCCCATCTTCTTGAACGGTGGGCTCTGTGTCAGCCCCTCCATCCCCTTGTCGAGGATGAACGCGAGGACCTTGCGGTCGCGACGGTCGATCGAGGTGTCGCCGTCGTCGAGCTTGGCGTAGACGATGACGGTGTCGGCGTACGGGCCGTTGGTGATGAACGTCTTCTGACCGTTCAGGATGTAGTCGTCGCCGTCGCGCCGCACGGTGGTCTTCATGCCGCCGAACGCGTCGGAGCCGGAATCGGGTTCGGTGATGGCCCACGCACCGACCTTCTCGAAGGTGACGAGTTCGGGAAGCCAGCGCTTCTTCTGCGCGAGGGTGCCGCGGCTGCGGATGGTGCCCGCGGTGAGTCCGAGGCTCACTCCCATCGACGCGACGAGGCCGAGGCTCACACCGGCGATCTCGATGTTCAGCAGTGCCGCCATACCCGGCGACCCACCCATTGCGCCGGAGCTCTTGCCGGGCTTCTCCCCCTTCTCCTCCTTCTCGAGTGCACGTTCGAGGGATTCCCGGGCCATCTCGTCGATGCCGAATGCTGCGAAGAGTTTGCGGATGATCTCGAACGGTGGCAGCTCACCGGACTCGAGCCTGTCGACGTTGGGGCGGATTTCCTTCTCGATGAATCCGCGCAGCGCATCGCGGAACATGAGGTCTGTGTCTGACCACTCGTACATGAACGAAATATAGAACACGTTCCTGTTCTGTGTATACGGTGGATCCCGCGAACCGGTGAACCGGTGAACCGGTGAACCGGTGAACCGGATCACAGTTCCGGCCGAGGGGGTCACCGCCGGGCGTCGTCGCCGTGCACATCGAGGACGACGCGCCACCGCCCGCGCGGCCACACTGCTGCTCGTGGCGACCGTGTTCGGCGTCGACAGCTCCGCGATCGGATTCACCACTGTCGCAGCAGGTTACATCGTCGACCCCCTCGTGGAACCGATCATCGGTCGGCGGCTGCCGAGTGCACCGGCGGAGATCACCGCACCGGTGTCAGCACGAACACGGGGATGCGCCGCGTCGTCCGATGCGCGTACAACTCGTAGTTCGGCCACGTCGCGACCAGTGCAGCCCACAGGACGTCCCGTTCGGGGCCCTCCGCGATCCGCACCGACACCCGCACCGACCGCCCCCGGTAGCCGACGGTCGCGTACTCGGCGGCACGCAGATTGTGCACCCACGACGGGGTCTCCGGCGCACCCCAGTTCGACCCGGCGACCAGCCAACCGTCGTCACGCGGCACGCACAGCAGCGGCGTGGTGCGCGTCAACCCGCTGCGACGCCCGCGGACGGTCAGCTTCAGCCCCGGCAGACCCGCAACCGTGAGCAGGGTGATGTGGCCACGCGAGACTCTCTGCAGCAGCCGATCGGATCCGACGATCAGCTTCGTGTACCGCGGCAACCACGGTTTCGCACCGAGGCGCACCGCGACGGAGCGGATCGGGTTCATCGCCGCGGGTGGTGCCAGGCGGCCAGCACCGTCCGGACGGCGGCGACGACCGCGAGGGGCCGATCGATCATCGGGTGGTGTCCGGCGGCAGGCAACTCCGTGACGAGCGCATCCGGACCGAACTGGTTCCGCAACTGCGCGAAGAGTGCGTCGCCGATGATTCCGTGCTCGCACCGGAAGTACGCGAGCGGGCACCGCTGCCGCATCTCCTCGAGGCTGCGGCGGTGTTCACGACCCATCCGCAGATTGTCGAACTTCCACGAGTAGCCGCCGTCCACCTGTTTCAGGGAGTTCCGGGCGATGTGGTCGAACACGTACGGTTCGGCCTGTTCCTGCGGCGGAACCAGCCGGAACCGCGCGACCGCGGCCTCCACCGTCGGGTACACCTTCGGTGGGCCGGCGTTCGACACCGCCTTGATCCGCAGCTCCAGTTCCTCGGGAGTCAGGTCCCGGATCGGGGAATCCAGGATGACGACACCCGCCAACCGATCACCGTGCAGATGCGACGCGGCGAACGACACGATGCCACCCATACTGTGGCCGATCAGCACGGGACGACCGTCGATCCCACCGGCGGCGGCGACCGCGAGCACCTCCGCCGCCCAGGCGTCGAGGCTGTAGTCCTCGCGATGGTCGCTGTCGCCGTGCCCGCTCAGATCCAGCGCGACGACGCGGCGGCCCGCAGCGAGTTGCGGACCGATGTGGTCCCACCAGCGCGAATGCGCCATGCCGCCGTGGACGAGGACCACGCCGGGGCGACCGGCCTCGCCCCACGCCCGATACGAGATGGAAGCACCGTCCACGTCGGTGCGGCCCGTCTCGACCGGGGCCGCGAGCGCGTCGACGAACCACAGCGGAGCGGAACCGTTGTCATTGCTCATCACCCGAACTTAGCCTGACTCCGTGGACGGTCTCGAGGGTGGACCGGCGTGTACTGGATGGGGCGGAGCGACCACACTGCACCGCGTCCGATGGACAGGTTCGGGCGAGAGGCACCGTCGCCGGTCGAGTCCCCGGTATCCGGGCCGGAAGTGCCGCGCGCGACGATGCATCGTTCGCCGCGAACCGAGTGCGCTGAGACCATGTGGGGACCCACCGTCGCTCACCGGAAGGAGGGCGGGGCGTCACGTCCCCGACGACACGACACCCCGCGCACCGCATGCCCGAATTCGCCTCGATCGACGCGACCCCCGCCCTCGTCGTCGATCTCGCCGTGTTGGACCGCAACATCACCCGGATGGCCGAGTCCGCGCGCACGCGTGGTCTCGACCTGCGCCCGCACGCCAAGACCCACAAGTGCATCGAGATCGCACGCCGCCAGGTCGATGCCGGGGCGGTCGGCCTGTCGGTGGCGACGGTGTCGGAGGCCGAGGTGTTCGCGGACGCGGGTTTCACCGACCTGTTCGTCGCGTATCCGCTCTGGGTCGACGCCGCGCGCGGCGCGCGTGTGCGCGCGTTGGCCGAACGGATCCGGTTGACCGTGGGTGTGGATTCCGCCGACGGAGCGCGGATGCTCGCGCGACACGCGGGAACGGGCGCCGGCGTGCTCGTCGAGATCGACAGCGGCCACCATCGCACGGGTGTCCCACCGGATCGGGCCGACGCGGTCGCGGGGGCGGCGCGCGCCGCCGGCCTCGATGTGCGCGGTGTGTTCACGTTTCCCGGTCACGCGTACGGACCGGGTCTTCCCGGTGCGGCGGCAGCGGACGAGGCGGACGCGCTCGCAGCGGCGTCCGCGAGCCTGCGGAGCTCCTCCACCGGTCCCCTGATCGTGAGCGGAGGATCATCACCGACGGCACCGATCGGGGTTGCTTCTGCGGCGACGGAACTTCGCCCCGGGGTCTACGTCTTCGGCGACGCCCAGCAACTCGAGTTGGGTGTGATCGCCGGATCCGATGTCGCTCTGACCGCCCTGGCGACGGTGGTGTCCGCGCGCGACGACGTCGTGGTGCTGGATGCGGGCAGCAAGACGCTCGGTGCCGACCGCGCACCGTGGGCCACCGGATACGGTCGGATCCTCGGCGTCCCCGACGCTCGTATCGCCGCGCTGTCGGAGCATCACGCCACCGTCCGGTGGCCCGGCACGGCCACCCGACCGGGTCTCGGTGACCGCGTCCGGGTCGTCCCGAATCACGTGTGCAACGCCGTGAACCTCGCCGACGACCTCGTCGTCGTCGACTCGGACGGCTCGACACTGGACCGGTGGCGGGTCGCTGCGAGAGGATGTACGACGTGACGACCGTACGGTTGCGGTTCGTCGCGGCCGTGGCCGTGGCGATACCCCTGGTGGCGTGCTCGACTCCGGACTCTCCGGCGGAGGCTCCCCCGACCACGGCCACCGTCCCCGCCCTCGCCGACGACGCCCCGGGCGCGGCCGTCGCCGGCGCACCGCACGTGGCGGATGTGATCGCGACCGGCCTGGACACGCCGTGGGGCCTGGCGTTCCTGCCGGACGGTTCGGCGCTGGTCACCGAACGCAACAGCGGCCGGGTCCTGCTCGTCTCCCCCGGCGCGCCGGTCCGGGAGGTGGGTGTGGTCGACGATGTCGTCGCCGTCCGCGAATCCGGTCTGCTCGGTGTCGCGGTGTCGCCGGATTTCGATACCGACGGCGCCGTCTACCTGTATGCGACGACGACCGCCGGGAACCGCGTCTTCCGCGCCACGTTCGACGGGACGACCCTGACGGACCCGCAGGTGATCGTCGACGGCATTCCCGCCGGTCCGACACACAACGGCGGGCGGCTGTCGTTCGGCCCGGACGGCATGCTCTACATCACCACCGGAGAAGCGGGAGAACAGGATCTGGCGCAGGATCCCGCATCGCTCGGCGGCAAGATCCTGAGGGTCACCCCGGACGGCGCACCGGCACCGGGCAACCCCGACCCGTCCTCGCCGGTGTATTCGCTCGGCCACCGCAACGTGCAAGGACTCGCGTTCGACGACGAGGGGCGATTGTGGGCGTCGGAGTTCGGTCAGAGCGACGCCGACGAACTGAACCTGATCGTCGCGGGCGGCAACTACGGGTGGCCGCTCGTCGAAGGTGTCGGGGGTGGCGACGAGTTCGTCGACCCGGTGCTGACGTGGCCGGTGGCGCAGGCGTCACCGTCCGGTCTCGCGTATCGCGACGGAACACTGTGGTTGGGAGCGCTCCGCGGGGAGCGCCTGTGGCGCATCGACATCGGATCCGAGCAACCGACGGCCACCGAGTTCTTCACCGACGAATACGGTCGCCTCCGGACGGTGGTGGTCGCGCCGGACCGGTCGCTGTGGGTCACCACGTCGAACCACGACAGCAGCGGGACACCCGGACCGGAGGACGACCGGATTCTGCGCGTCGAGGTCCCCTGATCCCGCAGTCGACGACATCGATTCGGTGCCAACGGGTTCGGCGACACCGGGATCGGGGACGACACCTCAGGGGACGAGCACCACGATGGTCTCGGCGACGAGCGCCGGTCGGTCGGCACCCTCGATCTCGACGGTGTACTTCACCACGAGATTCGCACCTTTGGCGGTGCGTTCCAGCGAGACGAACTCCGCCGCTCCGCGCACCTTCGAGCCGACCGGAACCGGAGACGGAAAACGAACCTTGTTGGCCCCGTAGTTCACCCGCATCGCGAACCCGTCGAGGGTGAAGATCTGCGAACCGAGGACCGGCAGCAGCGACAGCGTCAGATAGCCGTGGGCGATCGTTCCACCGAAAAGACCGGTGGCGGCGCGTTCGGGGTCGACGTGGATCCACTGGTGGTCACCGGTGGCCTCGGCGAACCGGTCCACCCGCTCCTGGGTGATGTCGACCCAGTCGCTGTGCCCGAGGGGTTCGCCGACCGCCTTCTCGACCTCGTCGATGCCGTTGAATACCCGCATGTGTTCGACTCCTTGTGGTTCGTGACGCCGGTCAGTGACCGGAGCGCCGCAGGGTGACGCGATAGGTGTAGTGCTCGGGCAGGAAACAGCTCACCGACAGTTCCGTGGGAGTCCCCGCCTCGTTCGAGTAGAGCCGGTCGACGCGCAGCAGCGGATGACCGACTGCGCAATCGAGTTCGGCGGCGACCCGCGCCGACGCGGGGGCCACGGTGATCGACTGTGCCGCTTCGACGATCGGACTGTCCAAGTGGGGTTCGAGCAGGCCGATGACGGTGTTGCGGCTCGATGCCCCCGCCTGCAGTGCGGGTTCGTCGACGACGTGCGCGGCGACGCCGTCCGGGAGGTAGACGGTGGTGAGGACGAACGGGATGCCGTCGTGCACGCGACGCAGCACCACCGAATACAGCAGGTCGGTGTCCAGGCGCAGCCGGCTCGCGGCGTCGATGTCGACGCCGCGCCGCAGCGGCGCGACGATCTCCATGACGGTGTCGGCCGACAACGCCAGCAGATCCTCGATCGAACCGAGCTGACGGCGGTACCGTCCGGCCGACTCGTTCGCGAAGGTGCCGCGCCCCGGCACCCGGTAGACGATGCCGTCGGCGACGAGATCCTGGAAGGCACGGCGCACCGTCTGCCGACTCACGCCGTGTTGCCGGGCGAGTTCGGCCTCGGTGGGCAGGCGCGCGCCGTCGCTGTAGCGCCCGGCCTCCACGGCCTCGCGCAGTTCCCGCGCGAGCTGCGCGTACGCCGGTTCGGTCTCACGTGCCCTGTCCATGACGGAGTCGATCCTGGTGTCCGATGCTCAGAGCCCGCCTCGGGCGACGAGCTGCGCCGCGATCACGTTGCGCTGGATCTCGTTGGTGCCCTCACCGACGATCATCAGCGGCGCGTCGCGGAAGTAGCGTTCGACGTCGTACTCGGTGGAGTAACCGTAGCCGCCGTGGATACGGACGGCGTTCAACGCGATCTCCATCGCCACCTCGGAGCAGTACAGCTTCGCCATACCCGCCTCCATGTCGCAGCGTTCGCCGGCGTCGTACTTCTCCGCCGCGAACCGTGCCAACTGCCGAGCGGCGGTGAGCTTGGTCGCCATGTCGGCCAGGTAGTTGCCGATGGACTGGTGTTTCCAGATCGGCTGCCCGAAGCTCTCGCGCTGCTGCGCGTACTCCAGCGAATCCTCGAGGGCGGCCGTGGCGACCCCGAGCGCACGCGACGCCACCTGCAGGCGCCCCGTCTCGAGGCCCTTCATCATGTGGCCGAAGCCCCTACCCGGCTCGCCGCCGAGGATCGCGTCGGCGGAGATCCGGTAGTCGTCGAAGCTCAGCTCGCACGACTCGACGCCCTTGTAGCCGAGTTTGGGCAGGTCCCTCGACACGGTCAGTCCCGGCCCGTGCTCGACGAGCACCACCGAGATCCCCCTGTGCCGCGGCTGCGCGGTCGGATCCGTTTTGCACAACAACGCGATCAGCCCCGAGCGGCGCGCATTGGTGATCCACGTCTTCGCGCCGTTGATGACCAGGTCGTCGCCGTCGCGCTTGGCGGTGGTCGTCATCGCCTGCAGGTCCGAGCCGCCGCCGGGCTCCGTGAGCGCCATCGTCGCGCGGATCTCACCGGTCGCGAGTCGGGGCAGGTACGTGCGCTTCTGCTCCTCGGTGCCGAACAGGGTGAGCAGCTTCGCGACGACGGTGTGCCCGCCCATCGCACCGGAGAGCGACATCCATCCACGGGCGAGTTCCTCGGTGACCTGCACGTAGCAGGGCATCGACACCGGCGATCCGCCGTACTCCTCGGGCACGGCCAGCCCGTAGATGCCGATCTGCTTCATCTGCTCGATCCACTTCTCGGGGTACTCGTTCGCGTGCTCGACCTCCTGCACCGACGGCTTGACCTCGCGGTCGACGAAGTCACGGACGGTCTCGACCAGGAAGGTTTCTTCGTCGTTCAGAGTGCTCACGCGGGGTTCCTTCGTTTCGTGCCGCCGGGCCCGGATCACCGGACCGAACTATTTGTACGGCCATTTTGTTGATCGGCGGGTGCGGTTGTCAATCGAATCCGACGCTCGAACCGGCACGAATCCAGAGTTTTCCGTGATGCATCCCGCTGCATCCACCTATGCGACTGGCGCGTCACACAATAATGGCCGTACATTTGACGGCGTTCCCCGCCGCCTCAGACACCCGAGGTTCTCCGTGACATCCGAGCAGCATCTCCGCCGGCGCGCCGCCCTCGTCGCCCCCGGTTCCGACGAGCGCAAGGCCGGCAAGGCCCTGACCTCCACCGCCGACGAAGTGGTCCTCGACCTCGAAGACGCCGTCGCCGTCGACCGCAAGGCCGACGCGCGTGAACTCATCGCGCCGCTGATACTCGACCACGGACCCAGACGCACCGTCTCCGTGCGGATCAACGGTCGCGGTACGCCCTGGTTCCGCGACGACCTCCTCGCGTGTGCTGCGCTCGGCGACACCCTCGCGTCCGTCGTGATCCCCAAGGTCGAGTCGGCCGCCGACCTCGTCGAGGCCGACGCCATCCTGGGCGACTCCCCGCTCGCCGTCCAGGCGCTCGTGGAAACCCCGGCGGGCGTGCAGAACATCGACGCGATCGTTGCGGCACCGCGCGTCGTCGCGGTCGTCATCGGGTACGCCGACCTCGGTGCAACGCTCGGGCGCGCTCGCACCGCCGCGCCCGAGCACTGGCTGTACGTGCAGGACCGCGTCCTGCACGCTGCGCGCGCTGCCGGTGTCCAGGCCGTCGACGGCCCCTACCTCGGGGTCGCCGACGACGACGGATTTCGTCACGCCGCCCGCTGGATCGCCGATCTCGGCTTCGACGGGAAATGGGTCATCCACCCGTCTCAGATCGACTCTGCTGCAGCGGCGTTCACCCCCACCGACGGCGATGTCGCAGCTGCACGCAAGGTTCTCGTGGCGCTGGCAGACGCCGAGGCCCGCGGTGCCGGTGCCGCCCGACTCGACGGGCAGATGCTCGACGAGGCCGTCGCGGTCGCCGCACGCCGCACCCTCACCAGGATCGGAGAATGACGTGAACACTCCTCTGCCCGTGGGCGGACCCTACTTCGACGAACTGATCGTCGGACAGGTCTTCGACACCGCGCCCGCCGTGACTCTCACCGACGGACTCGCCGCAACGCACCAGGCGATCCTCGGCGACCGGCTGCGACTGTCGCTCGACAAGCATCTGTCCGTCGCGGTCGCCGGCGGCCCCGTCGCACATGCAGGACTCGTCACCGACATCGCGATCGGGCAGTCGACCCTCGCCACACACCATGTGAAGGCGAACCTCTTCTACCGGGGGCTGCGGTTCCACCGGTTCCCGTTCATCGGCGACACCCTGTACACGACAACGGAAGTGGTCGGGCTCAGGGAGAACTCGGCGAAACCCGGTCGCAGGCCCACCGGGCTGGCGGCGTTACGGATGAACACGGTGGACCAGGACGGCAACACGGTCCTGGACTTCTACCGGTGCGCGATGCTCCCGCTCGGCGATTCGCCGAGCGCCGAGCGCACCGTCCACACCGACGACCTGTCGACGATCGGTCCGCGGGACGAACCTGCCTGGTCGGTGCCCGACGGGTGGGATCTCGATGCGTACCGCGCGAAGGTCCCCGGCGCGCACTTCGATCCCGACCTCGTCGGCGCAGTGCTCACCTCGAGCGGTGACGTGGTCACCTGCGCGCCCGAACTCGCACGGCTCAGCCTGAACATCGCCGCGACCCACCACGACGAACGCGTCGGCGCCGCAGGACGACTCGTGTACGGCGGGCACACGATCGGACTGGCGCTCGCGCAGGCCTCCCGCGCTCTCCCCAACCTGGTGACCGTGCTCGGCTGGCAGTCCTGCGACCACACCGGACCGGTGCACGAGGGCGACACCCTCACCAGCGACCTGCACGTCGAGTCCGCGGAGTCACTCGCCACCGGCGGCGGGGTCCTGCGTCTGCGTTCGATCGTGCACGCGCACCGCGCCGACGCGACGGAACCCATCCCCGTCCTGGACTGGCGGTTCACCGCCCTCACCGCCTGACTTCCATTCGCCCCCACCCGCTTCCGAGCGAATGTATCGTCCGATCGATTGATCAGAGCGATGGGTACATTCGCTCGGGCACCGGCGAACCGGGCATTCGCTCGGGCACCGGCGAACCGGGTGGGCCACGTGGATTCGGGGCGCGCCACCGGTCACGACACCGTCCACGTGTTCGTGCCGTCGAGCAGCCCTTGGAGATCGGCGGGTGCGGACTCCTCCGCCGACCGCACCTTCGCGCGCACCCCGTCGTCGTAGGTGGGGCGCGACACGGCGCGAACGACGCCGGTGACGGTGTACGTCAGGTCCTGCCGCGACAGCCTCGACAGGGCGTACGCGTATTCGGGGTCGTCGGTGTGGGCGTCGTGCACCACGATGTCGTCGGGGTCCACGTCCACGACGTTCGCCACGGCGAGACCGAATCCCTTCTGCACGACGCACAGTTCGTCGTCGACGCCGAAGACGATCGGCTCTCCGTGCCGCACGTGCACCAGGTGCGCTCCCGCTTCGTCCTTGCGGAGCAGGTCGAACGAGCCGTCGTTGAAGATCGGGCAGTCCTGCAGGATCTCGACGAAGGCGGTGCCGCGGTGCTGCGCGGCTGCCCGCAACACCTCACCGAGGCCGGCGCGGTCGGAGTCCAGGGCGCGCGCCACGAAACTCGCGTCGGCTCCGATCGCGAGCGACATCGTGTTGAACGGGGTGTCGACCGACCCGCGCGGGGTCGATTTGGCGACCTTGCCCGTCTCCGAGGTCGGTGAGTACTGGCCTTTGGTGAGTCCGTAGATCCGATTGTTGAACAACAGGATCCGCATGTTCACGTTGCGACGCAGCACGTGGATCAGGTGGTTTCCACCGATCGAGAGACCGTCGCCGTCACCGGTGATCACCCACACCGACAGGTCGGGCCGGGTGATCGCCAGGCCGGTGGCGAAGGTCGGCGCGCGACCGTGGATGGAGTGCACGCCGTAGGTGTCGAGGTAGTACGGGAACCGCGACGAACAACCGATTCCCGAGACGAACACGATGTTCTCCCGGGCGAGACCGAGTTCCGGAAGAATGCTGCGGACGGTCGCGAGGATGACGTAGTCGCCACACCCGGGACACCAGCGCACCTCCTGGTCGGAGGTGAAGTCCTTCGCCTTCGACGGTCCGTGCGCGCGTGGCACGTCGGCGTAGCCGGACGGTGCGACCCCGACGTCGTGTCCGGCGAGCACGTGCGCGTGCCCGTTGTGCCTGGGGCCTGTCATCGAACCTCCTTCTCCCGCACGCCGGGCCGCACCGTGACGGCCGCCGCCGCGTTCGGTGTCTTCGCGGCCTCGCTCGTGTGCAACGTCCCCGCGAACTCCTCGTCCAGCGCCGCGTGCAACTCGTCGGCGCGGAACGCCATTCCCGCGACCTTCGTGACGGGCTGGATGTCGGCGTCGAATCGACCGGCGAGCACCAGGGACAGCTGTCCGAGGTTCATCTCCGGGACCAGCACCCGCCGGTAGCGGGCGAGGACGTCGGCGGTGTTCGCGGGCAGTGGGTTCAGGTGCCGCAGATGGGCGCGAGCCACCGAACGCCCGCCGCGGCGGGCCCGACGCACGGCCTCACCGATCGGCCCGTACGACGAACCCCAACCGAGGACGAGGATCTCGGCGTCATCGTCCGGATCGTCGACGTCGAGATCGGGTACCGCGATCCGCGTGATCTTCGCGGACCGCACCCGTGTCATCATCTCGTGGTTGGCGTGGTGGTAGGAGATGTCGCCCGTGCCGTCCGACTTCTCGAGGCCACCGACGCGGTGCTCACGCCCTGCGGTGCCGGGGATCGCCCAGTCTCGGGCGAGGGTGTCGGGGTCCCGCGCGTACGGCAGGTGTCCGGTGTCGTCGTCGGTGGCGGGGGGAGCGAATCCCGGGTCGATCGTCGGCAGGTCCGCCGCGTCGGGGATGCGCCACGGCTCGGTTCCGTTGGCGATCGCGCCGTCGGACAACAGCATCACGGGCGTCCGGTGGGTCACGGCGATGCGCACCGCTTCGAGTGCGGTGTCGAAGCAGTCGGCCGGCGACCGGGGGGCGACCACCGCGACCGGGGACTCCCCGTTGCGTCCGAACAGAGCTTGGAGCAGGTCGGCCTGCTCGGTCTTGGTGGGTAGGCCGGTGGACGGTCCGCCGCGCTGCACGTCGACGACGAGCAGTGGGAGTTCGGTCATGACGGCCAGTCCGATCGCCTCGGATTTCAGGGCGATACCCGGACCGGAGGTGGTGGTCACGCCCAACGATCCGCCGTAGGACGCGCCGAGGGCCGCGCCGACACCGGCGATCTCGTCCTCCGCCTGGAACGTGCGGACGCGGAACCGTCCGAGCCGGCTCAGCTCGTGCAGGATGTCGGAGGCGGGCGTGATCGGGTAGCTGCCGAGGAACACGTCCATCCCGGTCGCGCGGCCGGCCGCGACGAGCCCGTAGGCGAGGGCGGTGTTGCCGCTGATCTGGCGGTACGTGCCGGGGGGCAGGGCGGCGCGGGGCACGTGCTGGACGACGGCGAACGCCTCGGTGGTCTCCCCGTAGTTCCATCCCGCATGCAACGCGAGGGTGTTCGCCCGCGCGATGTCGGGGCGGTCGGCGAACTTGCGGGCGAGGAACGTCTCCACCCCGCCGACGGGTCGCCCGTACATCCACGACAGCAACCCGAGGGCGAACATGTTCTTCGCGCGGTGGGCGTCCTTCTTCCCGATTCCGGTGGATTCCACGGCGGTGACCGTCAGCGAGGTCATCGGTACCGTGTGCACGGTCAGGTGCCCGGTGCGGTCCTCCGCGAGCGGGTCGCCGCCGTAGCCGACCTTCGCGAGGGTGCGGCGGGTGAACTCGTCGCCGTCCACGATCAGGACGCCGCCGGCGGGCAGGTCGTCGACGTTGGATTTCAGGGCGGCCGGGTTCATCGCGACCAGCACGTCGGGTCGGTCACCGGCCGTGAGGATGTCGTGGTCGGCGATCTGGATCTGGAAGCTCGACACCCCGGGCACGGTGCCCTGCGGGGCGCGGATCTCGGCGGGGAAGTTCGGCTGGGTGGCCAGGTCGTTGCCGAAGGCCGCCGCCTCGGCCGTGAACCGGTCACCGGCGAGTTGCATGCCGTCTCCGGAATCACCCGCGATGCGGATGACGACCTGTTCGAGTGTCCGGGTCTCGACGTCGCTGTGGTGCCTCTCCATACGTGCCTCGATTCCCCGCCGGGTCGCTCCCGGATCGCCCGGCGGACGTTCGGGTTCGGTTACACGTCGCCGGCCGTTCCGGCGATGTCGATGACCACGCGGCCGCGTGTGCGTCCCGCGAGGATGTCTTCCGCGAGCTGCGGGATCTCCCCGAAGCCGCGCGTGGTGGTGAGCGCGTCGAGCTTGTCGACGGGCAGGTCGGTGGCGAGCCGCTGCCACGCCCGGGTGCGGACGTCCGTCGGGCACATCACCGAGTCGACCCCGATGAGCTTGACACCGCGCAGGATGAACGGCAGCACCGTGGTCGGCAGGTCGTTGCCTCCGGCGAGGCCGCACGCGGCGACCGTTCCGCGGTACGCGGTGCGGCTGAGCACGTTGGCGAGTGTCGACGAACCCACGGTGTCGATCGCGCCGACCCACTGCTCGGTCTGCAGGGGTCGCCCCGGCTCACCACCGAGTTCGGCCCGGTCGAGGAACGAGCGTGCGCCCAGCCCGGTGAGATGGTCGTGTTCCTCGGGCCGACCGGTGGACGCGACGACGTCGTAGCCCAGTTGCGCGAGAACCGCGACCGCGACGCTGCCGACACCACCGGCGGCTCCGGTGACGAGCACGTCCCCGTCTCCGGGGCGCACGCCGTGGTTCTCGAGTTCCTGCACGCACAGCATGGCGGTGAGTCCCGCGGTGCCGATCGCCATCGCGCGGGCGGCGTCGAGGCCCTCGGGGCGCCGGACGAGCCATTCGGAGCGCACCCGCTGGCGGGTGGTGTACGCGCCGGGATGCGTCTCCGACAGCCCCCAGCCGGTGAGGATCACGTCGTCGCCGGGCGCCCAGTCGGGTGACTCGGACCGGGCGACCGTCCCGGCGAGGTCGATGCCTGCGGTCATGGGGAATCGACGCGCTATCCTCCCCTTCCCTGTGACGGACAGTCCGTCCTTGAAGTTGAGGGACGAGTAGGCGATGTCGACGGTGACGTCGCCGTCGGGTAGATCGGTGTCGGTCAGTCGTGTCAGGGCTGCCGGCCCCGGTTCGGTGACGACGTAGGCGGGGTACTGCTCCACTGTGTTCCGGTTCCTCTCTTCGCTGTTCGGGTCGCGAGGTGTTCGGTCCTCCGCGCTGTCACCCGTCGGTCGCGGTGGTGTCGGCGACGAACCTCTGCACGCTCGGCCACGACAGTGTCCAGGCCGCCGCGTTCACCGGGTCCACCTGCCGGGGTCTGTTGCTGAATCCGTGTGCGGCACCGGGATAGACGTGCACGACCGTTGCGCCGACGGAGCGGCTCTGCAGCGCTGATTGCAGAGCCGCGAACGTCTCGGTCGTCATGACGGTGTCCGCTCCGGCGTGCACGATCATCGTCGGCGCGGTGATCCGGGCGGCGTGGTCCACGGCGTCGAGCACGTGGTGGTCCGGCGCCGGAACGAGGATCGACGGATGGTACGCGACGACGGTCGCGATGTGCGGGTCGCGGGCACCGAGGAGCAGCGCGAACCGTCCGCCGAGGCACCAGCCGATCACCCCGACCCGCGCCAGGCCGAGCTCTCCGCGGGCGTGGTCGAGCAGGATTCCCATCTCGGCGAGGCAGTCCTCGTCGCGCAGGTCGGTCATCGACTCGGCGAGCCGTTGCGGTTCGGTGTCGTCGGAGCTCCGGCCGTGCCAGGGATCCCACACGAGCGCGGTGACACCCGAGGAGGCGAGGTCGGCCGCGTACTCACGGACCTGCTCGCCGATCCCGGTGACCATGGGCAGGAGCAGCATCCCGGCATCGGTGCCGCCGAGGGGGCGAGCCAGGTAGGCACGCAGACCACCGATGTGCACGTGCTCCGCTTCGATGTCACGCATCGGTACGCCTCCCGTGTCGGTCTCGTCCCGCTCTTCCCTCTTCGTACGCCACATTCGCCGTCGGGACCACTGTGCGCCTGCCATGATGCCCACGAACACCGATCGACACTCGAATTCCCACTGAACAAGACGAACGAGAATGCCATTTTCGTTTCGGGTATATTCGGTACCGCCTCGGGCGAGTGGCCCGAACGGACCGACCTCGGCGACGGCGCACACCACCGGTACGCCGAGCACTCCACGGAAGGACGGTGGGACATGACCCGCACCGCACTCGTCAGCGGCGGCACCGGTGGCCTCGGCGCCGCGGTCACCGCACATCTGCTCGAGTCCGGGTGGCGTGTCGTCGTCCCGTGGCTGGTGCGCGAGGAACTGGACCGCGTCGGCACACACCCGAACCTGCACCTCGTGCGCGCCGACCTCACCGACGCGCAGCAGCTCGAGGACGCCCTGTCCGCGGCCACCGACGACCCGGACGCACCGTTGTTCGGTGTCGTCAACCTCGTCGGCGGATTCAGCGCGGGCCCGCGCGTGCACGAGACCCCCCTCGACGCCCTCGACTCCCAACTCGACATCAACGTGCGCACCGCATACGCCGTCAGCCGGGCCGCACTACCCCACCTGATCCGCCACGGCGGCGGATCCATCGTGTGCATCTCCGCCGCCGCGACACGTAACCCGTTCGCGGGCGGTGCCTCCTACATCGCCTCCAAAGCCGCGGTGTCCGCACTCGTGGAGACCATGGCCGTCGAGTACCGCGACGACCACATCCGGGTCAACGCACTGTTGCCGGTCGTCATCGACACGCCCGCCAACCGCGCGGCGATGCCCGCAGCCGACACCGGCCGATGGTCGCAACCCGCGGACGTCGCGAAGGTCATCGGATTCCTGCTCTCCGATGCCGGTTCCCCGGTCACCGGCGCGCTGATCCCGGTCACGAAGGTCTGACCCCGCCGCTTCGTCGCATGACATCGGCTCCCCGTACCGCACGAACCCAGGGGTGGCAGACCCGGCGGCAGGGAGGGTTCACCCGACGATGCCGGCCTTGCGCAGGCCCTCGATCTGTTCGTCGGTCGATCCGAGCTGCGCCAGAACGGTGTCGGTGTGCTCGCCGAGTTCCGGGACGGCCCCCATCGGCAGTTCGACGTCACGGAAGTTCATCGGCGGGCGGATCGCGCGGATCGCACCGGCCCCGGTCTGCACCTCCCGCCACCGATCGCGGGCGGCGAGCTGCGGATGATCTACCAGACCTCCCAGATCACGCAGCTGGGCGGCGGGGATCCCTGCGGCACAGAGCTTCTCGTCGAGATCGGCACCGACGAACACGCGGGTCGCCTTGCCGACGAGGTCGTCGACCTCTGCGCGATGACGCACTCGCTCCACATTCGTCGCGTACCGAGGGTCGTCGGCCAGTTCGGGCATGCCGAGCACGTCGGTGACGAGAGTGCGCCAGCCGCGGTCGTTCTGCACACCGATGAGGATCTCCCCATCGGCTGTCGGATATTTGTCGTACGGGGCGATGGACGTGTGTGCCAGGCCCATCCGCGGCACCTGCCGATCCTGATACATCTGCAGGTACATGGGGTATCCGAGCCACTCGGCGGTGGCATCGAACATCGACACGTCGACGGTCGCGCCCACCCCGGTGCGGACGCGCCGCAGCAGCGCTGCCTGGATCGACGTCAACGCGTACATCCCGGCGGCGATGTCCGCGGTCGGGATGCCCGTCTTGACGGCGGTCTCCGGGGTCCCGGTGATCGAACACAACCCGGTTTCGGACTGGACCAGCAGGTCGTACGCCTTACGATCACGCATGGGTCCGTCGGTGCCGTACCCGGACATGTTCACGACGATCAGCTCGGGGTGGTCGGCGCGGAGATCGTCGGCGCCGAGTCCGAGGCGTTCGACGGCTCCCGGCGCGAGATTCTGCAGGAAGACGTCCGCACCGGCGATCAGCGTCCGCACCGCATCGATACCGGCAGGTGCCTTCAGGTCGACCGCGAACGACTCCTTGCCGCGGTTGAGCCACACGAAATGCGCTGCCATCCCGAGCACGGCACTGTCGTAGTCGCGCGCGAAATCACCGTCACCGACACGCTCGATCTTGACGACGCGGGCTCCCAGATCCGCGAGATGTCGCGTCGCGAGCGGCGCGGCGACCGCCTGTTCGAGGCTCACCACGGTGACACCGTGCAACGGCAGGTCGTCGCGTTCCCCGTCGGACATCGACTGTTCGGCCATCTCGACGATCGGCCCCTCTCCTCCTCGCGTGCGCGTACCCGTGCGCACGACCGGGCACCCGGCACCGGAATCGGTGTTCCATGCTGCCGCCGTGCGACACCGGACGCAAACCTCACACCGATACGTATTCGCTCACGGTCACATTCCCATCAGGTATTGGACACGTGCGCGTCCGTACTCCGCCGCGGCCGGATACCTGCGGCTCGCAGCACTACCGCGGCGCACCCACCACCGGACGGTACCCCCGATGAGAGTCGGGACCGGCGGGGCCGACGGTCACGCGGAGCCGTTCCGATCCGACCGCTCGACGGTGACCTTCACGTTCTTCATGATCGGCTGATCGCTCTGTGTGCTGTAGTCGCCGATCGCGCACAGCACGTTCATCTCGGGCATGTACCCGGCGGCCGAGCCGGGCGGGATGTCGTACGGGAGCGCGGTGTAGCCGCGCAGGGTGCGGGTGCTGCCGTCGCGGGCATGGCTGGTGATGTCCACCCTGTCGAACTCGCCGACGCCCCGCACCTTCATGTCGTCCGCGTTCATGAAGATCAGTGTCCGCAGGTTCTCGACACCCCGGTAGCGGTCGTTGCCCTCGTCCACGGGTGCGCTCGGTGTCGCCGCACCCGCGATCTCATCCGCCGGGTCGTTCGGAGCGCCCCGGCCCGACTCTCTCCCGACCGTTCCGTGGTGCTCGATCCGCCCCCGTGATCAGCGGCCACACCTGCCCCGCCGTCATCGCGGCGTCCAACAGCTCGGCATCCCACGCGGCAAGTGTGCCGAATTCGCTGCGCCACGACAGGATCCGGTTGGTGTGCCGATGCAGCTCGTGTTCCATCGTGAACCCGATCGCCCCGAGCGCCTGGTGCGCGTTGCGAGCGACCACCGCCGCGGCGTGACCGGCGCACGAGGCTGCCGCCGCGACCGCGAAGCGCGTCGCGTCGCCTCCGAACCCGTGCTCGCTCACGCGGGCGACCGCACCGTCCACCGCCGCGCGAGCGAGTGCCGATTCCGCGGCGAGGTCCGCCACGAGCGCCTGCACCGCCTGGAACCTTCCGAGCGGACGACCGAACTGCACTCGCGCGGTGGTGTGTTCGACGACCAGTTCGACGATTCGTTCCATCGCGCCCGCCGAGGCGAGAGCACGCGCCAATGCGCCTCGGTAGCGGATCTGCTCGACCACGGCTCCCGAGATCTCGACCCCGTCCACCGCAGACAGGTCGACGCGGATGTGATCACGCGGCTCGGACGCGAGATCCACTGCCGCGGTCAGCTCGATCCGGTCCCGGGGCACGTCCGCCACCCGCCACGTGCCGTCCCCTGCCCGCCACGTGACGACGATCGAATCGGTGTCGCGAGCCCACGGCACCGATCGCGCGGCACCGCTGTCGTCGACCACCGCCACCGTGCGCACCGCATCGGCGGCGGCGAGCCCGGCCTCCTCCAGCAGCCACCCGGCGAGGAGGTCGTTCTCCGCGACCGGTACCGCGGCCGCCGACGCTCCGACCGCCGTCAGGAGCAGCGCCGCCTCCGCCCACCCCGCACCGCTGCCGCCGGATTCCTCGCGCCCGGTCAGCCGGGTCAGTCCGAGATCGGCCAGCGTCGACCAGAGCGGCCGGTCGAGTCGGACCACCGCGCCGATGCGGTGGTCGTCGCCCGGGGTGAGTACCTCTGCCAGCATCGCCGCGAAGTCGCGAAGTTCCGTGTGGTCGATGTCGCTACCGTTGTTGCTCAACGCATTCCCAATCCTCGTGCGATGACCCCGCGCAGGATCTCGCTGGTTCCACCGCGTAACGTGAAGCCCGGACGCTGCATGACGCCGGCCCGGACGAGATCTGCGAGACCTTCGTCCGAGGCGGTGTAACCGCACAGCTCGTCGGCGAGATCCGCGACATCCCCCTCGGTCTTCGTGCCCAGTACCTTCACCACCGATGCCGCGAGTTCGGCGTTCTCACCGCGCTGCAGGGATTCGGACACGGCCGTGGACATGCCGTGCAGGCCCACCATCCGGCCGATGATCGCACCGATGCGGGTGTCGCGCGGGGCCGTTCCCGCCGCGACACCCCCGACGAGTCCGTCGAGCAGACCGAAGGTCGACAGGAACCGTTCCGGTCCGCTGCGTTCGAATCCGAGTTCGCTCGTGACCTGTTCCCAACCGGCGCCGATCCTCCCCAGCACGAGATCGTCGGGAACGAACACCTCGTCCAGGATCACCTCGTTGAAGTGATGGTCGCCCGACATCGACAGGATCGGCCGGATCGTCACACCGGGCGAGTCGAGCAGCACGATGAACTGGCTCAGACCGTCGTGCCGGTGCGCAGGGTCGAGCGGTGCAGACCGTGCCAACGCGAAGAACGCATCGGCGTAATGGGCGCCGGACGTCCACAATTTGGTGCCGGTCACCGACCAGCCTCCGTCCGTCCGAGTCGCCCGCGTCTTCACGCCGGCGAGATCCGAACCGGACTCGGGTTCGGACATGCCGATGGCCCAGCAGATCTGCCCCGCCGCGATTCCCGGGAGGAAGCGCTGCTTCTGTTCTTCCGTGCCGTACTTCAACAGCGACGGTGCGGCCTGCCGGTCCGCGACCCACTGCGCGGCCACCGGTGCTCCGACGGCGAGCAGCTCCTCGGTGACGACGAACCGTTCCATGAACGACCGGCCGTGACCCCCGTATTCGACCGGGATCGTCATGCCGAGCCAGCCTCGCGCGGCGAGCGCCCGGGTGAACTCGGGGTTCCACCGGGTCAGCCACGTGTCGATTCCGGGGGTGAACACCCCCGCGTCGATCTGTTCGTGCAGGAACGTTCGTACCTGCGTGCGCAACTCGGCGAGTGCGGGGTCGGATACCCCGGCCGGCGGAACGAGTCGGGTTCTCAACGCATGTCTCCTTCACCGGTGGCCGCGAGCGCGGCCACGTTCGGGCACAGCAGTGCCAATGCCAGATCCGCGTAGCGGTCCGCGATCTCGTCGGGTGTCGCGGGCCCGTTCGGGTCGTACCAGTTCGCGATCGCCGACGTCATCGCCAGGATCGAGCGGCGACAGTCGTCGGGGTGCGCAGTGGTGAACGCTCCGGACGCGATGCCGTCGTCGATGATGTCGCGGATCCGCCGGCGCCCGGCACGACGACGCTCGTCGTACCGCCTCGCCCCCTCGGAGTCGAGATTGCGGACCTCGGTTGCGATCATCCGCCCGTGGTCGGGATAGCGGGTACGGAACTTCACGTTCCCCCGCACGAGCGCCCGCAACCGATCGACGGGATCATCTCCCGCGGAGTCGAGTTCGGCGTCACACACCGCGTCGTAGGTGTCGACGCCGTCGAGCAGTGTCGCGAGCAGCAGGTCCTGCTTGTTCTTGTAGTGGTAGTAGAGCGCCGACAGGCTCACGCCCGCCTCCTGCGCGATCGTCCGGATCGACGACGCGCCGTAGCCGTTGCGCACGAACTCCTTACGACCGGCCTCGATGAACACCCGCTGCTTCGGTGACGGAACCATCACACGGCACCCGGGAACGGCGCGGCATCCGGATCCGCATACGACCGGACGAGGTCGCTCAACGCGCCCTTGACCATCTTGCCCGTCGGGGTGCGCGGCAGTTCGTCGACGAACCGCACGTGTCGCGGACATTTGAAGCGGGACAGCTTCTCCCGGCAGTGGTCGATGATGTCGCGTTCGATCTCACCGTCACCGACGACTCCGTCGACGAGTTGCACGAACGCCTCGACGCGTTCGCCCCGGTCGGCATCCGGTACGCCCACGACGGCGACGTCGGCGATCGACGGGTGCAGCGCGAGGACGTTCTCGATCTCCTGCGGGTAGATGTTGACACCCCCGGAGATGATCGTGAACTTGTCCCGTCCGGTCAGGTACAGATACCCGTCGGAGTCGAGGTATCCGAGGTCGCCGGTGGTCGACCAGTCGGAGAACTCCGGGTGCCGGATAGATGCGCTCTTCTCCGGGTCCTTGTGGTATCCGACGTGGTATCCGGGTCGTTCGAAGTAGACGGTCCCCATCTCGCCAGGCGGCAGTACCCGCCCGTCGCCGTCGCAGATGTGGGCGATCCCCGCCGATCCGGGCGCCCCCGTCCGGCCGACGCTGCCCGGGCGGCGGAGCCACTCGCGCGGTCCGATGAGCGTGCTGCCGATCGATTCGGTGGACGAGTAGTACTCGTACACGATCTCGCCCCACCACTGCATGAGTCGCTGTTTGACGTCGACGGGACACGGCGCCGCGGAGTGCAGGGCCACCCGCATCGTCGACAGGTCGTAGCGGTCACGCACAGATCCGTCCAGGGCGAGCAGCCGCACGAAATGCGTCGGCACCCATTGACTGTGGGTGACGCCGAACTTCTCGATCACGGCCAGGCACTCTTCCGGGGCGAACCGGTCCATGAGCACGACGGTGCCACCGAGCGCCTGCGTTCCGGCGCTGTAGCGCAGAGGCGCCGCATGGTAGATCGGCGCCGGCGACAGGTACACCGTGTCCTCACCGAATCCGAAGTGCCGCAGCATCTGCAGCACCGGTGGCCCCGGCTCGTCGCCGACCTGCGCGCCGGTGAGCGGCAACTTGATGCCCTTCGGTCGCCCCGTGGTACCCGACGAGTACAGCATGTCGGCGCCGCGCGGCTGATCCGCCGGCGGCGTCAACGGCCGGGCAGCGACCTCGTCCTCGTACACCAGGTGTCCGGCCACCGATCCCCCGAAGGCAATCCGGTGGTGCACGGCCGGGGTCAGCGGTACCAGACGTTCGGCGAGGTCCGCGAGCCGAGCGGACACCACGAGAACCTTCGCATCGCAGTCGTCCACGACGTGCGCCGCCTCGGCCGGCGCCAGATGCGAGTTGACGAACGTGACGTACACGCCCGATCGCATTGCACCCCAGTACAGTTCGTACGCGGCGGCGTCGTTGACGGTGAGAACGGCGATGTGGTCGCCGACGTCGACGCCGTGGGCGCGCAGCCAGTGAGCGAACCGCGCCGACCCCTCGTCGAGCTCCCGATAGGTGACGGCCCTGCCGATCACGGTCTCGTGGACGGCGATCCGGTGCGGGTCGACCGCGGCGTAGCGTCCCGGGTACATCGGCTACAACCCCAGGTCCTTGGAGATGATCGTCTTCATGACCTCGCTGGTGCCGCCGTAGATGCGGGTGACCCGCGTGTCCGCGTACAGCCGCGCGACCGGGTACTCGGTGATGTAACCGTAGCCGCCGTGCAGTTGCAGACACTTGTCGACGACACGGCCGGCGACCTCGGTGCAGAACAGCTTGGCTCGCGCGGCGTCGGCGACGGTCAGTTCGTTCCGGTCGAGCAGTTCGAGGCAGTGGTCGGCGTACACGCGTGCGGCCTGCGTCTCGGCGGAGCATTCGGCCAGGACGAACTTGGTGTTCTGGAACGAGGCGACGGGCTTGCCGAACACCTTGCGGTCCTTGGTGTATTCGATCGCGTGGTGGATGGCGGCCTCGGCGAACCCGACCTGGTTCAAGGCGATACTGAGCCGCTCCTGCGGAAGATTGTGGGTGAGGTACTCGAAGCCCCGCCCTTGTTCACCGAGGAGGTTCTCCACGGGCACCTTCACGTCGGTGAAGGACAGCTCCGCGGTGTCCTGCTGGTGCAGGCCGATCTTGTCGAGCCTGCGTCCGACGGCGAACCCCTCGGCGGCCGTGGGCACCGCGATGATGGAGAGCCCACCGCGCCGGTTCTCCGGATCGAACGGGGCCGTGCGGCACACCGTCAGGATCAGGTCGGCGGTCACACCACCGGTGATGAACGTCTTGGCACCGTTGACGACGTAGTGGGATCCGTCGTCGGATAGTTTCGCGGTGGTCGCGATGTTGGCGAGATCCGATCCGGTACCGGGCTCCGTCATCGCGATGGCGGTCATGAGGGAGCCGTCGGCGAAGCCGGGAAGCCAACGCTGTTTCTGCTCGTCGGTGCCGTATTCGAGCAGGTACGGCAGGATCAGGCAGGTGTGCACGGTGTACGAGCCGAAGGACACACCCGCGCGGGAGACCTCCTCGAACACGATCGCGTTGTACACGAAGCTGGATTCGCCGCCGCCCCCGTACTCCTCGGGCACCTGGATGCCGAGGATCCCGAGTTCGCCGAGACGCTCGAAGAAGGACCTGGGGGGCCGGCCCGCGTCGTCCCATTCCTCGCGGTGCGGCACGACCTCGCGTTCGATGAAGTCGCGCACCATCTTTCGGAACTGTTCGTGATCTTCGGTGATGATCGAACGTTTCACGGTGGTGTCCTTACGGTTCGGGTTCGGTTCAGTGGCCGCGGAAGTCGCCCTCGCGGCGTTCGAGGAACGCGGCGAGGGCCTCGCGGTGGTCTTCGGTGTGGTGCGACAGCGCCTGCAGGGACGCTGACAGCTCGAGGAGGGTGTCGAGGTCGACGCGCTGGCCTTCGCGCAGCAGTTTCTTGGTCATGCGCAGAGCGTGCGGCGGGTTGACGGCGACGCGGTCGGCGAGCGCACGGGCGGCGCCGAGGAGTTCGTCGGGCTCGACGACCTGCGACACCATGCCCCAGTCGAGTGCGGTTGCGGCGTCGACGCGGTCGCCGGTGAACGCCATCTCGGCGGCGCGGGCCGCACCGATCGCGCGCGGCAGCAACCATGCCCCTCCGTCACCGGGGATGATGCCGAGCCGAACGAAGCTCTCGGCGAAGAACGCGGTGGTCGAGGCGATCCGCATGTCGCACATCATCGCCAGGTCGCAACCGGCGCCGACCGCGGGTCCGTTGACGGCGGCGATGATCGGCACCTCGCAGTGGAAGATCGCCTTCGGCAGTCGCTGGATCCCGCGGCGGTACCCGTCGCGCAGGGCGTGCGGTGCCCCGGCGAACATGCCGGTGCGGTCGGCCATGTCCTTGACGTTGCCGCCGGCGGAGAACGCCGAGCCCGCCCCGGTGAGGATCACGACTCGGGTGTCGACGTCGGTGTTCGCCTCGTCGACGAGTCGGACGAGGCGCTCGACGACGTCGTCGCCGGAGATCGGGTTGCGCATCTCCGGAAGGTTGATCGTCCAGGTGACGACGTGTCCGTCGCGGGTGGCGAGGACTACGTCCTGCGATGCGGACTCCGGTGCTGCAGACATGAGGGGCCTGGTCCTTCCGTATCGATGTGGTCCGCGCCATAATCGGGTCGAACGATCGTTAAACTACGGAGGGTGGACCGGGCTGTAAAGGGCCCCGGCGCGTTTCGGTCAGTCGGGAAGGCTCACACCCGATTCGGCAATTCTTATGGACACCTCGTCGGGAAAGACGTTGCGGAACACGAACGGATCACGCCCCAGCACCCAACCCGGTGCCAGTGCCGTTGCGTACCGCTCGAAGTAGCCGACCTGTTTGCCGAACAGCACGAGTTCCTCGGGGCTGGTCATGTTCCACATCCGGCCCAGCGACACCAGGGCTCCGATCAGCTCACTGAGCCGCAGGTCCCCCATGTCGCGCCCGAGCAGCGAACCGAACGCCTCGGCCACCTGCCTCCCGACCGCCGCGTCGTCCACATCGAGATCCGCGGCCACGCCGAGCCCCCGGATCGCTCGCGCCACCGACACGAAATTCCCGTCGAGCAACGCCCCCCGGAACAACTCGCGCATCACCGTCCGCCACTGTTCCGGAAGCTCGCCGACGATCCCGAAGTCGAGCATCGCGACCCGCCCGTCGTCGAGCAGCCACAGATTGCCGGCGTGCACATCACCGTGGAAGGGCCCGTGCAGCAGGACGGCCTCGATCCACACCTTCACACCGCGGCGCACCAGCAGCGAACTGTCGATGCCGCCCTGCCCCGGCACGACCCGGTCGAGTGGACGCCCCCGCAACCGCTCCATGCAGATCACGCGGGGACCGCACCAGTCCCAGTACACCTCGGGTACCGTCACGAACCGGTTGTCGCCGAACGCACCGATGTTGCCGCGGAAACGATCCTGACGATCCGCCTCGACCGCGGCGTTCAACTCGGTCGTCGTCGCGGTGTAGAGGTCCCGGATGATCGCGGGGGTGTTCGCGATCCGGAAGAACTCGAACACGCACAGGATCTTCGCACCCACGTACGCCGCGCGCAGATCCACCAGCATCCGGCGGGCGATATCGGGGCGTTGCACCTTGACCACGGCCGGGCGACCGTCACGCAGCACGCATCCGTGCACCTGCGCGACCGACGCCGCAGCGAGGGGGACGTCGTCGAACGACGCGAACATCTCGTCGATGCGGTGTCCCAGATCCGCCTCGATGACGGCGCGGGCCTGTTCCGAGGGAAACGTGGGCACGTCGTCGAGCATCCGCAGGCAGGCGTCGGCGAGGGGCGCCGGGAACAGTCCGGGCGACGATGCGATCAGCTGGCCGAGTTTGACGAAGGTGGGACCGAGGTGCTCGAAGGCGTCGACGGTGCCGTTCGCCGCGGCCACCACGACGCTGCGTTCACGCGGGCGCACCGTCCACCGCAGCAGCGCCCACGTCACGAAGACGACGAGCGCGCCCACGACCACCACGGCACGGCCCAGTTCGGCGAGCCCGAAACGTTCCAGCGGCGGCCGCTCGACGTGCAGCGCGCCGGGCGGGGGGCCACCGGAGAACGGTCCCACGGGCCCGTCGGGCCCCACCGGCCCTTCCTGTGCGCGGTCGTCCGTCTCCGGCGCATCCTCCCGGCGAGAGTTCTCCTGCAACGCCTGCCCCCAATCGGTGCTCCGCCGCGCCCACCGCGACGCAGCCGAGTGCAGGTTACCTGCCGGTCAGTTCTCGATCGAGCCCCGGAACGACGCTTCGGGCTGTTGCCTGTCGGTGCCTCCGACTACCCTCGGACGAGTAGTTGTCCATGCAGGCCACCGAACCGGACGGACCCATGACGGACCAACTCCTCGACGATGCCGCGGGCACCGCCGCAGACACAGAGTTCACGACCGCAGACACAGAGTTCATGACGCTCGCGGAGCCGTTCCGGCGCGAGATCCTCGCGCACTGTTACCGCATGAGCGGATCCCTGCACGACGCCGAGGACCTCGTGCAGGAGACGTATCTGCGGGCCTGGCGCGGCTACGACGGATTCGACGGTCGCGCGTCGCTACGGACGTGGTTGCATCGCATCGCCACCAATGTGTGCCTCACCGCGCTCGACGGCCGCAAGCGCCGGCCCCTTCCCACCGGGCTGGGCGCGCCCGGCTCCGACCCCACCGCCGACCTCGTCGAACGCAAGGAGGTGCCGTGGCTCGAACCGTTGCCCGGCCCCTACACCGACGACGGCAGGGTCGACGACCCCACCGATCCCGCGACGATCGTCGCGTCCCGCGACTCGGTGCGGCTCGCGTTCGTCGCGGCCCTGCAGTTCCTGTCCGCGCGGCAACGCGCGGTACTGCTGTTGCGCGATGTGCTGCAGTGGCGCGCATCGGAGGTCGCCGCGGCACTGGGCACCACCGTCGCCGCGGTCAACAGCCTGCTGCAACGTGCCCGCGCGCAGATTCGCGATGCCGAACTCTCCGACGCCGAATTGAGCGAACCCGACACGTCGGAGACTCGCGCACTCGTCCAGAAGTGGGTGGACGGATTCGAGAAGTACGACATCGATTCGCTCGTCACGATGCTCACCGAGGACGCGATCTGGGAGATGCCGCCGTTCGACGGTTGGTACCGGGGACCGGCCGCGATCGTCTCGCTCATCAAGCACAATTGCCCGGCGAAGGGCCCCGGCGATCAGGTGCTGCTTCCGACGGTCGCGAACGGGCAGCCCGCCCTCGGCCTGTACATGCGCGGCGCCGACGGCGTGCACCGTCCGTTTCAGCTCCAGGTGCTCGACATCATCGACGGGAAGGTCACTCACGTGACCGTGTTCTTCGCCGACGACACCGTCGCGTTGTTCGAGCGGTTCGGGCTTCCGGAGGTACCGGAAGCCCGAACCTGACACCCCGAATCCGGCGCGCGGACTCATGCCTGGGTGGCGGTGGCACCCTCGGAGTTCCCTGCCTCGGATTCCCACGCCTTCGTCGCGGCGGCGACGTCCATCCACATCACTTCCCACACGTGCCGGTCGAGGTCACGGAACGCGCGGCCGTGCGAGTACTCGCTCATCTCCGCGTTCGCCTTCCGCGCGCCCTCGGTGACCCATTCGCTGCCGCCGGCGGCGATCGCGGCGTCGACGAGTTCGTCGACGGCCTCGCGGCTGTCGGCGGACACACACAGCAGCGTCTCGCGGGCGCGGGTGGTGTCGCAGATGTCGTCGTTGATGAAGTCGCGGAAACGCGGCTTCTCCAACAGCATCACGTACGTCCGGTCGTTGATCTCGAGGCACGCGGTGTTCTCGTCGCAGAACGTCTCGTCGAAGGTGAATCCGAGCTTGTCGAAGAACGCGCGTGCCGCGGCGACGTTCTCGACGGCCATGTTGACGAACAGCATTCGGGACATGTCGGTCTCCCTGTGATCGGTGTACGGCTGTCACGGGATACAGACCGCCCGACCGCGCAGAACTCATCGCGGTCGGCGATCAGGTTCGTGCGAGCACCCACACCGGTCCGGTGATCAGCCAGATCACGGTGACGACACCGAGCATCGGGAACACCGACTCGAGTGCCGCGCTCTGCGTGTCGTCCGCGACGGTCGCGCCGAGCCCCAGGATCACCGCACCGCTGATTCCGGCGGCGATCAGCCACTGTCCGAAACTGCGGCACTCGTTCCGGAACGCCTCGGGGCCGTCCTTGGGCGCGGGAACGGGTTTCTCACCACCGGCGAACAGGTATGCGACGCGGCGGTCCGCCCAGCGGACGACGCTCGGCCCGAACGCGACACTCACCCCCAGATAGACGCCGGCGATCCGGTGGATGTGGCCGACCTCGCTCCCCCGGTGCAGGTCCATCGCCACCGCGACGAGCAGCACGATGTCGATCAACGGGATGAGTGCGAGCACCACGGCACCCGGTCTCGGCAGATGCAGCGGATAGCGGAGGAGGAGACCGAGCGCGAGGGCGATCCAGAAACCGATCTCGCTCGCGATGATGAACGCGGTGATGTGGCTGTCGAACATGCTTCGAGGGTGGCCCGGCGACGATCGTCGGCGCGTCCGCCGTACGGGTGGCGCGGCGTCATCACTTCGGACGACGTCCGGCGTCGGAACCCGCCCCCTGTGGTCGAATGGCGTCTGTGCTCGACCGTTGCGCCCCGTTCCTGATCGCGCTCGCGTACTTCGCGTGCGGGATCGTGTTGTACTCCCTGGACCTGGCGCAACTGGTCTACGACGACGACATCGGCCCGTCCACGCGGGTGCGGGTGCTCGTCCTCGCCGCGACGTGCCTGCCGATCCTGTTGCGCCGCTCGCACCCCCTGCTCGGTCTGGCGCTGGCGTCCGTTCCCGTCGCCGTCGACGCGGCACTGGGAGTGTCGCTGCCGGTGTGGCTCGCGTACGGCGACCTGCTGTTCGCCGCGACCCTGTACGGCAGTGCCCGACTGAGCGTCGTGCTCGAACGCGCACCGATCGTGCCGGTCCTGCTGCTCGCTGTCGGTATCGGCGTCGCCCTGGACGATCTGCGGGTCGGGGTGTTCGTCGCCGCGATGGGCGCGTTGCTGGTGATGCTGCCGATCTGGTGGGGCCGGTCGGTTCGGACGCATCGCGAAGCGGCCGACACCGAACGCGCCAAGGCCCGCGCACTGGCGCGTGTCGCCGAGCTCGATCGCGCGTCGGCGGTCACCGCCGAACGGCAACGTCTCGCACGGGATCTGCACGACATCGTCGCCGGGCACCTGTCGGCCATCGCGATCCAGAGCGAAGCAGCGTTGCGGCTCGGCGACAGCAACCCGGAAAAAGCCGTGACCGTCCTCGAATCGGTGCGGTCGAACAGTGTGGAGGCGTTGCGGGAGATGCAGACGATGGTGGCGTTGCTGCGCAGCGACGGCGGTGATCGAACCGACGACGACGCCGCGACCGCGGGGCGCCTCGCCAACCTGTCGGTGCTCGTCGCCTCCGCCGAGGCGAGCGGCACACCCGTCACGGTGGACACCGTCGACCTGCCCGGAATGGACGCGGACGTCGACGTCACCGCGTACCGCATCATCCAGGAATCCCTGACGAACGCCACGAAACACGCACCGGGGCAGGCCGTCCACATCGCGCTGCGGGTCGACGGCCGGGAACTGACGATCTCGGTGACGAACCCGCTCGGCGCCGACACCCCCACCGACGACGCGGTGGGGCACGGCCTGCGCAACATCGTCGACCGAGCCGCCGTCGTCGGTGGCCGGGCCCGCTCCGCCGCGACGGACGGGCTGTGGCGGACGGAAGCCCACCTTCCGATCAGGAACGGAACCGGAGACCCCTCGTGACCATCACCGTGTTGCTCGCCGACGATCACGCCGCCATCCGCAGCGGCCTGCGCATGATCCTCGAATCCGATCCCGACATCGAGGTGGTCGGCGAGGCCGCCGACGGCGCCGTCGCCGTCGCTCAGGTCCGCGCACTGAAACCCGACGTGGTGCTCATGGACATCCGTATGCCCCACACCGACGGGATCGCCGCGACCCGCGCGATCGTCGCGGAGACCGGCAGCCGCGTACTGGTCCTCACCAGTTTCGAGATCGACGAGTACGTCTTCGGGAGCCTGCGGGCCGGCGCCGGCGGGTATCTGCTGAAGACTGCCTCGGCCGACGATCTGCTGCGCGCGGTGCGCTCGGTCCACGCCGGTGACGGGGTGCTCGCCCCGGAGGTGACCCGCACCGTCATCGGCACCTTCGCGACGGAACAGGACCGCCCACCGGCCACGCCGGTGCCGGGGCTGGACACGCTCACCGGCCGGGAACGCGAGGTGTTCGACTGCATCGGGGAGGGGCTGTCGAACCGGCAGATCGCGACGCGACTCGGGGTGGGTGAGACGACCGTGAAGACGCACGTCGCTCGGGTCCTGCACAAACTGGGCCTGCAGTCGCGGATCCAGGCCGCCATTCTGGCGCACGAGGCGCGGTGATAGGCATAGTCCATGAGGACCGAGATCACCCGCCCGCTCGACCGCCCGTCCCTGTTCACCGGCGTCGGCGTCGACGTCACCGGCAACGGCACGATCACCGTCACCCAGCCGGTGGGGCCCCGGTTCTACGACCACCGCGGTCGCACCACCATCGGGTCGATGGGTGTGCTCACCGACATCGCGGTCGGCTATCCCGCCGGACTCGCCCGCCAACTCGCCACCGGAATCCACACGCAGGGCGTGCTCGCGCAGCTCAGCGCCTCCACCGCGGACACCTTCCCGCAGACCGGTTCGGTGTCGGGTACGGCCCGCAGCCTCCACTTCGACGACGCGGTCGGGTTGTCCGCCGCCGAGATCCGCGACGACGACGGCCGACTCGTCCTGCACCTGACCGGGCGATCGATGGTCGTGGGCCGCGTGCCCGTCGACGCCGCGACCGCGCAGCCCGCGGAGCAACGGTCCGTGCCCGAGCCCGAAGCGTGGGCCGACTCCGACCTGCTCGCGTCGAGATCGGGTCTCGACATCGTCGCGGGGATCGCCGACGGCTCGATCCCGCGGGGTCCGCTCGCCGGGGTCCTCGGTATGCGGGTGGACGCGGCCGCACGCGGCACGATCGAGGGTGCGCTCGCGCCCGCCGAGTGGACGGCCAATCCGATCGGGTCGATCCAGGGCGGGGTGCTCGTGTCGATCGTCGACGTCGCCTCGTCGCTCGCCGCGCAGACCCTCACCGCGCCGGGTCAGGAGTACCGGACGCTGCAGTTGACCGTCGACTACCTGCGGTCCCCCGCCGTTCCGGGCCCGGACGTGCTGGTCCGTTCGAAGGTCACCCGGGCGGGCCGTCGCCTGGCGTCGGTGGACACCGCGCTCACCGCGGCCGACGGCACCGTGTTCGTGCGGGCATCGACGAGCGTGCAGCTGATGGCCGCTGCGTGAGCTGACATCCACTGCGTGACGGGGTGCCGCGGATCAGATCCGTCGCGCCACCGACACCGCTGCCGCACCGAGCCGCGGGAACCGGCCGTCGGAGATCGTGGTGTACACGTTTCCTAGACGGTTGGTGACGAATGCGATGGACAGACCCGTCTCCGGGTCGCCGAACGCTCCGGACCCACCGAACCCGTAGTGCCCCACCGACGCGGTGGGCTGCCGGCGCATCGCGACCCAGCCCGGGTGGTAGCCGAGTCGCCAGTTCGCCCGGATCCCGATCACGTAGTCGTGACTGCGCGTCTGCACCTCGAGCAACTGACGGACGGTGTCCTCGGACAGCAACTGCACGTCTCCGATGCGGCCGCGGCCGGCGAGCGCCGCGTACATGCGGGCGAGCGCGCGGGCGGTGAACACCCCGTTCCAGCCGGGCATCACCGCGTCGTGCGCCTGCGGGCTGCGCATCACCTCGTCGAATCCCTCGGCCATGCCCGCCTCGGCGAGACCACGCACACCCGGCAGCCGCGACAGCACACTGCTCGCGGCGTCCCACGGCGCGGGCAGGAAGTTGACCTTCGGGAACACCCGGGCGATGCGATGCCGCTGATCGACGGGAACCCGATACCAGAACTCGTCCTCGCCGAGGGGTTCGGCGATCTCGGTGCGGACGAGTTCCTCGAACGGAGTGCCCGTCACACGTGACGCGACCTCGGCGACGAGGTTTCCGTACGTGACGGCGTGGTAGCCGGGCCCGCGGAAGCGGCGGGGGTCGGGGGTGGCGGCGGCGAGCGCGGTCGCCACCTTCTGGGCGTCGAGCAATCCGAACCGGCCCGGGACGAGCCCCCGCGCCCGGTGCAGTCCCGCGCGGTGCGACATGAGGTGCCGCACGGTGATCCCGCCCTTCCCGGCGGCCGCGAACTCGGGCCAGTATTCGGCGACCGGTCGGTCGTAGGAGACGAGCCCGCGGTCGGCGAGGCGATGCAGCACCGTGCTGGCGACGCCCTTGCCGGTGGAGAACGACAGGGCGACCGTGTCGCGGGTCCAGTGGCGGTCCTTCGCGGCCCAGCCCGCCCAGATGTCGAGGACGGGCTCGCCGTGCAGATACGCGGCGAGGGCTCCGCCGCCCTGGCTCGGCTTGTGGAACATGCGGAAGAACTGGTCGGCGACAGGAAGGAATGCGGGGTCGACGAGCATCCGTGTGCACCCGTCGTCCTCGACCCCCATCGTGTCGTCGTCGCTTGCCGTCACGTCGTGATACCTCCGTACCCCGCGATTCCTCACAATCCGCCCCGATGGTAGGTGCGGGGTCGGTGTTCCGTGGGAGTTCGCCACGCGAGGGCATCATCGGGCGTTTCGGTGTAAGGATGGAACGCATGACCACCTCGCACCGACCGGAGCTCCGATCCGGAATCGATCTCACCCACGTCGACGAGGCCACGCGAGCCCAGGACGACCTGTTCGAGCACGTCAACGGTCGTTGGCTCGCCGAACACGAGATCCCGGCCGATCGCGCGCTCGACGGCGCTTTCCGCACCCTCGCCGACAAGGCCGAGGTCGACGTGCGCACCCTCATCGAGGAGGCCTCGGCATCGGGAGCGGCCGACGGCACCGACGCCCGCAAGATCGGTGATCTGTTCGCGAGCTTCACCGACACGGACACCGTCGAGGCGGCGGGACTGACACCGATCGCCGACGAACTCGGCGCGATCGCGGACGCCGCCGACCGCGGCGAGCTGGCCGCGGTCCTCGGCCGGTTGCAGCGCGTGGGCGTGCCGGGGGCGCTGGCCCACTATGTCGACACGGATTCGAAGAATTCACAGCGGTACCTGATGCACCTGGCGCAGGGTGGGCTCGGTCTTCCCGACGAGTCGTACTACCGGGAGGACGGCCATGCCGAGATCCGCGGCAAGTACGTCGCGCACATGGGCCGCATGTTCGCTCTCGCCGGACTCGACCACGATCCGCAGCGTGTGCTGGCGCTCGAGACGAAACTGGCCGCCGGACACTGGGATGTCGTCAAGCGTCGCGACGCCGACCTGACCTACAACCTGGTCACCTTCGACGCCCTGGTCGCCGACCACGCCGGGTTCGACTGGTCGGGCTGGGTCACCGCGGCCGGTGCCGCCGTCGACCAGTGGGCCGAGGTCGTGGTGCGGCAACCGAGTTTCGTCGACACGTTCACCGCGTTGTGGACCCGGGAATCCCTCGACGACTGGAAGGCCTGGGCGGCGTGGCGGGTGCTGCGGGCCCGCGCGCCCTATCTGACCGAGGCGGTCGTCGAGGAGAACTTCGACTTCTACGGCCGCACCCTCACCGGTGCGCAGGAGATCCGGGAACGCTGGAAGCGCGGCGTGTCGCTCGTGGAGGATCTGCTGGGCGAAGCCGTCGGGAAACTGTATGTGGAAAGGCATTTCCCCGCGGAGGCGAAGGTCCGCATGCAGGTGCTCGTCGACAATCTCATCGAGGCGTACCGGCGGAGCATCACGAACCTGGAGTGGATGAGCCCGCAGACCAGGGCGGCCGCGCTGCGCAAACTCGACAGGTTCACCCCGAAGGTGGGGTATCCCGACAAGTGGCGGGACTACTCGGCGGTGACGGTGACCCGTGACGACCTCGTCGGCAACTATCGCAGCGGGTACGCGGCCGAGTACGACCGGGAGCTGGCGAAGCTCGGTGGCCCCGTCGACCGCGACGAATGGTTCATGACTCCGCAGACGGTCAACGCCTACTACAACCCGGGAATGAACGAGATCGTGTTCCCCGCAGCGATTCTGCAGCCGCCGTTCTTCGACCTGCACGCGGACGACGCCGCGAACTACGGCGGGATCGGTGCGGTGATCGGACACGAGATCGGGCACGGTTTCGACGACCAGGGTGCGAAGTACGACGGTGACGGCAATCTCGAGAACTGGTGGACGGATTCGGATCGCACCGAATTCGGCAAGCGCACGACCGCACTGATCGCCCAGTACGACGGATTCGAACCGAAGGCCCTTCCCGGTCACCGCGTCAACGGCAGCTTCACGATCGGTGAGAACATCGGCGATCTCGGTGGACTGTCGATCGCGTTGACCGCGTACGAGATCGCGCTCGGCGGCGAGGAGGCTCCGGTCCTCGACGGCCTGACGGGGCTGCAGCGCGTGTTCTTCGGGTGGGCGCAGGTGTGGCGCACGAAGGTTCGCGACGAGGAGGCGCTACGACGCCTGACGGTCGATCCGCATTCGCCGCCGGAGTTCCGGTGCAACGGGGTGATCCGCAACATCGACGCGTTCTACGACGCGTTCGACGTCACCGCGGACGACGCCCTGTACCTCGCACCCGAGGAGCGCGTCAAGATCTGGTGACCCGTGCGCACTTCTGGTAGTTCCCACTACCAGAAGTGCGCACGGGTGGGGGTGCGTCAGGAGCGGTGTGCGCCCGGGACCGGGATGCCCCGCGAGGCGAGCCACGGCGCCGGATCGATCTTGGTGCCGTCGGCGAGGTGCACCTCGTAGTGCAGGTGCGGTCCGGTCGACTGGCCGCGATTGCCCATGGTGGCGATCTGCTCGCCGGCAGCGACCTGCTGGCCGACGAACACACTGAACTGGTCGACGTGTCCGTAGACACCGACGGTGCCGTCGTCCTGCTGGACGCGCACCCACAGACCGAAGCCCGACGCCGGTCCGGCCTCGATGACGGTGCCGTTCGTGACGGCGAGGATCGGGGTACCGATCGCGTTGGCGATGTCGATTCCGAAGTGGTGCGTGCCCCAGCGGGCACCGTAACCGGACGTGAAGACCCCCGCGGCGGGGAACACCGACGCGGGACGGCGGGCCGCTTCCTCACGGGCCGCCTGCTCGGCTTCCTCGTGGGCGATCCGCTCGGCCTCGGCGGCTGCCGCCGCAGCCTGTTCGGCGAGGCGCTGCTGCTCCCGTTCGGTGGCGCGGCGCAGTTTCTCCGCGTAGTCCGAGACGTCCATCCCCGGGATGGTCAGCACCTGCGGTGCCGTCGACAGCGCTTCGTCCGCGCCCGTCCACGACAGGCCCGCGGTGGCGCGCTCCCCGGTGGCGTGCGCGACCGTCGTTCCCGCAACGGTCACCGCCCCGGCGACGAGGACGACGGAGGCCCACTTGCCCAACCGGGCCGCGGACGGACGCCGACGTTCGGCTGCGTTCTGCTCGATGTTCCGGGATGTGGAAGACAAATTCGATTCCTTGCCTGCTCGGCCCTCTCGGCCCGTACGACCCAGTCGATAACGAAAGGATCACGATTTCGTTACAGACTACGTCTACCGCAGGCAACGGCGGCGTGTCGAATTGACACATTCTGATCAAGCACTCCTGAAATGCCCGAAATTCCGCCTCGTGAGTCACATGAGCACCGCAAGCCCGCACCAGCTCCGCGGTGGCACAGCGAAACGGTGGCCGAGGTCACCCACCGAGGTCCTCATGCGCGATTCATCACCTCGACGACCTTCCCGACGACGCGCGCACCCCGATGCGCCTCATGCACTCGCCGGTCACGACCCTCCCCGCCGAAGTCCGGAAACAACCCCGCACCCCCGACCGCGGTGGCGCCCGGGCCGATCTCATCCACGGCCCCGCCATGATCGACCACATCGGATCCCGTTCCCGTTGTAGCCGATCACAGGTCCGATATGTACGAAATACGGCGGCGGCGAGCCGGTTCTGGAGCGTGGTTGGATGATCATGAAGAGCGGTGTACGCGCGCGTCGGACGCGGCGCGAGCGGGCCTGCCGGGCAGCGCCGTTCTTCGTCAGCAGCCCACCCCGTGCCCCTGAGAGGACCAGGATGACCGAACTCGAGTCGAAGAACTTCTTCACGGACCCCGACCTCGTCGAGGATCCGAATCCCTACTACGACGCGATGCGCGAGGGATGCCCCGTCAAGCGGGAACCGCATCACAACGTCATGATGGTCACCGGATACGAAGAGGCCGTCCAGGTCCTCAGCGACGAGAAGGTCTTCTCGTCGTGCATCTCGGTGACCGGCCCCTTCTCGGGCTTCCCCATCCCGGACGACAGCGACGACCTCACCGATCTGATCGAAGAGCATCGGCCGTCGCTTCCGATGCACGACCAGCTCCCCACGATGGACCCCCCGCAGCACTCGGACCATCGCGCGCTGTTGATGCGCCTGATCACCCCCAAGCGCCTCAAGGAGAACGAGGAGTTCATCCACCGCCTCGCCGACAAGCTCCTCGACAACGTCCTCGCCAAGGGTGAAGGCGACTACATCACCGAATTCGCCGGCCCCTTCGCGATGCTCGTCATCGCCGACCTCCTCGGTGTTCCGGAGAGCGACCACGCGGAGTTCATCGCCGGCCTGAACCTGGCGACGGAGGGCGGCTTCTCGCTCGGCAGCACCGAGGGCGAGGCACTGAAACTCAACCCCCTCGAGTTCCTCTACAAGAAGTTCGGCGAGTACATCGAGGAGCGGCGCGCGAACCCCACCGACGACGTCCTGACCGGGCTCGCAACCGCGACCTTCCCGGACGGCACGTTGCCCCCGGTCGACGACGTCCTCCGCATCGCCGCGAACGTGTTCTCCGCGGGTCAGGAGACCACGGTGCGACTGCTGAGTTCCGCACTCCGGATCATCGCCGAGCGACCCGAGATCCAGCAGACCCTCCGCGACAATCCGGAGAAGATCACCAACTTCATCGAAGAGACGCTGCGCATGGAGAGCCCGATCAAGGGCGACTTCCGGCTCGCCAAGGTGCCGACCGAGGTCGGCGGCGTCGACATCCCGGCCGGAACGATCATGATGCTCGTCAACGGCGCCGCCAATCGCGACCCCCGGCAGTTCTCCGACCCGGCCGATTTCGAACTCGATCGACGCAACGCGCGTACGCACATCGCGTTCGGCCGAGGCGTGCACTCGTGCCCCGGCGCACCGCTCGCCCGCACGGAGGCACGCGTGGGCATCCAGCGACTCCTCGAGCGGACCACCGACATCACGATCTCGGAGAAGGTGCACGGCCCGGAGGGCGATCGGAAGTTCGCCTACCTGCCGACGTTCATCCTCCGCGGTCTGATGAACCTCGGCCTGGAGTACACCGTCGCAGAAGGCGCCGACAAGTGAAGGTCCGTGTCGACGATGACGCGTGCCGTGGCCATGGCGTCTGCCTCGCAACGTGTCCCGAAGTCTTCGATCTCAGCGACGGCGGCTACGCCGTCGTGACCGTCGACGAGGTTCCCACCGAGCACGCGGACGCGGTGCGCGATGCCGCGTCCAACTGTCCGGAGCGCGCGATCATCTTCGCGTAGTCGTCGAACACCCACCGCCCGCCTCGCGGTCGCCGTGGAGCGGGTGGTGGCACCTCACCTCACCTCGAATTCGCATCCCCCTCACCGGAATCGAACTCGAAGAGCATTCCTCTTCGCCTCCCGTCGCAGGAGTCGACCTTCCTGCGAGAACATCGTTCCCTGTGAGGGAAAGTAATCATCTCGTTCGCGGCAATCAGCAGGCGGGGCGCGGCACGGAAGGCGAAATTTCTCCGGTACAGTGCAGCTATGTTCGCTCCACGCAGCACAGGGCAGACCCCGCGGTGACCGGCTCCAGCGAAGAGCCGGCCTGGAAGCAGCGCGCCGTCGAGCGGTCCATCCGGACCGCCAAACTGCGTGCCGAACAACGCGTGCAGCGCTTCCTCGACGCCGCCCAGGCGATCATCACCGAGAAGGGCAGCACCGACTTCACGGTACAAGAGGTGGTGGACCGCTCGAAGCAGTCGCTGCGCAGCTTCTACCTGCAGTTCGACGGCAAGCACGAACTTCTGCTGGCCCTGTTCGAAGACGCTCTCGGCCGCTCGGCCGATCAGATCCGCGCGGCCGCAGCGGGCCAGGACGACCCGCTCGATCAGCTCCGCGTCGCAGTGGAGTTGTTGTTCGAGTCGTCGCGACCGGATCCCGCGGCGCAGCGCCCCTTGTTCACGGACTTCACGCCGCAACTGCTGCTCACCCACCCGACCGAGGTGAAGGTCGCGCACGCACCGATGCTCGCGCTGTTCACGGAGTTGATGGAGAAGGTCGCGGCGGCCGGCGGCCTGCGCGACGACGTCGATCCACGCCACGCAGCCGCGATGACCATGCAGACCGTGATGTTCATCGCGCAGTCCAGCGGCGACGACCTCACGGCAGGGCCCATCACGTCCGACGAGGTCTGGACGTTCTGCTCCCGCGGTTTCGCCGGGAGGTGACGACGCCGTTCTGAGCGAACGGCACCCTCGCTGCGTTCGATCGAGCGACGGTACCGTTCGCTCGACCACGCGCTGGAACCGGAACCGTCGACGACTTCGATGAGAATATCACTCTCTCATCACGAGAGTTTTACTTCATCCGGGGTGCGACCGAGCTGCGGAACGCCCTCCTGACCAATCTCGACCCACCCCGGAGATTCCCGCGCGGCTCGGTGTCGACGCACGCGTCAGCTGTGGCGGTCGTCCTTCTTCGCTTGACGACGTGCGCCCGCAGCGCTCGTCGAGGCTTCGTACTTCATCCGTCCGGGTGACTCCCGGGTCCGATCCACCCGGTCCACACCCGGCGACGACACCGCGCCGCTACCCGGCACAGCAGCGCCGGGTACGAAGCTGTCGCGGCGTGCACGCGCCAGCCGCTCCTGTTTGAGCGATTCTGCGGATGCACGCGCCACGGCACCGAGTTGCCGGCTCACCCGGGCCAGCGCATTCTCGAACACCTCCGCTTTGGCGGCGTTGCGCACGTTGGCATTCTTGCCCGCAGCCCGCGACTTCTTCTTCCCGACCTTCTCGGCGCCCGCCCGCCGATAGAGCTTGACGTACTTGTTGCGGGCACGTCTGACCCGAGCGTGGAGGAGGAGCAGCTCATCTTCGTCGAGCTCCGCCATCTGCTGTTTCTTCGTTTCCCGCACCAGTAGGAATTCGTCCTCGGACAGCGACTTCTCGAGCTTGCCCATTCCGGATCCGATCGTCGGTGGATGAAGCTTCGGTGAACGGATGGTAGCGCTCTCCGCGGGCCGACACCGCCGATCGAAGCGATGACTCACCCTGTGACCGCAGCCGGATCTCGACCGTGTTCTCCCAGCCCGGGCGCAGTACCGTACACCGGCTCGTAGCCTGCGATCCGACAGGGCTCGCGACCAGCCGGATTACGGTAGCGAATGTATCGTCTGCTCGATCGAGTCGAGCAGACGATACATTCGCTCACTCCGCCGGAGGCGGACTCACTCCGCCGGAGGCGGACTCACTCAGGCCGGAGGCGGGCTCACTCAGCGGACGCGGCGACGTGCCCGGGTGGCGCGCCGTTCCTCCTCCGTCGTGCCACCCCAGATTCCGTACCGCTCACCGGATTCGAGCGCATACCGCAGGCACTCGCGACGGACCGGGCAGCCTTCGCAGATCCGCTTGGCGGCTGCCACACGGCCTTCCCGTGCCTCGCCCCGCTCGTTGTCGGGGTGGAAGAAGAGCGAGCCGTCGATGTCGCGACACGACGCGTTCATCTGCCACTCCCACTCCTCGGTGACCGGCGGTGGGAGTTTGAGCAGTTTCAACGCGGGCATCAGCGATCTCCCTTCGACATCTCCCGATAGACGCGGACGAGGTGGTCGGTCGACGAATCGCCGGTGGCCGGGTCCGTGTCGGCGGCCAGGACAGGAGTCAGCGCGGTCGCCTGTGCCTTGCCCAGTTCGACTCCCCACTGGTCGAACGAATCGATGCCCCACACCACACCCTGCACGAACACCTGGTGCTCGTAGAGCGCCACCAGCTGGCCGAGTGTCGACGGCGTGAGGCGCCGTGCCAGGATCGTCGTCGACGGACGGTTGCCGGGCATCACCTTGTGCGGTATCAGAGCTTCGGCGACGCCCTCGGCGCGCACCTGCTCCGCGGTTCGTCCGAAGGCGAGAACCTTGGATTGCGCCAACATGTTCGCGACCAGCACCTGCTGCATCGATCCGTCGCCGGCGGGCAGATCGTCGAGTGCCTGCGCGAACCCGATGAAGTCTGCGGGGATCAGGTGGGTGCCCTGGTGGAGCAGCTGCATGAACGCGTGCTGCCCGTTGGTTCCCGGCTCGCCCCAGAAGATCTCGCCCGTCGGGTACGACACGGCACTACCGTCCACGCGGACGGACTTCCCGTTGGATTCCATCGTCAGCTGCTGAAGATAGGCCGGGAACCGCACCAGGTCGTTGCTGTACGGCAGCACGACGCGCGACTGGGCGCCGAGGAAACTGGTGTACCACACGCCCAGCAGGCCGAGCAGGACCGGAACGTTGGACTCGAGCGGCGCGGTGCGGAAATGGGTGTCCATCGCGTGGAACCCGGACAGCAGTTCGGCGAACCGCTCGGGACCGATCGCGCACATCACCGACAGCCCGATCGCGGAATCCACCGAGTAGCGCCCACCGACCCATTCCCAGAACCCGAACATGTGCTGCGGGTCGATGCCGAATTCGGCGACCTTGTCCGCCGCGGTGGACACCGCCACGAAGTGCGACGACACCGCGTCCTCGCCGAGCGCCGCGACCAGCCACTTCCGTGCCGCCTGCGCGTTCGACAGGGTCTCGAGCGTGGTGAACGTCTTGGACGCCACGACGAACAACGTCGATGCCGGATCCAGCCCGGTGAGCGCCGCCGTCAGATCCGCAGGGTCGACGTTGGAGACGAACCGCACCCGCGGTCCGTCGATGTAGTGCCGCAGTGCGCGTGCGACCATGACGGGGCCGAGGTCGGAGCCACCGATCCCGATGTTGACGACCGTCGAGATCGGCTCCCCCGTCGCGCCACGCCACTGTCCCGACCGCACCCGATCGCTGAACCGGGCCATCGCGTCGAGGACTGCGTGCACGTCCGCGACGACGTCCTGTCCGTCGACCACCAGTCGCGTGCCCGCCGGCAGCCGCAGCGCGGTGTGCAGCACCGCGCGGTCCTCGGTGACGTTGATGTGCTCACCGGCGAACATCCGGTCGCGCTGCTGTTCGACCCCGGCCGCACGAGCCAGGTCGAACAGCAGTTGCAGCGTGTCCTCGGTGATCCGGTGCTTGCTGTAGTCGACCGTCAGATCCGCCGCCGGTGCACACCAGCGCGCCCCCCGCCCGGGATCCGCTTCGAACAACCCCCGCAGATGCATCGACTCCACCTCGCCACGATGAGCCTCGAGGGCCCGCCACTGCGCGGTGGTTGCGATGTCCATCGATTCGGGCATGCCGTTCTCCTCTAGGCCAGGGCACGCAGGCGCGGAGCCAGGTCGCGTTCGAAGAGCTCGAGGAAACGCTTCTGGTCGTGGCCGGGCGCGTGGAAGACGAGATGGTTCAGCCCGGCGTCGACGTAGGCGCGGACCTTCTCCACGGCCTCGTCGGGATCGGACGCGACGATCCACCGCTTGGCGACCTGCTCGATCGGCAGGGCGTCGGCTGCGGCCTCCATCTCGATGGGGTCCTCGATCGAGTGCTTCTGTTCCGGCGTGAGCGACAGCGGCGCCCAGAACCGGGTGTTCTCGAGGGCCTTGTCCGGATCGGTGTCGTACGAGATCTTGATCTCGATCATCCTGTCGATCTGTTCGACGTCGCGTTCCGCCTTCGCCGCCCCCTCCGCGACCGCGGGCATGAGCTTCTCGGTGTAGAGATCCATGCCCTTGCCGGAGGTGCAGATGAAGCCGTCTCCGGCGCGACCGGCGTATCGCGCGACCACGGGACCGCCGGCCGCGATGTACACGGGGATGCCCCCGTCCGGTACGTCGTAGATCGACGCACCCCTGGTGCGGTAGTACTCGCCGTCGAAATCGACGCGATCGCCGGACCACAGGGCGCGCATGAGGCGCACGGACTCGCGAAGACGGGCGAATCGTTCCTTGAATTCGGGCCACTGGCCCTCGAATCCGGTGGCGATCTCGTTGAGGGCCTCACCGGTGCCCACACCGAGCATCACCCGCCCCGGATAGAGGCAGCCCATCGTCGCGAAGGCCTGCGCGATCACGGCGGGGTTGTATCGGAAGGTCGGGGTGAGCACGGATGTGCCGAGCTGCAGTCGCTCGGTGCGCTCCCCGACCGCGGTCATCCATGCGAGAGAGAAGGGGGCGTGCCCGCCGTTGTGCCGCCACGGCTGGAAATGGTCCGACACCGTCGCCGAATCCATTCCGTGTTCTTCGGCCAGCACCCCCAGTTCGACGAGTTCTCGCGGACCGAACTGCTCGGCCGACGCCTTGTACCCCAACTTGACCATTGTGTGACCTCCGAACGCCGGGATGGATCTGGTCCGCCGAGGATCCGGGAGGAGCCGCGACCTCGACACCTTCAATTTTGGCAGTAATTCCGAGCCTGCACGCGAGATCGTGCCGACACTGCACGAAATCATGCACGAATTCGCGCGAATGTGTCAACAACCACGCAATCGTGTCGCATGTGTGCGCTATTGTCAGGCAGCACACCGATCCCCGACACCGATCCGAGGAGCAATCGTGTCCGCGAGCGCACGGCGACGTGAGATCTTCCATCGGGTACTCGCCGATGGCTACGTCGACGCGAAGACCCTCTCCACCGCGCTCGGCGTCGACAGTTCGACGATCCGACGCGACCTCGACGCACTCGCGCGCGAAGGCAAGGTCGAACGCACCCACGGAGGCGCCAAGGCCGTCGACGGCGTTTCCTTCGAAGTCCCCTACGTCCTGAAGAAGGACGTCCGACGGGCCGAGAAGACCGCGATCGCCGAGACCGCCGCGGCACTCGTCGCCGACGGCGACAGCGTCGTGCTCGACAGCGGATCCACGACCTACGAGGTGGCCGTCGCGCTGCGACACCGCTCGTCGCTCACCGTACTGACCAACGATCTGCGGATCGCGAAGTTCGTGGCCACGTTCCCGGATGTGCGACTGCTCGTCTCGGGAGGCGAACTGCTCGGCTCCGTCTACACCCTCATCGGCGACCACGCAGTGGCCTTCATGTCGCAGTACTCTGCCCGGTGGGCGTTCCTCGGTGCCGACGCGATCGATCCCACCGCCGGCATCACCAACACGAACACCCTCGAGGTCCCCGTCAAACGCGCCCTCATCGCCGCCGCGGCCAGCACCGTGGTGGTCGCGGATCACTCGAAGTTCGGGCATCGCACACTGGCCCGCATCGCCACGATCGACGAGGTGGACCGGATCATCACCGATTCCGGCCTGCCCGAGGACCTCCGCGGCGGCTACCACGGCAAGCTCGTCGTCACCGAGGTCCCGAACGGATCATGATCCGATTCGCTCACCGGTGTCGGCCGAGAAGAAGTACACCTCACCGGATTTCGGTAGCAGTCGGAGCTCCGAATCCGAGGTGATCCCGCCGCGACGATCCGTGCGCACCACGATCCGGCCCATCGACAACTCCTCCGACGGATCGGCCGGCACGGCGTGCACGAACGACTCCGCTCCCAGTTCCTCGACGAGCACCGAGCGGACCGTCCACGCATCGGTCCGCCACGCACCGACTATGGTCCACGACTCGGGACGAACCCCCACGACGACCTGCTCCGCGCGAATCGACCTGGGCACCGGAATCCTCGACTCCCCCAGAACCACCGCGCCGTCCCGAACCGGCGCCGGGATCAGGTTCATCCCCGGCGAACCCACGAATCCCGCAACGAAGGTGTTGACCGGATCGTCGTACAACTGCCGGGGCGACGCGACCTGCTGCAGCCGCCCGCCGTCGAGCACCGCGACCCGGTCCCCCATCGTCATCGCCTCGACCTGGTCGTGCGTGACGTACACCGTCGTCGTCCCCAGACGACGCTGCAGATCGGCGATCTGAGCGCGTGTGCTCACCCTCAGCTTCGCGTCGAGGTTCGACAACGGTTCGTCCATGCAGAACACGGCGGGGTTCCGAACAATAGCCCGTCCCATGGCAACTCGCTGTCGCTGACCCCCCGACAACTTGCCGGGTCTGCGGTCCAGTAGTGGTTCGAGTTCCAGCATCCGCGCGGCCTCGAGCACCCGCCGCGTCCGCTCGGGTTTTCTCATTCCCGCGTTCTGCAACGCGAACCCCATGTTCTGCGCAACCGTCATGTTGGGGTAGAGGGCGTAGTTCTGGAACACCATCGCGACGTCCCGTTCCTTCGGAGGCAACCCCGTGACGTCCCGCCCGCCGATCTCGATACGACCGGAATCGGCCGCCTCGAGACCGGCGAGCATCCGCAGGCTCGTCGACTTCCCGCACCCGGACGGTCCGACCAGAACGAGGAACTCTCCGTCGTCGATCTCGAGGTCGAGTCCGTCCACCGCCGAGCGATCCGCACCCGGATAGCGGTGGGTGACGTTCCGAAAACCGATCCGGGCCACGAACAGTCCTTTCGAAAGGTGATGTACTGCGCTACTTCAGATTCGGGGTGATCTGACGATCGATGATCTGCTGGAGTCGGCTCTGCACGTCGGCGAACGTCGTCTCGACGTCGGCGTTCTGCAACGCGACCTTCTCCAGCCCGGTACCGATCACCTGGTCACCGCCGGGTACGAACACACGCGCGTAGTCCTGGGATCGAGTGCGGGCGAGTTGATCGACCGCGGTCCGGGCGTTCGGATTCGCATCGAGGAACGCCTTCATGTCCGGGTTGTCGACGGCCGACTTGCGCACCGGCATGTACCCGGTGTTCTGCGAGAAGTGGGCGGTGTTGTCGGCATTGGTCACGAACTCGACGAACGCCAACGCATTCGCCTTGCGTTCGTCGGAGATACCCGACGGAATCGCCAGTCCTGCACCACCCGTCGGACATCCCGGAACGCCCTCGGCTGCCGGGAGGAAGGCGGTCCCGAAATCGAACGACGCATTCGTGGTGATACCGGACAGATCGCCGGTGGACGCGATGGTCGAGGCGAGGAGGCCCGCGGAGAAGTCGTTGGCGATGTCGTTGGACACCGCGGCGTACTTCTTCGTGTGGATCATGTCGCGGAGGAACTGCCCCGCCTCGATCGTCTTCGCATCGGTGAACTTCAGGTCCCACCGGTCCGAGTACGCACCACCGAACGTCCAGATCGGTCCCTCGAACGTCCACCCCAGGTAGTCCGCGGCGTTCCCCCATCCGTGAGCGAGGTGCCCGGACCCGACGACCTCCTGGATCCGCGGGCCCCACTCGTCGAACTCCTGCCAGGATTCGGGGCCCCGGTCCGGGAGCCCCGCCGCAGCCCACACGTCCTTGTTGTAGTAGAACAACGGTGTCGACCGCGCGTACGGCAACGCGTAGTGACCGCCGTCGTGCAGATAGTCGGCGAGGAGCGAGTCGACGTAGTCGCCGGTGTCGACACCGTGCGCGGTGAACAACTCGTCAAGGGGTGTGATGGCACCCGCCATCGCGTAGTTGAACCACCACACATCCGACAACACCACGACGTCGGGAAGTGCCCCGCCACTCAGTGCGGCGTTGAACTTCTGCGCCACTTCCTCGTAGTTCTTCCCGCCGTCCACGAGTTGCACCGTCAGGTCGGGCCGTACCTCTCCGAACCGTCGGATGAGTTCCTTCTCGACGTCGATCGACCTGCCCGGATGATTCGACCAGAAGGTGACGGTGCTCGCGTCCTCCGACGCACTCGAGCTCCCTGCCGCGGAACCGGCATCACCGCCGGTTCCCGCGCATGCCGTGAGCGCGGCTCCGGCAGCGGCGATCCCCGCCAGGCCGAGGAAGCCCCGCCTGTCCATGTTCCTGATGTCGATACCCATCACTACACTCCCGTCAGTGTTCATCCCTTGACCGCACCGGAGGTGAGGCCCTTGATCATGTGTCGTTGCAGGAGAAGGAAGATCACGAGAATCGGAAGCATCGCGAGCACCGTGCCCGCCATGACCGGTCCCCAGTCGGTGACTCCGTCGTTGTTCTGCAGATGCGTCAGGCCGATCGGCAGTGGCGCCACGGACGAGTCGTCGGCCATCAGGAACGGCCACAGGTACTCGTTCCACTCGTTGACCACGGTGATCAGAGCGAACGCAACCATCGTCGGCCCCGACAGCGGCAGCACCACGCGCCACAGCAGCCTGAAGTGCCCCGCACCGTCCATACGCGCAGCCTCGATGATCTCGGCGGGAATCGACAGGAAATGGTTGCGCATCAGGAACGTACCGAACGCCACGCCGGCGAGCGGCACGATGATCCCCTGAAAGGTGTTGCGCCATCCCCATTCCGCGACGAGAGCATAATTGGAGATCACGGTGATCTGGTTGGGCACCATCAACGCCGCGATGATGCCGAGGAACACGAAGTTCTTACCGGGGAAGCGCAGGAACACCAATCCGTATGCGCTGAGCACCCCGAGCACGAACTTGACGGTCGCGAGAACCGTCGTGATGATCAGCGAATTCCTGAAGTAGGCGGCGAGATCCACCGATCGCGTCGCTTCACCGTAGTTCTGCGGGTGGAAGGTCGACGGCCACCACGTCACCGGAATCGTGTAGATGTCCTGGCGTTCCTTGAACGACGTCATCACGATCCAGAACAGCGGCAGCGCCACGATCAGCAGTACGCACACCATCGCGGCGTAACCGAGGACGGTCACCCAGCGGGCACGGGCCCGATGCCGCTGCTCCTCGTCGCGCGTGGTCGTGTGCAGGACGCGGGGTCGGTCGTCGACGGCGATCACCGGTGTTCACCCCGATCCATGATGCGCACCTGATACACCGTCACCGCCAGCAGGACGAGGAACATGATCGTGGCGACGGTCGCGCCGTAGCCGGCGCGGAAGTTGCGGAACGTCTCGTCGTACACCTGGTACACCATCGTCGTCGTCCCCGTTCCGAGCGGACCACCCCGGGTCATCACATTGATGATGTCGAACACCTGGAACGAGTTGAGCAGCACCGTGATCGACAGGAAGTACGTGGTGGGACGCAGCTGCGGCAGGATCACCGAGCGAAAGGTGGTCCAGCGGGAGGCGCCGTCGATCGCCGCGGCCTCCCCGAGTTCGGGGCGCAACCCCTGGAGCGCCGCGAGATACACGACGAAGGTGTAGCCGAGGTTCTTCCACAGGTAGGTGAGTGTCACCATCACCATCGCCCACGTCGGGTCCTGGTAGAAGTCCGGTGCGGTGATTCCGATGCGGCCCAGTAGATCCTGGACGAGTCCGAAGTTCGGGTCGAACACGAACTGGAAGGCGACACCGACGGCCGCGCCGGAGATGACGAACGGCGCGAAGAGCGCGGATCGGACGAGGTTGCGGCCGAGGAGCTTCCGGTCGAGCAGCATCGCGAGCCCGAGTCCGAGGACCATCGAGCCGACCACGGCAGCGGCGGTGAACGCGACGGTGTTGCCGACGATCTGCCAGGTGTCCGGTCGTCGCCACCATTCGAGGTAGTTGTCGAATCCGACGAACGTCGCGGCGGATCCGGCGATGTTCCAGTCGAAGAACGAGAGCCGGACGTTGTCCGCCAGTGGGCGATAGGTGAAGAGGATCAGCAGCGCGAGGTTCGGACCGACCAGCACCGCGAAGAGTGCGTGGTCGGTCCACGGGCGGCCGCGCAGGCCCCGACCGTGGGGCAGGGTTCGTTCCGGACTCGATGGCACCGAGGAAGTGTGGACGCGGCGGGCGAACCTCCGGTTACGAACGCACGACACCCCTCCCTATTCCGAGCGAATGTATCGCTCGCTCTACTGAGTCGAGCAGACGGTACATTCGCTCGGACGGGGAGGGGTGTCGCTCGGACGGGGAGGGGTGTCGCGTGGGAGGGAGTGGGCCCGTCAGAGGTTCCAGTCGCCGAGGCCGTCCCAGCCGTTCAGGACGCCACCGCCGGTGTTCTGCACGATCACCGGGTCACCCTTGCGGGCGTTCTCGTAGAACCACCTGCCGTCGTCGGTGCTGACGTTGAGGCAGCCGTGGCTGGTGTTGGTGTTGCCCTGCGCCCACTCCGACCACGGTGCGGCGTGCAGGAAGATGCCGCTGTTCGACATGCGGGTCGCGTACTCGACGTAGGTGCGGTAGCCCTCGGGGCTGTCCACCGGAACTCCGTAGGTGGACGAGTCCATGTACATGTCGCGGTACTTCTCCCCGACGATGTACGTGCCGTTCGGGGTTTCGTACCCGGCCTTGCCGAAGGACGTCGGCATCGTGCGCACGACCTCGCCGTTGCGGGTGACCGTGATGGTCTTGGTGTTGTCGTCGGCGACGGTGATCAATGCGTCCCCGATCGTGAACGAGGAACGCGCGTCACCGGCCTGCACCGTGACGGTCGTGTGGGCCGGCCAGAACTCGTAGGGCCGCCACCGTACCTGCTGGTCGGAGGCCCAGTAGAAGTGCCCGGCGACGGCGGGTTCCGATGTGACGCGGATGGCCCGCTCCGCGGCCGCGCGATCGGTGACGGCTTCACCGAACCGGATGATGATCGGCTGGGCGACACCGACGGTCTCGCCGCTCGTCGGGTTCACCGACGGTGTCGAGAACGGTGCCTGGGCCTGCGGGATCTCGAGCGGCGGGACCGTCGGCGCCAGGTTCTGGATCAGTTCCTCGACGGTCGGGACCTCCGGGCCGCCGGGCCACAGCGGCGCCGCCGCAGCGGGCCCCACCGCGGCGAATGCGACCGCGACCGCACCCGTGAGCGACGCAACGACCCGCGCAGCAGTACGCGAGGACCGGCCACGCCGGTTCGCCGGAAACCGATTCACAGACATTCCACAACCCATCGTCGGACGGCGCGCCTCGCGTTCGTCCACCCCGACCGCGGCGGCGCATACCTGGTTCATTAGACACACCGCACCGGTCGGGGGCAATCCGAATGCCCGGGACGGACGCGCTCGAATGCCGTCCGACCAGGCGCGGAGCAACTCTGTGAGTTCGAACTCGGACGGGCTCAGGATTCGGGCCGGGAGGCCGCGAGCAGTTCCTCGATCGACACGAACTTCAGTCGGGCGCGACCCGCGGCGGCACCGTTGGCGCGTTCCTTCTTGTCGATGGCCTGCCAGCCCTTGTAGTCGACGTAGTCGGGGCGGCGTTCCGCGACGAGCGTGGCGAGTTTCTCGCGATCGGCGATCGGTTCGGCGAGGCGGCCGGCGATGAAGTCGTCGACGAGTCCGTCGACGGTGGCGCCCGAGCACTGCTTGTTGGTGCCGATGACCCCGCTCGGGCCGCGCTTGATCCAGCCGGCGGTGTACACACCCCGGACGGGGTCGCCGGTCTCGGGGTCCACGACACGGCCGGCGTCGTTGGGGATGACACCGCGCCGCTCGTCGAACGGGATCCCGGCGACGGGGTTGCCGCGGTATCCGATCGAGCGCAGCACGAGGCCGGCGGTGAGGGTTTCGGTTTCGCCGGTGGGGCGCGCCTCGAGTCGACCGTCGATCTCGACGAGTTCGTTGCGTTCGAGGGTGATCGACTCGACCTTGCCGTCACCGGAGATCTCGACGGGAGAGGCGAGATACCGCAGGACGATCCGCTTGTTGCCGGGGGTCGGGGTGTTCTGCGCGTATCCCGTCGCCTGTGTCATCTTGAGCGTGATCCGGGGTTCGACCTCGGGGTCGTCGAGCACGGCGCGGCTGGCGGCGTCGAGTTCGAGGTCGGCGGGGTCGACGAGGACGTCGACACCGTCGAGCCGGCCGAGCGCGAGAAGTTCGGGGTTGGTGTATGCGGCCTGGACGGGGCCGCGCCGACCGACGACCACGACTTCCTGGATGTTCGAGTTGCGCAGCGCCTCCACGGCGTGCGCGGCGATGTCGGTGCGGTCGAGTTCGTCGGGATCCATGACGAGTGCGCGGGCCACGTCGAGCGCGACGTTGCCGTTGCCGATGACGACGGCTCGTTCGCCGGAGAGGTCGAAGTGGTGGTCGGCGTAGTCGGGGTGCCCGTTGTACCAGGCGACGAATTCGGTGGCGGCGTGGCTTCCCGGCAGGTCCTCACCGTCGACGCCGAGCCGACGGTCACCGGATGCACCGACCGCGTAGATCACCGCGTGGTGGTGCGCGAGCAGTTCCTCGTGGGTGATGTGGGTGCCCACTTCGACGTTGAACCAGCATTGCGTGTTCTTGTGCCCGATGGCGCTGCGGAAGACGTCGCCCACGCCCTTGGTGCTCTGGTGGTCGGGCGCGACACCGGCGCGCACGAGCCCGTAGGGGGTGGGCAGCCTGTCGAAGACGTCGACGCGGGCACACGAGTGGCCGACCAGTTCCTGCGCGGCGTAGCAGGCCGACGGCCCCGACCCGACGATCGCGACGCGCAGCTCACCGAGTTCGGCCGGGATCTTCGTGCGGCTGCGTAGTTCGGGCCAGTCGGGCCCGATCGGGTGCCGTTCGAAGTACGACGCGTTGATCGCGAGGTAGGGCTCCTGATCGGGCTCGAGTTCGTTGTCGGCGAAGATCGCGTCCACCGGGCATTCGTCGACGCAGGCACCGCAGTCGATGCACGTATCGGGATCGATGTACAGCATCTCGGTCGTCGCGAACGGCGCTTCGTCCGGCGTCGGGTGGATGCAGTTGACCGGGCAGACTTCGACGCACGAAACGTCGTTGCAACATGCCTGGGTGATCACGTATGCCACTGGATACCTGCCTGGGTGTGCCGGGTGGGGTCTCGTCGGAGCCCCAGACTATAACACGTTACAGATTTGGTCGAGAATTACATTCTCGGGCGGCACCAGCAGGATCACCGTCACCCAGAAACGCGCTAATCAGACAGTTCGTCGGACGATTCTATCCGGAATCCGATCTTGAGGGTGACCTGCGTGTGCGCCACCGAACCGTCGTCGATGTGGCCGCGGACATTGACCATCTCGAACCACTCGAGGTGACGTGTCGTCTCCCCGGCCCGCGCCACCGCCTTCGCGATCGCGTCGTCCACACCCCGGGTCGACGACCCCACCACCTCGATCACCCGATACACATGGCTCATCACGGAACTCCTTCGCATCCGACTCGGCGTACATCCCACCTGTCTCGGATACTCCCGCCCGCGGCCCCACCCCACCCGCGAAACGACGAAATCCACGCGATTCCGCCGCCGATCACACCTTCCGGGTCAACTCTCGGGCCAGGGCGCCGAGCTTCGCCAACCGCAGATCGCCCAACGTGATCGGACCGGATCCGAGCCGATTGGTGACGAACGCGAGTGACAGCCCCGTCTCGAGATCCGCGAACGCCCCCGAACCACCCACCCCGTAGTGCCCCAGCGCGCCGCGCGGCCGCTCCGTGCTCGCGAAGATCGGCTGGTGGTAACCGAGACGCCACGCCATGGGGACACCGAGGACGTAGTCACGGCCCCGCACCCGCACCCGATCCATCTCCGCGATCGTGGCGGGATCGAGGAATGCGGTGCCGTCGATCGTGCCGCCGGCCGCGATCGCGCCGTACATCCGGGCGAGGGCCCGGGCAGTGAACACACCGTTCCAGCCGGGCATCACCGCATCGTGCACCGCTGGGTCATGGACGAGTTCGTCGAACCCGTCGGGCATGGCTGCTTCAGCGATCCCGCTGGTGGGCCCGGCCAGCGACAGCAGGGATGCGCTCAGCTTCCAGTCCAGGCCACCGACGTTGAGCCGCGGGAACAGCGTCGCGATCCGGTGCCGCTCCCGGTGCGGCACCCGGTACCAGAAATCGCGACTGCCGAGAGGTGCCGCGATCTCCTGCTCGACGACGTCCTCGAACGGCATCCCGGTGGCGCGGCGCACGATCTCGGCCACGAGCCAACCGTAGGTGACGGCGTGATATCCCGTGCCGGCGAGCCGGCGCCGGTCCGGTCGCGCTGCGGCGAGCGCTGCCACCGTCCGCTCGTAGTCGAGGATCCCGCGGGTTTCCGGCAGCAGTCCCCGCACCCGGTGCAGTCCGGCACGGTGGGTCATCACGTCGGCGACGGTGATCTCGTGCTTGCCGCGTACACCGAACTCCGGCCAGTACCGGGTCACGGGTGCGTGGTAGTCGATGAGCCCGCGTTCGGCGAGTCGGTGCACGACCGTGGACGCGACCCCCTTGCCCGTGGAGAACGACAGCGCCATCGTGTCGTGTGTCCACCGGCGGTCACGATCCGACCAGCCGGCCCAGATGTCGAGCACCTTCTCACCGTGCAGGTACGCGGTGAGCGCCCCGCCCCCGTCCCGGCGCTGCCGGTAGAGCGCGAAGAAGCGGTCGGCCAGGCGCAGGAACCGCGGGTCGACGTGCATCGCCGTCGGCGACGCCTCGGCATCGTGCCGCTCGACGACCGGCGTCGGCCGCGTTTCGTACGTTTCCGATCCTCGACAGGGCATCGCCTCGACGGTCATCGGCACCTCCATTCGGACAATGCCGCAAAGGCTACGTGTTACCTGCCGTCGCGTGAAGGGGGTTTCGTACAGTTTGTCGGTTGGTGCCGCGGTTGCCTACAGGACGGGCCCGTCGGTCTCCACCGGCTCCGGAGTCGCGAACCGGAACTCGCCGAACGACAGGCACCCGCGACCGTTCGTGACGTTGACGGCGAGAGCCATGTCGCCCTGGCACAGAATCGGATCCGCGCCGTCCCCGACGAACGCCTGCGAGTGCGGCCCGGCGGCCACCAGCGCGACCCCCGGTTCGTCGAGCACACCCAACGCGAGTGCGTCGGCGCCGGTGCCGAACGCACCGAGGAGGGCACCGTGACCTTCCGCTGCCCCCACGCCACCACCGAGACCGACCGCGCCGACGGTGGAGTCGCCGTGCGCATCCGCGAAGCCGACACCGCCGTCGCTGTACCCGTAGGCCGTACCGGCGCCGTCGGTGACCGCGCCGCACGCCTGCAGTCCGTCGACGCGGGTGGTCTCGGCGGCGGCGCCCGGTCTCGCCTCGCAGGTCAACGTGTTCGTCGGCGTCATCGCCTGCGCCGGCAGTACGAATCCGAGCGACACACCGGCGGTCGCCACGATCACCGTGGCGATCCTCGTCAGCCACGACCTCCGCGTCCACGACACGATGACGGCCCTCCCGCGCTTCGGTTCCCGACCGGCTCCTGCTCCCCCGGCAGGTTCCTGTTTCCTCCGACAGTCTAGGGAGTCGTCGGCGTGGCCGCGTCACAGTCGAGGTCACGGGAGCGTCGCGGCGCGACGAATTCACCCGCCGTTCACGCCCCGCCGTCGTCCTGTGCCCGGTCGGTCCGTCCACCGGATCCGTTCACTACGCTCGGCGATCGGTGTCGCGCGAGGGCTGCACGCGTTTCGGCTCGCCCGGCATCTTCGGGTGGTTCGGCGGGTAGGGCAGATCGCCGAGCCCGGCCGCAGCGTCGCGGTCCGCCATCTCGAGCAGTGGGTCGAGAGAGAACGCCGTCGAATCCAGGGACGCCATCGGATCCGAACGACGCGCGAGCAGCGCCGGTACCGTCGCCACGGTGAAGTCGTCGGGTTCGGCGTCGACGAGTTCCTCCCAGGTCAGCGGTGTCGACACCGTCGCGATCGGGGTGCGTCGCACCGAGTACGCGGACGCGATCGTCTTGTCGCGCGCGTTCTGGTTGAAGTCGAGGAAGATCCGTTCGCCGCGTTCCTCCTTCCACCACGCGGTGGTGGCCCGGCCTCCGCTGCGTCGTTCCACCTCGCGCATCAGTGCGATCCCGGCGCGGCGCACGCCCACGAAATCCCATTCGGGCACGATCCGCAGATAGATGTGGATGCCGCGCCCCCCGGACGTCTTGGGGAACCCGGTCAGTCCCAGTTCGTCGAGCAGCGGCCGCATCACCTCCAGGGCGAGGGCACGAGCATCCGAGAAGTCGGTGCCGGGCTGCGGATCCAGATCGATGCGCAGTTCGTCCGGGCGGTCGGTGTCGCCGCAGCGCACCGCCCACGGGTGGAAGGTCACCGTGCCGAGATTGGCGGCCCACACCACGTCGGCGGCCGACCGCACGCGGAGCACATCGGCGGTGCGTCCGGACGGGAACGTCACCTCGCACGTCGCCACGTGGTCGGGGTGCCGCGCGGGCACCCGCTTCTGGTAGATCTCGTCACCCTCGACGCCGTCGGGGAATCGCTGCAGGTGGGTGGGTCGGTCGCGGAGCGCATCGAGCAGTGGGGCACCGAGCGCGGTGGTGACGGCGCGGTAGTACTCGACGAGGTGGCGTTTCGTTCCGCCGTCGGCACCGAGCCGAGGGAAGTACACCTTGTCGGGGTTCGACAGGCGCACCGGGACCCCGTCGATGTCGAGTTCCTCCGCGGGGGAGCGTTTCGCGTTCGCCATCATCGGTCCTCCGTACGTTCGAGCACATCCGTCTCGAGCACGTCGGTGAGGTCGTAGCGCACCGGCACATCGAGTTGGTCGTACGTGCAGCTGCGCGGGTCCCGGTCGGGGCGCCACCGCAGGAACCGCGCGGCGTGCCGGAATCGGGCTCCGGTCTCGACGGTGCCCTCCATCTGGTCGTACGCCACCTCGAGCACCCGCTCGGGCCGCAGGGGGATCCAGCTGCGATCGGCTGCCGACCGCCACCGGGTGGCCTCACCCTCGGCGACGACGTCCGCGCCCACACGTAACGGCTCGAGTTCGGCGAGCAGTTCGCGGCGCCGGTCCGCGGTGAACGCGGACGCGCCGCCGACCGGTGTCAGGTCGTCCCCGCGGTACAGGCCCAGGAGCAGGGATCCCACACCGTCGATGCTCTTGTGTCTGCGGTAGCCGACGAGGACGCAGTCGGCGGTCCGCGCGTGCTTGATCTTGATCATGTCGCGTTTGTCCGGTCGGTAGACGCCGTCGAGCCGTTTCGCGACCACCCCGTCGAGACCGGCACCCTCGAACTCCTCGAACCATCGCTGCGCGGTCGCGGTGTCGGTCGTCGCCACCGTGACGTGGCAGGACGGCCCGCCCCCGACCGCGGCGACGAGGCTTCGTCTGCGGTCCCCGAACGGGGTGTCCATGATGTCGCGGTCACCGAGAGCGAGAAGGTCGAACGCGACGAACCGGGCGGGTGTCTCGGCCGCCAGGAGTGCGATCCGGCTCGCCGCCGGGTGGATCCGCTCGGACAACGCCTGCCAGTCCAACCGGATCGATCCGTCGCGCGGACGCGGGACCACGATCTCCCCGTCCACCACGCAGCGGTCGGGCAGTTCGGCACGCACCGCGTCGACGAGTTCCGGGAAGTACCGGGCGAGATCCTTGCCGCCGCGGGACGCGAACACCACGTCGTCGCGGTCGCGGAAGATCACGGCGCGGAACCCGTCCCATTTGGGCTCGTACGACCATTCGGGTGGCGCCTCGGCGGGTTGTCGTGGCACGACGGCCGCCGCCTTCGCCAGCATCGGCGCGACAGGGGGAACCACCGGCAGATCCATGGGCCCATGGTCGCACCCGGATCGACCCCCGGCACGCCGGTTGCATCGAACCTGCGCTCCGGCAACGGCATTCCCGATCAGTGGTGCACATCACACGATGGGTGCAGCCTGGGGGAACACGGGTCGGGCACGCCCCGTGATCGTGCTCTGCCATCGATGTTCCGTACGCTCCGGTCCATGTCGATTCTCCGTCACGCAGGTAGCGCTGTCGCCGCGCTCGCTGCGATCACCTTCCTGGCTGCCTGCTCGGACGTGGAACCCACCGCCGTCCCCGAAGCCGGCGCCGTCTCCGCCACCACGACCACCTCGTCCGCCGCCCCGTCCACGACCACCCCCCGCACGACGACACCGACCACCGGCGCCGCCGTCGACCTCGACGTGGACGTCGAGATCGGCGATTGCGTCCGACTGGGCGGCACCGTCGACGACGCGACGATCGCCAACGCGATCTGCGGCACCGACGACGCCAACTACAAGGTCGTGGACGTCGTCGAAGGCCGGGACGCCTGCATCTCGGACGTCGACCAGACCTACTACGAAACCTTCCGCGGCATCGAGGCCGGCGCCCTGTGCCTCGACATCGACTGGATGCTCGGCGACTGCTTCGACCTCGGCGGCGAGGACCCGCAACGTATCGACTGCGACGCCACCGCGATCCAGGGGGAGAGGGTCAGCGAGATCCTCACCGGCACCACCGACGTCAACGACTGCTCCACGTCCGACGGCGGCTTCGTCTACCGCGACCGCGACTTCGTCGTCTGCACCGACTCGTTCTGACGCGGCCCGATCGTGTCGGTGGTCGCGGCGACAATGCCCGCAGACCACCGCACGACCGGAGCAGCGAGACGAGGTACCCCACGATGACGCCCTGGCCGGACCGCCCCATCTGCACATTCGATCTCGAAACCACCGATCGTGACCCGCGGACGGCGCGGATCGTCAGCGCGTGCGTCGCCACCCTCGACGGCGACCACGTCACCTCCCGCACGTGGCTGCTCGACCCCGCGGTCCCCATCCCACCCGAGACCACCGCCATCCACGGCATCACCACCGAACGGGCCCGCGCCGACGGGATGGACTACCGCACGGGATACCTCGAGATCCGCCGCGCGCTGATCGACGCGTGGGCCGCCGGGCACACCGTCGCCGCGTTCAACGCGAGCTACGACCTGACGGTGATGGACGCCGAGGGTCGGCGTCTGGGCCTGCCGGCGCTGGCCTTCGGCACGGTCGTCGACCCGTACGTCATCGACCGGGAGATGGACCGGACACGTCCCGGCAAACGCACCCTGGCCGCGGTGTGCAAGACCTACGACGTGGACCTGACCCGCGCGCACGACGCCGAAGCGGACGCGCTGGCCGCCGGATATCTGGTGCGGGCGCTCGTCGTGCGCTTCCCGCAACTCGCCGAACTCGACATCATGGCCGACCAGGCCACCTGGCATGCGGAGCGACAACGCAGCTTCGCCGAGTACCTCACCGGGTCGGGTCGCGAGGCCGGTGACGTCGACGGCAGTTGGCCCGTGCGCGGGCCGGCGGTCGACGTCCTCGTCGGCGATCCCGGCCGTGGACGGCCGGACACCGCACGATCGTGGCCGCGCCGAGCATGGGAACGGTTCACGGCGGCGGTGCGTCGCCGACGGAGGCCGCGCCCGTGATCGTTCAGACGATCAAACCCTGCCTGCGTGCCTCGACGACCGCCTCGTGCCGGCTGTGCACCTCCAGTTTCGCGAGGACACCGCGCACGTAGCTCTTCACCGTCTCGGTGCTCAGCGACAACCGCTCGGCGATTTCGGCGTTGCGACAACCCAACGCCACGTAGCCGAGGACGTCACGTTCCCGCGCGGTCAGCGACACGCGCGCGGTCTTCCCGCCCGCGCCACCGATACCGCGCAGTTTCTCCTCGATGGCCCGCAGGTGCTCCTCGAGTTCCGGATCGGCGGTGATCGCCGCCAGCTCACGCAACGCCAGGTAGCTCTCGGTGATGGTGTCGGACACCGCGCGCGGCAACGGCCGCGGATCACCTTCGGTGTTCTCGAGGAGCGTGATGCGTCGATCCACCTCGTCACGGATCTCGATCTCGCGGGCCAGTTCGCGCGCCGACCGCACGAACCGCTCGGCGACGACCTCGCCGATCGGGGCGGGGGTGCGCAGCCCGCCGTACATGGCGGCACGGGTGACACCGCGAACCACCACGGGCACGGCCAGCAACGATTCGATGCCCTCCGATGCGACGGGCCGGTCGTAGTCGTGGGTGATGTGCCGGGACGCGAAGTAGTCGGCGACGGCTCCGGGACGCTGCTCCGCGATCGCCCGGCCACCGAGGCCACGTTCGGAGCTGATCACGAGGTTGCGCAGGCGACGGCCGCGGGTCCCGACGTGGCCGGTGAGCACGAGGTCGGCACCCTGCACGGCACCGCCGAAGAGGATCGGCAGGCCGGTCGCGGATCCGAGACTGCGCAGTTCGGCCCGCAACGTGTCGATGTCGCGGGGACGCAGCACTGAGCCACTCATTCGTTCCGTCCTCCGGGGTACCGCTCGGTCGGGTGTCGGTGACGCGACGATCCGGTCGGCCGAACACCCTCTTCGTAGGGTAGCGGTGCCGATCCGGTGATTCGTAGCCTCCACTTCGTCCGGTGTTGCAACCATCACAGATGACGCCGGTTCTGCCGATGACGATCCCGGAGGTTTCCGTGTCGACCGCGACCGCCAACCACAGCCAGCTCACCCCCCTGCGCTTCCTCGAGCGTTCGGCGGCCGTGTTCCCCGACCGCACCGCGATCGTCTACGGCGACCGCACCTACTCGTACGCCGAGTTCGCCGACGAGGTGCAGCGGCTCGCGCGGGTGCTGCGGTCGCGGATCACGCCGGGCGACCGCGTCGCCTATCTGACGCCGAACGTCCCCGAGATGCTCATCGCGCATTTCGCGGTGCCGCTCGCCGGGGGTGTGCTCATCGCGCTGAACTCTCGGCTGGCCGGGCCCGAACTGGACTACATCCTCAACCATGCGGAGGCGTCGCTGCTGTTCGTCGACTCCGAGTTCGTCGGGTCGCTGACCGGCGTGGATGTGCCCTCTCTCACGGAGGTCGTCGAGATTCCCGATCCCTCGGTACCGGCACCCGACGTACCCGCGGGTGTGGTGACCGCACAGTACCGCGATCTCCTGGCGTCCGCGGACGCGCTCGACCCGTCTCCGCTGTCGTGGACCGTCGACGACGAGAATTCCGTGATCACCCTCAACTACACGTCCGGCACGACCGGCAAGCCGAAGGGCGTGATGTATTCGCACCGCGGCGCCTATCTGAATTCGTTCGGCGAAACCTTCCACAACGGGTTCACCGGGCAGAGCAGATACCTGTGGACTCTGCCGATGTTCCACTGCAACGGATGGTGCACACCGTGGGCGGTGACCGCGGCCGGCGGCACCCACATCTGCCTGCGCGCGGTGCGCGCCGACGCGATCTGGGACGCCATCGACAACCTCGGGGTGACCAACCTGTGCGGAGCCCCGGCGGTGTGCTCGACCATCGCGAACGCCGAGCAGGCGCATCCGCTGGACCGGCCGCTGCACATCACGACCGCGGGCGCACCACCGTCACCGACGGTGATCGCGCAGCTCGAGTCGATGGGGATCACCGTCGTGCACGTGTACGGGCTCACCGAGGTGTACGGGCCGTACACGATCTGCGAGTACCAGGACTCGTGGGACGCGAAGTCCGGGGACGAACGCGCCGCGCTGCTGTCGCGGCAGGGCGTCGGCATGGTGCAGGCCGAGACCGCGCGGATCGTCGACGAGAACATGAACGACGTGCCCGCCGACGCCGAGACGATGGGGGAGATCGTGCTGCGCGGCAACAACGTGATGCTCGGCTACTACAAGGACCCGAAGGCCACCGAGGAGGCGTTCGCGGGCGGCTGGTTCCACACCGGTGACCTGGGGGTGATGCATCCCGACGGCTACATCCAGCTCAAGGACCGCGCGAAGGACATCATCATCTCCGGCGGCGAGAACATCTCCACGGTCGAGGTGGAGCAGGCCATCATGGCGCATCCCGCGGTGATCGACGTCGCGGTCGTGGGGGTGCCCGACGAGAAGTGGGGTGAGCGCCCGAAGGCGTTCGTGATCCTGAAGGAGGGGCGGTCGGTCACCGCGGACGACCTCATCGCCCACACCCGCACCCTCCTCGCCGGGTACAAGGTGCCGCGCGACATCGTGTTTCCACTGGAGTTGCCTCGCACGTCGACGGGGAAGATCCTCAAATTCGAGCTTCGCGCGGCGGAAATCCCGACGTCCTGACCGTGCGGTCGCGGCGACCTTGGATACTCGACACATGACGACCGGATCGACATCGTCCCGCCGGAACGACGCGGCGGGCCCCGACCCTGCACAATTCCGCGTGCACGTGGTCACGCAGGCGATCCGGTTGTTCTCGGAGTACGGGTACGAGTCGACGACGGTCGAGCAGATCGCCGCGGCCGCCGGGGTGTCGCGGCGCACCTTCTTCCGGCAGTTCCGTTCGAAGGAGGACGTGATCTTCGCCGATCACGAATCGCTGCTCGAGCAGGTGTCGGAGTATCTGTCGCAGGACTTCGACGATCCGTGGGGGGCGACGTGCGACGCGGCACAACTGGTGTTCAAGCATTTCCGCGACCGTCGCGAACTTGCGGTGTGGCGGTATCGGGTGGTGCAGCGGGTGCCGGCGTTGCGCGACCGCGAGTTGGTGACGACGTACCGGTACGAGCGGTTGTTCACCGAGTTCCTGCGCGCGGCGGTGCCGACCGAGAAACCGGTCCGGATCGTGAGCTACGCGGCGGCGATCACGTCGGCGCACAACTATCTGCTGCGGGCGATGATCCGCGGCGACGAGACCGCGACGTCGGAGACGCTGGCCTGTGAGTTGTCGGACCTGCGTCGCACCTTCGGAGTACTTCCCGGCGCCGAATCCCCCGCTGCGACACCGCGTGCCGTCACCGTGGTGACGTATCCGGCCGGTATCCCACCGGCGGAGGTCGCCGAGCAGGTCCGCCGCCAACTCGGCGGGTGACGTTGACTTGGCACTGAGTGCCGTGGTTAGAATTGGAAGATTCCATGACGTCGCGCCCCTTCGAGCCGCTAAGGTGGGCGCGGATCCACCCTCAGGAATGGCACCGCGTGCCGATAAGGAGTTCCGCTCTCATGGCCCTCAACGCCGATTTCGACCTGTTCAAGCTCAGCGAAGAACACGACGCCCTGCGCGAGGCGATCCGCGCGCTCTCCGAGAAGGAGATCGCACCCCACGCCAAGGACGTCGACGAGAACTCGCGGTTCCCGCAGGAAGCCCTCGACGCCCTCAACAAGTCGGGCTTCAACGCGATCCACGTCCCCGAGCAGTTCGAGGGCCAGGGCGCCGATTCGATCGCCGCGTGCATCGTCATCGAAGAGGTCGCCCGCGTGTGCGGCTCGTCGTCGCTGATCCCCGCCGTGAACAAGCTCGGCACCATGGGCTTGATCCTGCGCGGTTCCGACGAACTCAAGGCCAAGGTCCTGCCCGACATCGTGAACGGCGCGATGGCATCGTACGCGCTGTCCGAGCGCGAAGCCGGCTCCGACGCCGCGTCCATGCGCACCCGCGCGAAGGCCGACGGTGACGACTGGATCCTCAACGGCTCGAAGTGCTGGATCACCAACGGCGGCAAGTCCACCTGGTACACGGTCATGGCCGTCACCGACCCCGACAAGGGCGCCAACGGCATCTCGTCGTTCATGGTGCACAAGGACGACGAAGGCTTCATCGTCGGACCCAAGGAGAAGAAGCTCGGCATCAAGGGCTCCCCCACCGCCGAACTGTACTTCGAGAACTGCCGCATCCCCGGCGACCGCATCGTCGGCGAGCCCGGCACCGGCTTCAAGACGGCCCTCGCGACCCTCGACCACACTCGCCCGACCATCGGCGCGCAGGCCGTCGGCCTCGCGCAGGGCGCCCTCGACGCCGCGCTCGCCTACGTCAAGGACCGCAAGCAGTTCGGCCGCCCGATCGCCGACAACCAGGGCGTGCAGTTCATGCTCGCCGACATGGCGATGAAGGTCGAGGCCGCGCGCCTCATGGTGTACACCTCCGCGGCACGCGCCGAGCGCGGCGAAGGCAATCTCGGCTTCATCTCCGCCGCTGCGAAGTGCTTCGCCTCCGACGTCGCGATGGAGGTCACCACCGACGCCGTCCAGCTGTTCGGTGGCGCCGGCTACACCACGGACTTCCCGGTCGAGCGCATGATGCGCGACGCCAAGATCACCCAGATCTACGAGGGCACCAACCAGATCCAGCGCGTCGTCATGTCGCGGGCACTGCTGCGCTGATCCCGCTCGGATACGGTCTGTAGTCGAGAACCCCTCACCGATCAGGAGTCTTTGTAGTGGCAATCGAAAAGGTAGGCGTCATCGGCGGCGGCACCATGGGTGCCGGCATCGCCGAGGTGTGCGCCAAGGCAGGTAGCGACGTCCTCGTCAAGGAAACCACCGAGGAATTCGCCGCGGCCGCGCGTCAGCGTCTCGAGAAGTCGATCGGCCGCGGCGTCAAGTCCGGCAAGATCACGCAGGAGGACGCCGACGCGGTCCTCGCCCGCATCACGGTCACGCTCGACATGAACGAGTTCGCCGACCGCGATCTCGTCATCGAGGCCGCCCCCGAGATCGAGTCGTTGAAGGCCGAGATCTTCGCCGAGCTCGACAAGATCGTGGGACCCGACGCCATCCTCGCGACCAACACGTCGTCGATCCCCGTCATCAAGATCGCGCAGGCGACGCAGCGTCCCGGCAAGGTCGTCGGCGTGCACTTCTTCAACCCGGTGCCGGTGATGCCGCTGGTCGAGATCATCTCCGCGCTGACCACCGACGAGGCCACCGCCGACGCGGTGTTCGACTACGCGAAGAACACCCTCGGCAAGACCGCGGTGCGCGCGGGCGACCGCGCCGGCTTCATCGTCAACGCCCTGCTCATCCCGTACCTGTGCGACGCGGTGCGGATGCTCGAGTCGGGTTACGCGACGAAGGAGGACATCGACGATGCGATGAAGGGTGGCTGCGGCTACCCGATGGGCCCGCTGACCCTGCTCGACACCGTCGGCCTCGACATCGCACTCAACGCCGCGCAGTCGCTGTACGACGAGTTCGCACAGCCGAACTACGCTCCGCCGGCGCTCCTGCGCCGCATGGTCGAGGCGGGTCGCCTGGGCCGCAAGACCGGTGAGGGCTTCTACAGCTACAAGTAGCATCCCGTCCCGGGACCGCCCGGGACCGCCCGGGACCGAGCGAATGTGCCGTTGGCTCTATTGATCAGAGCCGACGGCACATTCGCTTTACGTCTGATTGCCGCTTTACGTCTGCTTGCTCCGGTTCGCGCCGATTCCGACCAATGTCCGCTCATCACCGGTCCTGCCGCTGTAACCCTCCGTGGGGACCTCCGTGCTCCGCTACGATCGGTGAGCGTCGAGAAGTTTCGGATCACAACCGCACGGAGCGAACATGACCGACAGCTGGCTTTCCCGCGACCCGTTCGACGACATCTTCGACCGCTTCTTCGGTTCGAGCAGTATGCGGCAACCTCCCGTCCAGCGCGTCGATCTCAGTCGGCTGCTCAACGACGACGCGAAACGCCTCGTCGCCGGTGCCCGCAAAGCCGCGGAAGACTGGGGCAGTTCCGAACTCACCCCCGAACACCTGCTGTTCGCCGCCACCCTCGACGACCCGACACGCGGTGTCATCAGCGGGCTCGGTCTCGACCCGGACGCCGTCGCCGACCAGATGCGGTCCCTCGTCACCACCGGCGAAAACGACGGCGGACCGATCGTCCTCAGTCCCGCCACGAAACGCGCACTCCGGGTCGCGCAGCAGCAGGCGGGACAGTCCGGGATCAGCTACATCGGGCCCGAGCACATCCTGTACGGGATCGCCGCGAACAGCGAGAATCCGGCCGAGCACGTCCTTGCGGGAGCGAACCTCGGCACGGACGGCTCCGGAACGGGCCGCGGATCCACGCCCAGTTCCACCCCCACGCTCGACGAGTACGGGCGCGACCTCACCGCCGAAGCACGCGTCGGCAACGTCGACCCCGTCGTCGGCCGCTCCGACGAGATCGCACAGACCATCGAGATCCTGTCCCGTCGCCGTAAGAACAACCCGGTGCTCATCGGTGATCCCGGCGTCGGCAAGACCGCGATCGTGGAAGGACTCGCCCAACGCATCGTCAACGGTGACGTACCGTCGACGCTCGCGAACCGACGCGTCATCGCCCTCGACGTCGGATCACTGGTCGCCGGAAGCAAATACCGCGGCGAGTTCGAGGAACGCCTCACGAAGATCCTCGACGAAGTGCGCGAGCACTCCGACGAACTCGTCCTGTTCATCGACGAACTCCACACCATCGTCGGGGCCGGCAGCGGCGGCGAGGGATCCATGGACGCCGGAAATCTCCTCAAACCTGCCCTCGCGCGCGGCGAATTGCACGCGATCGGCGCGACCACCATCGACGAGTACCGACGCTACATCGAGAAGGACGCCGCGCTCGAACGACGCTTCCAACCGGTGCTGATCTCCGAGCCGTCCGTCGACGACACCATCGAGATCCTCCGCGGGCTCGTCGACGTCTACGAGGAACACCACCAGGTGCACTACACCGACGAAGCGCTCGTCGCCGCCGTCGAACTGTCGGACCGCTACATCACCGACCGGTTCATGCCCGACAAGGCCATCGACCTCATCGACCAGGCGGGTGCGCGAGTCCGGTTGCGCACGAAGACACCCGACGCCGACACCCGCTCACTCGAGGAGAGACTCTCCCGGCTGGAACGGGAGAAGGATTCAGCGGTCGCCGCGGAAGACTACGACCGCGCGGCCGAACTGAAGAAGGAGATCACTGAACTCCAGGAGAGCAGCGGCGACACCGTTACCGGATCCACCCCGCAGGTGGCGGTCGAGGACATCGCCGAGGTCATCTCCCGCCAGACCGGTATTCCCGTGTCGGAGTTGACCACCGAGGAACGTCAGCGCCTCCTCGACCTCGAGGATGTGCTCCACGCCCGCGTGATCGGACAGGACGAGGCGGTCCGCGCGGTGGCGGAGGGGGTGCGTCGCGCTCGCGCGGGCCTCGCCGACCCGAACCGGCCCATCGGCTCGTTCCTATTCCTCGGACCCACCGGTGTCGGCAAGACGGAACTGGCGAAGGCGTTGGCAGAGGCGGTGTTCGGAGACGAGGATCGCATGATCCGGTTCGACATGAGCGAGTTCCAGGAGAAGCACACCGTCTCCCGTCTCGTGGGTGCACCACCCGGGTATGTCGGGTACGAGGAGGCCGGGCAACTCACCGACAAGGTTCGCCGGCAACCGTATTCGGTCGTGTTGTTCGACGAGATCGAGAAGGCGCATCCCGATGTGTTCAACGTGCTGCTGCAGCTCCTCGACGACGGTCGCGTCACCGACGCCCAGGGCCGCACCGTCGATTTCAAGAACACCATCGTGATCCTCACCAGCAACATCGGTTCCGACCTGATCCTCGCCGACACCAGCGACGACCTCGAGGCACTCACCCCGAAACTGATGGAACGCCTGCATTCCCATTTCCGACCCGAGTTCCTCAACCGTCTCGACGAGACGGTGGTGTTCCATCGCCTCGACAAGGAGCAGTTGCACAACATCGTCGGGTTGATCCTCGACGGGACACGACGCCTGCTGCGTGCGCAGGACGTCGACCTGGACATCACCGACGCCGCGGTGGGCTGGCTCGTCGACACCGGCTTCCAACCCGAATTCGGCGCGCGCCCACTGCGTCGCACCATTCAACGTGAACTCGACAACAAGTTGTCGAGCCTGCTGCTGGCCGGAACGGTCGCGGCCGGCGACACCGTGCGCGTCGACGTCGACGACACCGGGTTGACACTGTCGCGCGCGGAGACCTCCGACACCGCCACCGACGACTCGGATACAACCGGCAGCGACGACGAATAGCTGCGGTCAATGGTGATGAGTGCGCGAAATATCGCGCACTCATCACCATTTTGCGCCGCTACAGGACGGGCATCGAGGTTGCTCCCGCCCCGCAAGCGATTCACCGCGCGCACCTCCCGGCCGATCGCACGTCAGATTCGGCCGTGCACGCGTTCGTGGAGGGCTTCCATGCGCACGTCGAGGTCGCGTGCGGTCTCCGCGGCGACCCGCAGTTCGTCGCGGAGTTCTTCGGGGACGTCGCGGTCGTGCTTGTAGTAGATCTTGTGCTCGAGGCTCGCCCAGAAATCCATCGCGACCGTGCGGATCTGCAGTTCGACGTACACCGATTCGACGCGGTCGGACATGAACACGGGGATCTCGACGATGACGTGGACACTGCGGTACCCGTTGGGTTTGGGGCGGGCGATGTAGTCCTCGATCTCGATGACGGCGACGTCGCCCTGCCGGGTGATCATCTCCATGATGGAGTACACATCCGAGATGAAGCTGCAGGTGATGCGGATTCCCGCGATGTCGCGGACGTACTCGCGGATCCCCTCGAGCGTGGGCGGGGCGCCCTTGCGTTCGGCCTTCGCGAGGATCGACTCGGGAGACTTGAGCCGCGACTTCACGTGCTCGATGGGGTTGTAGGCGCGAGCGTAGGTGAACTCGTCGCGCAAGATGTTGATCTTCGTCATCATCTCGTCGATGCCGAACTTGTACACCATGAGGAACCGCGCGAGTTCCTGGCTCAGGTCCGGCAACGGGACCAGGATGTCCAGCCGCTCGTCGACAGGCGGCTGCTCGTCGATGCTGCGGGCCTCGTCGGGTCCGGACGCTCCCTGGTCAGGTTCGCCCACGGTCGTCGTCACTTCGTTCCTCCTCGACATGTACCGTCCCCGAGTCTGCCAGCTTTCCGCGTGGGGACGACCTACGGTCGGCAAAAACCTGCCGCAACGTGCGCGGATACACCCCGGTTTCCCGTCTCGCCTTGGCTCGGGTCACGAGTACGCCGACGAGCGCGAGGATCCACACGGGGTACTGGGCGAGCCACGCGACACGGAACGAATCGAAGCCGTACCCGCCGAACGCGTCGAGCAGCAACCCCATCGTCTGCACCACGAGGAGGGTCGCGAGGAACCCGCCGATGTTGACGATGCCCTGCGCGGTACCGAGCACCGGCGTGGGGTTGAAGGTGCGTGCATAATCGAAGCCCACCATCGATCCGGGGCCGCCCACCGAGATGACGACGATGAGCAGGATCAGCAACCACAGGGGCGCCCGGCCGGGCAGCGCGAGGACGACGGTCCACATCGTGGCGCACGCGGCGATGATGGTCAGTACGAGCAGCGACCGCCGGTTCGGGAACCGCCCGGTGAGGATCCCGAGGATCGGCCCGGCTGCGATGGCGGTGCCCACCGACACCGTGAGCATCGAACCGGCAGCGGCGGCGGACAGTCCCTGCGCGGATTCGAGGTAGGGGACGCCCCACATCAACGCGAACGTCGTCACCGAGAACTGGGTGCCCATGTGCGTGAAGAACCCGAGGCGGGTGCCGGGCCTGCGCCACACGACTCCGATCTGGACGACGGTCTCCCTGATGCCGGCGGGTGTGAAGTCCTCGCGTACGCCGGTGGGGCTGTCGCGGACGACGGCGACGACGAGGACGCACGCGAGGACGCCGAGCGCGGCGGCGCTGCCGTAGGCGGCGGTCCATCCGATGTCGGTGAGGATCAGGACGAACGGCACGGCGGAGAGCACCTGTCCGAGTTGCCCGAAGATGCCGGTGAGCTGCGAGACGACCGGGATGCGTCGAGCCGCGAACCACACCGGCACGAGGCGCAGCACGGAGATGAAGGTGAGTGCGTCACCGACGCCGACGAAGACGCGGGCTGCGTACGCGAGGGGCAGCGACTCGGTGATCGCGAGGACGAGTTGCGCGGTCGCCATGGTCGCGGCGCCGAGCGCCACGACCTTCCGCGACCCCCACCGGTCGAGGAGCACCCCCGCGGGAATCTGCATCCCCGCGTACACGATGAGCTGCAGGACGACGAAGCCGGACAGCACGGACGGGGAGATCTGGAAGCGTTCGGTCGCGGCGAGCCCGGACACACCGAAGGTGGTGCGGTGCAGGACCGCGACCACGTATGCGAATACTCCGACGCCCCAGACCAGCCACGATTTCATGATGGGAAAACGATACGACAAATTCTCTTACCGAGAGTAACGAGTTACTCGCGCCCGAGGGACACCCACAGGGGATCCGACGCCCGCGCCCCCACGACCCGGTCGGCGAGCGCGTCGAGCCGCTGCACCTGCCCACCGGTGAGCGTCACGTCGAGCGCACCGGCGTTCTCGTCGACCCTCGCCGCGAACCGCGTTCCCGGAATCGGCACCGACGGCAGACCGAACGCGCGGGCCTTCACACCGAGCCACGCCAACGCCACCTGCGCGACCGTCGCGCCCGTCTCGTCGGCCACGGCACGCACCGCACCGCGCACGTCGAGGTTGGCGGGCAACGCATCGGCGTCGAACCGTGGAAACCGGCGACGCAGATCACCGTCACCGATATGTGCGGGATCGAACGCATCGGTGAGCAGACCGCGGCTCACCGGCGAGAACGGCACGAATCCGATGCCGAGTTCGGCCGCGGTGGGCACGACGTTCCGTTCGACGTCCCGCGAGACGATGCTCCACTCCGACTGGATCGCCGCGATCGGATGCACCGCGTGAGCGCGGCGCAGTTCGTCACCCGTGGCCTCCGACAACCCGAGGTGACGGACCTTCCCTGCCCGTACGAGCTCGGCCATCGCCCCGACGGTCTCCTCGATCGGCACGTCCGGGTCGACCCGATGCAGGTAGTACAGGTCGACGACGTCCACGCCGAGCCGCTGCAACGACGCATCGATCGACTCGCGCACATGGTCGGGGCGCCCGTCGATCCCGCGGTTCCCGTTCGCCGGATTCCCGACGAGCCCGAACTTCGTGGCGAGCTGCACCTCGTCGCGTCGGTCGGCCAGCAGCTTCCCGACGACCTGCTCGCTGAGTCCGCTGCCGTAGACGTTCGCGGTGTCGAGGAAGGTGACACCGATGTCGACGGCGTGGTGCAGTGTCGCGAGGGCCTCCGCGGGATCGGCCGGCCCGTACACCGGGGCGACGGACATGGCGCCGTACCCCTGCGCACTGACGGTCAGGCCGGGGGCGAGTTCGACGGTGGGGACGGTCATCGCGGGATTCTCCTCGGAGTCGGCGGCACGCGTACCTCACACACGGCACGCCCGTCGATCCTTCCGCACATCCACGCTCGGCGCAGGATCCGAAATCGCAGTGAAGCAAGTGCCCCGCGCCTACGCTGGGTCCATGGCGATCGACTGGCTCCGGCTGCAGCGCACCGCCCGAGCGGGATTCGACGATCGGCTCGCCCGGATCGACGACTGGTCGGCCCCCACCCCGGACACCGAGTGGACCGTCGCCGATCTGGTACGGCACGTCGTCGACGAGCAACGGTGGGTGGCGCCTCTCCTGTCGGGCCGCACCCTCGACGAGGCGGAGGCATCGCTGGCACCGATCGGCGACGACCTGCGGTCCGAGTGGTCGCGCTACGCCGAGCAGGCCACCGAGGCGTGGACCGTCACTCCCCCGAACACCGAGGTGCACCTGTCCTACGGCGCCGTCCCGTGCATCGCCTATCTGCGCCAGCAGGTCGGCGACACCGCCGTGCACACGTGGGACCTCGCGCGCGCCACCGGGGACGACGAACGACTCGATCCCGATCTCGTCGACGCCGTGTGGGCCGATCTCGAACCGCAACGCGACCTGCTCGCCGCCAGCGGCCTGTTCGCCGATCCGATCGCACTTCCCTACGACGCACCCGTCCAGGACCGGCTCATCGCCCTCACCGGGCGCGACCCACGACCCCGGGGGAGATCATGAACGACAGCAGCCAACCCGACGACAACGCCGCGCACGTCGACATCAAACCCCGCAGCCGCGACGTCACCGACGGCATGGAGAAAGCCGCGTCCCGCGGCATGCTCCGCGCCGTCGGCATGGGCGACGACGACTGGGCCAGATCCCAGATCGGTGTCGCCTCGTCGTGGAACGAGATCACCCCGTGCAACCTGTCGCTGGACCGGCTCGCGCAGGCCGTCAAGGACGGGGTGTTCGCGGCCGGCGGCTACCCGCTCGAGTTCGGCACGATCTCCGTCTCCGACGGCATCTCCATGGGACACGAGGGCATGCATTTCTCGCTGGTGTCCCGCGAGGTGATCGCCGACAGTGTCGAGACGGTGATGCAGGCCGAACGTCTCGACGGGTCGGTGCTGCTCGCGGGCTGCGACAAGTCGCTGCCGGGCATGCTGATGGCGGCGGCACGCCTCGATCTCGCGTCGGTGTTCCTGTACGCGGGATCGATCCTGCCGGGCACCGCGAAACTCTCCGACGGCACCGAACGCGACGTGACGATCATCGACGCGTTCGAGGCCGTCGGCGCGTGCGCGCGGGGTCTGCTGCCCGAATCCGATCTCGACGCCATCGAACGCGCCATCTGCCCCGGCGAGGGTGCCTGCGGTGGCATGTACACGGCGAACACGATGGCCAGTGCCGCCGAAGCGCTCGGCATGTCGCTGCCGGGAAGCGCGTCCCCACCGGCCACCGACCGTCGACGTGACGGATTCGCGCGGCGCAGCGGCCGGGCCGTCGTGGAGTTACTGCGACGCGGCATCACCGCCTCCGACATCCTCACGAAGGAGGCGTTCGAGAACGCGATCGCCGTGGTGATGGCGTTCGGTGGCTCCACGAACGCGGTGCTGCACCTCCTGGCGATCGCCCACGAGGCCGACGTCGACCTGACCCTCGACGACTTCGTGCGGGTCGGGGCGCGCGTGCCCCACCTGGCCGACGTCAAACCGTTCGGCCGGTACGTGATGAAGGACGTCGACCACATCGGTGGTGTGCCGGTCGTGATGAAGGCCCTGCTCGACGCGGGACTGCTGCACGGCGGATGTCTCACCGTCACCGGCGGGACGGTCGCGGAGAACCTGGCGGGCATCGCCCCACCCGACCCGGACGGGAAGGTGCTGCGCGCATTGGCGCAGCCCATCCACCCGACGGGAGGCATCACGATCCTGCGGGGCAGTCTGGCGCCGGGGGGTGCGGTGGTGAAGTCCGCGGGGTTCGACGAGTCGGTCTTCGAGGGCACCGCGCGGGTGTTCGAACGCGAACGGGCCGCGATGGACGCCCTCGAGGACGGCACGATCACCGCCGGCGACGTCGTCGTCATCCGCTACGAGGGCCCGAAGGGCGGACCGGGGATGCGGGAGATGCTCGCGATCACCGGCGCGATCAAAGGTGCCGGTCTCGGCAAGGACGTGCTGCTGCTGACCGACGGCCGGTTCTCCGGTGGCACCACCGGGTTGTGTGTCGGGCACGTGGCGCCCGAGGCGGTCGACGCCGGGCCGATCGCGTTCGTGCGGGACGGCGACCGGATCCGGCTCGATGTCGCGAACGGTCTGCTCGACGTGCTCGTCGACGAGACCGAGATGCAGCAGCGGCGGCAGGGCTGGGAGCCGCTGCCGCCGCGCTACACGAAGGGTGTCCTCGCGAAGTACACGAAGCTGGTCGGGTCCGCGTCACGGGGCGCCGTGTGCGGGTGACCGTCCCCGACGATCAGATCGGATGGAATCCGGAGCCCACGCCACCGCGAGCGTTGATGTCATCGAAGATCACGTCGATGTTGGTACCCACCTCCGGGCCGATGCACGGCGCCATCAGGTAGGCGTTCACCATCGCCACCAGGGTGGTGCCCACCACGAGCGGTGCACCCGAGTCGCCCTCGACGACACAGACCTGGGACCAGGTCTCCTGCGCCCCGAACACGTCGCCCCACACGACACCGCACGTGTTGCCGGTGGTGCGGCCCTCCTTGCATGCGATGTTCGGGAAGTCGGCGGGGGCTCCGACCCCGGTGATGGTCACGTTCCCGACCCGGTTGACCGGTACGACCTTGGCGGCGTCGAACTGGATGACCGCGTAGTCGAGGGAGTCGTTGGTGGACACGATACGACCGACGGTCCCGGCATCGATGTCGTATTCGGCCTTGACGGTCATTCCGGGGTCGCCGCAGTGCCCGGCGGTCAACCCGACGAGACGGCCCGCACCGTCGTAGCCGATGGTGGTGAGCGTGCAGTCGAAGATGTCCTCGGATCCGTTGCCGAGGGTGATACCGGAGCCACCGCCGAGTGTCACCGGCGGCGCCGCGGCGGCCACCCCCGAGCCACCTGCGATCAGAGCGACCGCGGCCGCGAGCACCAAACCGAATCGTTTGAACATCGATGTCCCTCCCACACGGCCCGGTCAGGCCGCTTTCGCGGAAAGATTACTAGAGATCCACGCCACACGACGGCGTGGTCGCGATCCCGCGACGGTCAGGATCCGGCTCCGAGGCTCTCGAGCGCCTTCCTCGCCTCCTCCAGCTCACGGCTGAGCTGAGCGACCCGGTCCTCCGCGGCGCGACGCGCCTCGTCGATCACCGACTGCACCGCCTCCACCGCGGTCTCGTCGCCGAGCGCCCGGACGGCGCGTTCGACGGCGTCGGGGGTCACGGGCGCCGGCTTCCCGATCTTCTTCGTGCCCTGCGCCACCCCGACCGTCCACTCGTTCTCCGGATCGATGGTGACGGTGATGGTGATGGCCGGCTGCTTCTTCGCCGGTTTGCGCGCGGGACGCGGTTTCGGGGCGTCGGCCGCCGCGGTGGTGCCGGTGGACGGTTGCGTCACGGGTGTCTTCTCCTGCGTAGCTTTCGGCGCGACCGGCGCCGCGGTGGGTTTCGGTGACGGGACCTTCGACGCCGGCGTGCTCGACGCCGGCGTGCTCGACGCCGGCGTGTCGGCGGGTCTGCGTGCGGCGGGCGCAGCAGTTGTCTTCTTCGCGGCTGCCGCGCGGGCCTGCGCGGGTTCGCGGGTCGCCCGCAGCTCGTCGGCTTCGAACGGGAGTTCGTCGTCGACCCCCTTGGGGCGGACGGTGACGGTGTTGCCGGACACGGCCACGGCCCGCGCGGACGCGCCCGGCGCAATTCCGAGGCTGGGAATGCCCTCGACGAGATACACCGTGGCGCGGCGGCCCTCCGCGATCGCCGCGCTCAGTTCGGTGAGCTGGTCCGGGGTCAGATGGTCCCGTTTGCGGGGAGGCATGCTCGTCCTTTCACATGTCGCGCTTTCACGTGTCGCGGTGATCGACGGCGCCCACTGTCGCACACGTGTACGACAGGGTTCGCCGCGGCCACGGATACCGGAACGTGTGTTCTGCGCCTCGGCAGGGAAAGATGTCGGTGTGTCCTCGCCGCAGCCGGAACCCCTTCCCGAATCCGAGCTGCTCGCTGCCGTCCAGACCGAGCTCGAGCGAAGCCTGCTCGGCGGGCCCCGCCGGTACACGGTGGAGCAGGTCGCCGCGATGTCGGGGATGGACGCACCGCGCGTGCGCAGGCTGTGGCAGGCACTCGGGTTCACCGTCGATCCCGCGCCGGGCGCAAGAATGTTCACCGACGGCGACGTGGGGGCCCTGCGCGACATCGCCGCGATCGTGGAGAGCGGAGCGATCGACCACAGTCTCGAACTGTCCGCGGCACGGTCGCTCGGACAGTCGGTGTCCCGCCTCGCCGAATGGGAACTGACGTTGTTCAACTCCCACATGTTCGAGCGGCTCGTCGAGGCGCACGCCGATTCGTCCCCCGCGCAGATGCGCGGCATCATCGACGACCTCGTCCGGGGCATGTCGACGCGCGCCGAGAGTCTGCAGAGCTACGTCTGGCGCCGGCACATCGTCGCCAACACCGAACGCAACATCGTGCGGCCACAGAGCGGCGCCGTCACCCACGACGTCGTCGTCGGGTTCGCCGACATGGTCGGCTACACCCAGCTCACCCGCCGCATCGACGCGAACGAACTCGACGAGTTGCTCGAGTACTTCGAGTCTGCGGTGACCGCGGTGATCTCCTCGCACCACGGTTGGGTCATCAAGACCGTCGGCGACGAGGTGATGTTCGCGGCGGACTCGCCCGCCGACGCCGCCCGCATCGCGATCGATCTGCAGGAGGAGTTCAGCGCCAGCAAGAACACCCCCGACCTGCGGGTCGGGATGGCGTGGGGTCCGGCGCTGGCGCGTTTCGGTGATCTCTTCGGATCCGTCGTCAACAATGCGGCACGCCTGACGGGCGCGGCACGACCGGGCACCATCCTGCTCGACGAGAAGCTCGCGGCGGAGCTCGATCCCGACGAGTTCCGAACCCAGCCGTTGCGCCGGTTGCGTGTCAAGGATTTCCGGCGGTCGCGTCCCTACGTGTTGCGGACCGATCAACGGTCCTCGCGGCGACGCTGATCTCCCCCGCCGCCCCGTCCCGTCCCGTCCCGCAGTGCCTGCCACCCGTCGGGTGGTGGGCATTGTGTCGTGGGCCCGATCACTGTAGCCTCGGGTTAACAGTAACCCTCAGTCACACTTAAAGGTGGAGGCATGACCGCATCGCTCACCCGCGAGAACAGCAAGGGCTTCGTCCCGGGCGTCCCGCTGTCCGATCGCGAGGACACCGCCCGGCGCCTGCTCGCGTCGTCCGCCCGCAAGTCCTACGACCCGACGATCGAGGTCGACTGGGACGCCCCGATCCCCGACGACAAGTACGGCATGACTCCCGAGTGGAGCACCCTCTACGGCACCGCGTTGTGGGACGAACTCACCGAGGAACAGCGCATCTCCGTCACCAAGCACGAAGCCGCGAGCGTGTCGAGCGTCGGACTGTGGTTCGAGATCCTGCTCATGCAGATGCTGTTGCGCGATGTGTACGACCGCAACAAGCACTCCCGTCACGTCCAGTTCGCGCTCACCGAGGTCGCCGACGAATGCCGCCACTCGGTGATGTTCGCGCGCGCCGGCGAACGTCTCGGCATGCCCGGGTACGGGCCCGCCAACTACATCCACCAGTTGGGCCGACTGTGGGGGATGTTCTTCCGCGGCGCCAACGCCTACGCATCGGTGATGGCCGCCGAGGAGATCCTCGACATGATGCAGCGCGAGTTCATGCGCGACGAACGCGTGCAGCCCGTCACCCGGTCGGTCAGCCGCATCCACGTCCTCGAGGAGGCCCGGCACATCCGGTTCGCCCGCGAAGAGGTCGCCCGCCGACTCTCCGGCGCGAGCCGCGCGCGCCTGGCGTTCGAGCGCGTCAACACCGCCGTCACCGTGTATTTCGTCGTCAAGAGCATGATCCACCCGGACGTGTACGCGAACGCGGGTCTCGATTCCGAGCGGGCCCTGGCGGAGGCGAAGAACAACCGGCACCATCACGACAAGGTGCGCAGGTCCGGCGCGAAGCTCATGACCTTCCTCGACAGCGTCGGCCTCATCGGTGGACCGTCGAAGATCCTGTACAAGAAGGTGCACCTGCTCTGACCCTGCCGGGTCGTCTGCTCAGCGGGATCCCGCGGGACGGCGCCGCGCGGACGCGGCTACCCTCCGGCCCATGAGCATCAGCGACCCCGCCGATTTCACCGGAAAGACCGTCGTCGTCACCGGCGGCACGAAAGGCATCGGATTCGTCATCGCCGAGACCTTCCTGGCCGCCGGTGCCGACGTCCTCGTGTGCGGACGCTCGGAACCAGACACCCTGCCGTCCGCGGACGGGCGCACCGCCGCGTTCGTGTCCGTCGACATCCGCGATGCCGCGCAGGCCGCCGCGCTGGTCGATGCCGCCGTCGAGAAGTTCGGGCGCGTCGACGTCCTCGTCAACAATGCCGGTGGTTCACCCGACTCCGACTCTGCCACCGCTTCCACCCGGTTCTTCGACCGGATCGTCTCGCTCAACCTGTCGGCGCCCTACTACGTCGCGCAGGCCGCGAATCTGGTGATGCGCGAACAGGAGACGGGCGGCGCGATCATCAACATCGGCAGCGTGTCGGCGCACGATCCGCAGCCGGGCACCGCCGCATACACCGCGGCGAAGGCCGGACTGCTCGCCCTGACCAAGGCCCTCGCGCTCGAATGGGCGCCGAAGGTGCGCGTCAACCACATCACCACCGGTCTGATCCGCACGGAGGCCGCCGCCCACGTGTACGGCGACGACGGCGGCGCGGCGGTGACGAGGACGCTGCCGATCCAGCGGATGGCCGTGCCTGCGGACATCGCCGGCGCCTGCCTGTTCCTGGCCGGCCCGCTCGCGTCGTACGTCAACGGAGCCGATCTCGCCGTACACGGCGGCGGCGAGGTGCCCGCACGCTATCTCGCGTTGCACCCCTGACGTCGCGGCCGACAGCAGTTTCGACCCGACGAACGATTCCGACTCCCGTCACCGATCACCCCCGGTCGACGGCGCCCTCCCCTCGAGGCGCCCTCGACCGGGGGTGATCGCTGTTCGAGGTGGCCTCCGACCGACCCGCCTCGTACCGCCGCGCTCGCATTCCGGTCCGGGAACGGCGTCCAGCCATCCCGCACCCCCCGAGGCTGTGACGCTTGACACCTTCCCGCGCTGACGGTACGTTCACATTCAGTGAATGAATACTCATTCACTCGGGTGTCGACATCGCATCGCACCGCCGACACGCCACTTCGACATCCGAACGGCACGCATCCGCATCCCCGGGAGGGACCATGAGCATCTTCGAAGACATCACCTACGAGATCGACGGCCCGGCCGCCGTCATCACCATCTCCCGCCCCGAGCGCTACAACGCGTTCCGTGGCCGCACCGTCGAAGAACTCATCAAGGCGTTCCGCGCGGCGTGGGCCGACTCGCGCGTCTCGGCGATCATCCTCACCGGCGCCGGCGAGAAGGCGTTCTGCACCGGCGGCGATGTCAAGCAACGCGCCGAGACCGGCGACTACGGGCCCACCGAGTCCGGAATGTTCGAGATCGGCAACCTGCACAAGCTGATCCGTGACATCCCGAAACCCGTCATCGCCGCCGTCAACGGGGTCGCCGTCGGCGGCGGGCACGTCCTGCACGTGCTGTGCGACCTGACGATCGCATCGGAGAACGCCACCTTCGGCCAGGCCGGCCCCCGCGTCGGATCGTTCGACGCCGGATTCGGTTCCGCATTCCTCGCCCGCGTGGTCGGCGAGAAGCGCGCCCGCGAGATCTGGTACCTGTGCCGCCGGTACGATGCCGCGACCGCCGAGCGTTGGGGACTCGTCAACTGGGTTGTGCCACAAGAGACTCTGCTCGACGAAGCGAAGTCCGTCGTCGCGGAGATCGCCGAGAAGAGCCCCACCGCGATCCGTTTCCTCAAGCAGTCCTTCAACGCCGACACCGATCACCAGGCAGGCCTGAGCAACCTCGCGATGTCGGCGCTCGATCTGTTCGGCAAGTCCGACGAGGGACTCGAGGGCGCGACAGCGTTCGCCGAGAAACGTCCCGCCGACTTCTCCCGCTTCGTCAAGGCCTGACTCCCCACCGAACTCAGTCTCCCGGAAGGATTTCCACCATGAGCAGCATCGCCCTGGTCACCGGCGCCGGATCCGGCATCGGCAAGGCCGTCGCCCTCGCGTTCGCCGGTCGCGGCGACCGTGTCGTCGCCGCCGACCTCGACCTCGCCGCCGCCGAGTCCACCGCGAAGGAATTCCCCGACCTCATCACCGCGTTGCCGGTCGACATCGCCGACCGCCATCGGGTCGACGAACTGCGCGACGAAACCCACGCACGCGTCGGCGTACCGGACATCGTCGTCAACGCGGCAGGGTGGGACAGAACAGACCAGTTTCTCAACGCGACAACGGAATTCGCACAGAAGGTGGTGGCGATCAACTATCTCGGCCCCGTCAACATCTGCAGCGCGTTCCTGCCCGGCATCATCGAGGCCGGGAACGGCGGACGCGTCGTCAACCTCGCATCCGACGCCGGTCGGGTCGGCAGCTCGGGCGAATCCATCTACGCGGGCGCCAAGGGTGGCGTGATCGCACTGACGAAATCGCTGGCGCGGGAGATGGCGCGCCACGGCATCACCGTCAACTGCGTGTGCCCCGGACCCACCGACACCCCGCTGTTCCAGGCGCAGGAGGAGAAGCTCAAATCCGCGCTGATCAAGGCGATCCCGTTCCGCCGTCTCGCGCGCCCCGACGAGGTCGCTGCACCCGTGCTGTTCTTCGCCTCCGAGAACGCTTCGTTCATCACCGGCCAGGTCGTCAGCGTCAGCGGCGGTCTGACGATGGCCGGCTGACCCCGCACCATCCTCCGAGAACAGGACCGTCCGCGATGACCGCGTCGTACAACGCCCGCGCATACCGCGAGTACTTCGAGAACGACTTCACCTATCTCAACGGGTTCCGGCGCAACACCGCCCGGTACGCACACCGCGTCGCCGTCACCGACCCGGTGACCGGAGCACAGCTGACGTACGCGCAGCTCGGCGAACGCGTCGACCGGCTCGCCACCGGACTGGCCGACGTCGGTGTACGGCCCGGCGACGTCGTCGCCTACCAGCTGTTCAACGGCATCGAGTTCGCCGAGCTCTACCTCGCCGTGCAGGCGGTCGGTGCCGTCGGTTCCCCCGTCAACCACCGGCTCGCCGCCGGCGAGGTCGCGTTCGTCCTCGACACCGGCACCCCCACGGTGTTCGTCCACGACACGGCGCTGACGAACACCGTCACCGGCGCACTCGAACTCGCCGCGCACACCCCCGCCGTGATCATCACCGTCGGAGACGGTCCCGCCGCGGTCGCACCCGGTTCGACGAACATCGCCTACACCGATCTCGCTGCCGACCGGGTGGCGATTCCCCCGCACCACCGCACCGTATGGGACGAGACGACCCGCCTCTACACCTCGGGCACCACGGGCATGCCGAAGGGCGTGCCGCTCAACAGCCTCATCGAGGTGTTCAGCGCGCACGACGTGATCATGCACTTCCCCCTGACCCCCGAGGACATCACCTTGAACATGACACCGTGGTTCCACCGCGGCGGACTGTACTCGGGCGGACCGAATCCCAGCTTCTACGTGGGCGCACAGGTGGTGCCGCTGCGTACCTTCGACGCCGACACGGTGCTCGATCTCGTCGAGCAGCGCGGCGTCACCTTCCTCATCGGCGCGCCGACCAACCTCGCGATGCTCACCACTGCGCAGGAGGAGCGACCGCGGGATCTGTCGAGCCTGCGCGGGATCGTCACGATGGGTGCGCCCCTCGAGCGGGACGCGGCGCTGCGCTACCAGCAGGTGCTCAACCCGCGGATCTTCAACGGCTACGGCAGCACCGAAGGGTTCTGGAACACCTTCCTCCGCCCGTCGGACCTGCCCGACCACGCCGGCAGCGCCGGACGGGCCTGCACCGACGACGACGTCCGCGTCGTACGGGTCCACCCCGACGGATCGGCCGATCCCGACGACGTCGTGGCCCGCGACGACACCGAGGTCGGGGAGGTGATCGTGCGCTCCCCCAAGTGCGCGAACGCCTACTTCGATTCGCCCGACCAGGAGAAGGCCAAGTTCCGCGACGGCTGGCTCCACATCGGCGACCTCGCCACGTGGGATGCCGGCGAGTACGTCACGATCGTCGGACGCAAGGACGACATGCTCGTGTGCGGGGGCGAGAACGTCCATCCGGTGCAGGTCGAGGAGGCCCTCAACTGCCATCCGACAGTGCAGGATTCGTTGGTCGTCGGTGTTCCGGACGAACGGTGGGGACGCATCGTCGTCGCCTACGTCGTCGCCGACGCCGAGCGTGTCGCCCCGACCGCGGACGTCCTCGACGCGCACTGTCGCGCGCACCCGATGCTCTCGGCGTTCAAGCGGCCCCGCGCCTACCGGTTCGTCGATACGCTGCCGGTCTCGGCGACCGGCAAGAAACTCCACTACAAGGCCACCGAGACGGCCGCCGCCGAGTACGCCCGCGGCGCGTTCATCCACCCGACCGAATCGAGACTCGTCCGATGAACGCCCGCCTCACCCACGATCCCGAACACCTGCAGTTCCGCGACGTCGCCCGCGGTTTCGTCCGCGACCGGATCACTCCCGTCCACGAGGACTGGGAACACGCCGGGCTGCTCGACCCGGGCCTGTTCACCGACGCCGGCAAGCTCGGCCTGCTCGGATTCTCGGTTCTCGAAGAGTTCGGCGGGCCGGGAGTCGACGACTTCCGGTACAACGCCCTGCTCGTCGAGGAAGTGAATCGGGCCGGGCACGCGGCGGCCGGGATCGCGTTCTCGCTGCAGAACGACGTGGTGCTGCCGTACCTGACCGACATGAGCACCGCCGAGCAGAAGGCGCGGTGGCTCCCCGGCGTCGTCACCGGCGAGACCGTCCTCGGCATCGCCATGACCGAGCCCGGCACCGGAAGCGACCTGACCGGTATCCGCACCACCGCCGTCCGCGACGGCGACGAGTACGTCGTCGACGGTTCCAAGACGTTCATCTCGAACGGACAGAACGGCACCCTGTTCGTCGTCGCGACCCGCACCTCCGACGATCCGCACGGCGGCCTGACCCTGCTCGTCGTCGACGCCGACACCCCAGGTTTCGAGCGCGGCCGCAACCTGGAGAAGATCGGGCTGCACGCGCAGGACACCAGCGAATTGGTCTTCACCGGTATGCGGGTGCCCGTCGCGAACCGGCTCGGCGAGGAAGGTGACGGATTCGGTCAGCTCGTCCACAATCTGCCGCAGGAACGGCTGTCGCTGGCTGTCGGCGCCGTCGCCGCGGCCGAGGGTGTGTTCGCGCAGACCCTCGCGTACGTGCAGGAACGCACCGCGTTCGGGTCGCCGGTGTCGAGCTTCCAGAACACGAAGTTCGTGCTCGCCGAACTCGCCACCGAACTCGACCTGGCCCGCACGTTCCTCGACGACTGCATCGCCGAGCACGTCGCCGGCGCGTTGACCGCGGCGCGCGCCGCCCGCATCAAGTGGTGGACGACGGAACTGCAGGTCCGGGTCGCCGACCGGTGCCTGCAGTTGCACGGCGGTTACGGATACATGCGCGAGTACGCGGTGTCCCGGGCCTTCGTCGACGCGCGCATCCAGACGATCTACGGTGGCACCACCGAGATCATGAAGACGATCGTCGCCAAGGACCTCGGTATCTGAGTTCGAAGCCGCCGGCGACGGTCGAGTGTGCAGTTGTGGACGCGATTCCGCACCGAATCCGTCGAAAACTGCACACTCAGATCTAGGTCCAGTCCAGGACGGCGCCGACGGCGGGATCGGTCCCGGTCAGGGCGTGGGAGATGCGGCGGGCGACGTCCGCGACGAGGGGGGCGATCCAGTCGACGTGAACTGCGCGGGCGTCCCCCGCCAACGACACGCTCGCGAGCGGGATGTTGGCGCCGCGCAGCGGTGCGCCCACCGCGACGACACCGAGGTTCGCCTCGTCGCGTTCGAACGCGACACCACGACGTTTCCGGATGCGGTTGAGTTCCTGGTGGAGAACCACACGATCGGTGATGGTGTGCGGGGTGAGCGCCACCGGGCGCGGCGGGCACAGTGCGTCGACGTGCTCGGGATCGAGGGTCGCGAGCATCGCCTTGCCGCCGGCGGTGGCGTGGGCGTGGACGCGTCCACCGACTCGGGTGGGGACCGACCCGGCGCGGGGACCACCGATCTTGTCGAGGCAGTACGTCGACGCGCCGTCGAGGACTTCGAGGTGCACGACGGCACCGGTCTGCATCGCGAGTTCGTGCAGGAACGGGGCTGCGCTCTCCCGGATCCGGTCGCGGTTGACGTCGCCACCGAGGCCGAGGGCACGCGACCCGAGGCAGTATCCGAACGGTGCGTGATCGACCCATTCGAGACGGACCAGCTGATCCAGGATGCGGTGGACCGTCGACCGGGGCAACCCGGACCGGATCGTCACCTCCTCCAGGGTGAGCCGTGCTGTTCCCGAATCGAACGACTCGAGGATGCGCGTGAGCCTTTCGATCATCGACGGCGGCAGTTCCCGCTGCGCGGATGAACCGACGGCTACGAAATCGGGGTCGACGACAGTCAACGTGACCTCCATCACAACTGGTCGAGACGGTGAAGCGGACGGGATCCGGAACTGAAATTGATTCCCGTAACGTTAGCAGCACCACACGGTCTCAGTGAAGTGGTCGAAACGCCCGAAACGGTCACACTTGGGACACGGGGATCTGCACACGGCCGGACACCGTTCTCGCGGCGGCGGCACCGAGAACATACCGCCTGCAACGATTCCGGATCCGTACCGGTCGCCGGAGGGCCCGTATCCGCCCGGGAGCGGGCCCTCCGGCGACGGGTGCCGGGATCAGTCGTCGCCGGCCTTCAGCGCCTCCGCGATCCGCGTGGCCTGCGCGTCGCTCTCGAGCAACTGCCGCACGAGCCACAGGCTCAGCACACGCGACACCGTCGACGCGATGTACACGGCGACACCGACGAGGGTCAACGTCACGAATCCGATGCTCAGCAACTGGTACGACGCGATGTCCCGCAGATCCGACAGCGTCAACGACGCCACATACACCACGAACGCTGCGACGACACCGACAATCATCAGCACGAGCCCGACGATCCGGCCCTTGCCGCCGGACGCGGGACGGGCGGCGTCGATGCCCAACTCGGCGATGTTCTTCTTGAACTGCTCACGTCGTTCGTCGACGAGTGCGGTCATGGTCAACCTCCTAGATAGCTTGCGGACAGTTCTTCTTCGATCTCCGCCGGATCACCCGTCCGCACCACCCGGCCCTGCAGCATCAGTGCCGCACCGGTGGCGATCGGAAGGACTGCCCTGGCGAACTGCTCGGCGACGAGGATGGACACACCCTCCGCCGCCAGTTCGCCGACGATGTCGTAGATCTGGGAGACGATGCGAGGGGCCAGGCCCATCGACAACTCGTCGAGCAACAGCACCGTGGGGTGCGTGCCCAAAGCGCGCGACAGTGCGAGCATCTGCTGTTCGCCGCCCGACATGGACCCGGCCAGCTGGGTCCGGCGCTCACCGAGAATCGGGAAGCGCGAGTAGGCGACGTCCTCGAGATCGGCGAGCGACACCCCGGTCCCGGTCGCGATCCACAGGTTCTCCCGCACCGTCAGGTTCGGGAAGATTCCCCGCCCCTCCGGGATCGAGCACACACCCGACCGTGCGAGGTCCGCCGCCGAGGCGCCGTTGACGACGTGACCGGCGATCCGCAGCTCGCCCGACGCCACCGGGTGCACCCCCGAGCACACCTTCAGCGTCGTCGTCTTGCCGCCTCCGTTGGGGCCGAGGAGCGCGACGACGGCCCCCGGCTCGAGGGCCAGATCCACGCCGTGGAGGACCTCGATCGTGCCGTACGCGGCCCGGACCCCGGCCAGTTCCAGCAACGGCTCGGTCATACCGCCTCCTCCTCGGTGCCGATGTACGCATTGATGACCGCCGGATCGTTCCTGATCTCGTCGGGCACCCCGCTCGCGAGCACCGCACCGTAGTCGAGCACGTGGATCGTCGAGCAGATCTTCATCACGAGGGGGATGTCGTGCTCGACGAGGCAGATCGCCAGTCCGCCGGCGGCGAGCTCACCGAGCAGCGCCGCGAATTCCTCGGTCTCCTGTTCGGTCTGCCCCGATGCCGGTTCGTCGAGGAGCAGCACCCGCGGTCCCGCCATCAGGGCCCGCGCCACCTCGACGACACGCGCGCGGCCGGTGGGGATGTCCGCGACGTCCCTGTGCGCGACGTCGGTGAGCCCGGTCAGTTCCAGGAGCCGATCGGTCTCGGCGTCCACGTCGATGCGGTGACGTCCGTTGGCGTTGTGGATGTCCCCCGCGACCCGCAGGTTGTCGCGCACCGACAGCGACACGAACAGTTCCAGACGCTGGAACGTGCGGGCCAAGCCCATCCGGGCCCGCTTGTACGGGGCCAGCCGCGTCACGTCCCTGCCGTCCAGGAAGACGCTGCCCGACGTGGGCCGCTGCAGGCCGGTGATGGTGTTGAACAACGTCGTCTTGCCGGCTCCGTTGGGTCCGATCAGCCCGGTGACGACACCCGGGCCGACCGAGATGCTCACGTCCCTGACGGCGACATGACCGCCGAACCTGACCGTGATCCCTCGGGTTTCGAGCAGTGGTGCGTCAGCCATGGGTGACCAACTCCTTGTCTGCGCGGGCGGGAATGTTCAACTGGTCGGCGATACCCAGTTCCCGGTCGATCTCGTCGCGCACGGCCGGGCCGTACGGCTCGTCCACCCCGACGCGCTCGGGGACGAGCGGGCGCCGACGTTCCGCTTCCTCGGCGCCGAGCACCGCATCGGGCATCAGCCACCGGCCGACGACGGGCAGCAGGAACACCGTGGCGATGGTGATCGATGCGAACCACCAGTTGTCGAGCGCACCGGTGAGGGCCAGCAGATACGACACCCCGATCACGACCGCGCCACCGGCGAGGACCGGCCTGGCGTTCGCGAGGGTCCGGTACGCCTCGACCATCTGGTGCACAGTGCCGCTCGGGTTCGCGGCCACACCGATACCGATCAGTGCGGGGCTCACCGCCGCGACGTGCCCGAGGAACGTCCACATCCCGGAGAGTTCCGGTTGCGCCGACGCGAGATTCGAGAACGACACCATGATCACGGCGAACCCGATACCCGACATCAGGCCGCCGAACAACGCGCCCGAGACGTATCCGATCCCCGCGACGACGGTGAGCATCAGCAGCGACAGACTCACCATGATCGAGTAGGTCTCGATGGACACCGACCCCATGGCGCTCGCCATGAACAACCCGCCGAGACCGGCGATGCCCGTGGAGAGACCGAACACGCCGAGCTTGAGCCGCACGAGGCTCTGACCGAGCATCGCCGACGCGGCGGGGCTGTCCTTCATCGCGGCGAGCCTGCGTCCGTATCCACTGTTGCGCAACGCGATCACACCGACACCGAGCACGGCGAAGATCACCGTGACCGTCATCAGGAAGGTGGTCGGGTCCTTCAGGTCGAGCGGACCGACCTTCAACGGCGGGATCGCGATGTTCCCGTCGGTGAACAACGAGAATTCGACACCGAACAGTTCGTGGCGGGTGGTGTCACGCAACACCATGTTCGACAGGAACACACCGAACGCCATCGTCGCGAGCGCCAGGTACAGGCCACGCAGACGCAACGCCGGCAGCGCGATGAGGCCACCGATCACCGCGGTCGCGGCCACCCCCAACACCACACCCCACAGGTTCAGGTACGCGGCGAGACCGGATCCCGAGATGCCGAGGTGGAACGCGACGATCGTGGCGATCGCCCCGAAGGAGACGGGCGCCAGATTCAGTTCACCGGCGTATCCGGTGAGCAGCGTCAGCGACAACGCGATGATCGCGAACGTCATGCCGATGGTCAGCGTGGTGATCGCAGAGGTCACCATCAGCAGACGGATCGCGTAGACGATCACCACGAGCGCCACCGCCCACGCGACCGCCTTGCGCACCGACGGCACGTGGTAGCGCTCGCGGGTGCGGGTCACCGCTCCGCGCAACCGATCCTGCGGCAGCACGATGAGCACCACGAACAACGCGATCATCGGCAGCGACACCCGGAAGTTGGACGTCCAGTTCCACGAGGTCGGGAAGTACGCGAGGACGTAGGTCGCGGCGAGCCCCAGGAAGAGCGCACCGGCGAACGTTCGGGGAATGCTGCGCAGCCGACCGAACATCGCGGCGGCGAAGGCGTCGATGACGAGCAGCGTCAGCATGTTCGCCTCGAGGGTGCCGCCGTTGATGGGGGTGATGAGGATGCCCGCGAGCACCGCGAGGGTCGAACCCATCACCCACGACAACGCGGCGAGACGATCGGGGTCGTGGCCGTTGAGCCGCAACAGGTCGGGGTCGTCGACGACACCGCGCATCGCCACTCCCGAACGGGTGCGGGTGAACATGATGCGCAGACCCACCGCGATGGCGATCGCCACGGCGATGCAGATCAGCTCGTGATAGCGGATTCCGACGCCGAGAACTTCGATGCCGTTGCGGTCGCCGAAGAACATCGCCATGGTGCGCGGCGTCTCCGGATGCCAGAACCAGTGCGAGACCGCGACCATCCCGAGGAGGATCGAGACGGTGACGACGATCTTCGTCACCTCGGCGGTGTCACGCATTCCGCGCATGATCACCGTGTAGAGGATCAGCCCCATCAGCGGCCCGAGGATGCCCAGCACGATCAGCAGCGCCACCGGAGTGGGTAGACCCCACCCGACCTTGAACTGCCAGTAGGCGAAGGCACCGAGCATCGCCTGGGCGCCGTGCGCGAAGTTGAAGATGCCCGAGGTGTTGTAGGTGAGGACCAGGCCGGACGCGGCGATCGCGTAAACCGATCCGAGCACCAGCCCCACGACGGTGAAGGTCAAGAAGGTGTCCATGCGAAAACCTCTGCTCGTCGGTGCCGGCGGTGCGTGCACCGCCGGCACCGGTCGTCATCGGATCAGGACGCCGGCCTGATGATGTTGGGATTCAGGTACTTCGTGGCGATGCGGTCGGGCCCCAGATCGGTTCCCCACGTGCTGGAATCGGTTGCGATCAGGTACTTCTCGTCGCACTTGAAGGTGCCGGCCTCCGCCGGGAACGCCTGCGTGAACTCCGTGCCCGACAGGGTCGTGACGAGTCCGCACGTCGCGGGCATGTTGTTGCCCGGATCGGTCACGGCGTGCAGTCCACCCGCGTCCCACTCGTGGATGCTCGACAGTTCGTCGATCATGCACTGTCGGGTCAGGTCGGAGCCGCACGCGTCCGCGGCGGTCGCCCACAGCAGGAACGACGACGTGGCCTGCATGCCCAGCAGCGCGGTCTTGCCGCCCTGCGCTTCGACGATGTCGAGGTAGTCCTGCACGGCCGGAACGATGTCGGCGTTCTCGATCATCTGGAAGGTCATGCCGGCGTGCAGGTTGTCGAGCAGGCCACCGTTCGCGCCGTTCCACTCGCGCGCGGCGTCGCCGTACCAGGTGGCCTCACCCATGAAGATCGGGTCGATGCCCGACTGGTCGAGGGCCTTGATGAAGTTGAACTCGGCGGGCACCGGCGACCGCGACGTCCACAGCCCGTCGACGCCGCATTCCCGGAACTTCTCGGCGAACGGCACGTAGCTGGATTCGCCCTCGTAGTTGAGGGTGACACCGCAATCCTTCAGATCGAAGCCCGCGGCTTCCGCGACCGAGCGGATCTTGGTGGTCGACGTGATGATCGTCGGCATCGTGGAGCCGACGAGATCGAAACCGTCCATCAGATCGGGGTACATCTCGGCGATCTGGAACCACTGCGAGCCGTTCGCGTAGTCGACGGGGAACGGAACACCCTGGTACGTCATGGGCCCGTTCGCGGCGTCCGGGGACACCGTGAAGCCGGGAACCGCCGCCATGTTGCAGGCCACGCGCGTCTGCTCGGACGTCTGATCCATCGCGAATCCGTGGCCGACCATCATGAACTCGGAGCCGCACGCGTTCTGCATCGCCGCATTGGCCTGCGTCATCGCGGCGTCGTAGTGGGTACCGACGATCTGCCGACCGTTGATGCCGCCCTGCGCATTGCACCAGTCGATCATGGCGGCGACGGCATCACCCATCTCCTTGTTCAGGCCCGGGCTGTTGGTGAAGCCGCGGTCGTCGCCGTAGCCGATGCGGATCTCGGTGTCGGTCACGCCCTGATCGGTCGCACCCGACGCGTCACCGGTGCCGCACGGCGACTCGAGGGTTCCGAACTTCGCGTCCGCCCCCTGCTGGGTTCCGGCGGCCGTCGCTGCCGAATCGGGGCCCGACGCGACCGATTCGACCGGATCACCTCCTCGGTTCGAGGCACAGGCCGATGCCACCACCATGGTGGCGGCGAGGCCCACCACCAGTTTCGATGCGGTGCTGCGTTTCACTCGGGAACTCCTTCGGATGGGACCGGTCCACGACGACGGCGAGGGGGCACTCACCTCGCGTCCGGATGGCGGGTGCCGCGAAGGTAGCCAGCCGGAAAGTGACGCAGATCGCTACATCCCGGTGAGTGGGACGAATCGGTGATGGCGGACACACCGTGCGCCGTTCCCGTTCCACCACACGCTCGTCCCGGTCAGTGGTATCGATCACTACCCTCGGCCGGAAAGAGGGTGAGATGGTCACGCTCGATACCGGACTCGACACAAGGCCGCACGCAGGAAAGGTCCCCCATGACAGCACCGACAGATCTTCAGCAGATGCTGCAGCAGGTCGTTTCCCGACTGACCGGCCCCGGCGGGCGCTTCGAGATCGTCGAGGAAGAGGTCCGCGGAAACCGCATGCAGGTCATGCGGAACCGCAGTCGGAACATCGGCGATCTCGTCGCCGCGTCACGCGCGTGGGGCGACCGCGACTACCTCGTCACGGCGGATCGGCGCCTGTCGTTCAGTGATCACGCCGACGCGGTCGCGGCGGTCGCGACCACGCTGCGCGACGAGTACGGCGTCGGCAAGGGTGATCGCGTCGCGATCCTCGGTGCGAACTCCCCCGAGTGGATCATCTCGTTCTGGGCGACGCAGACCCTCGGTGCGATCGCGGTGGGACTGAACTCGTGGTGGACTCCGCACGAGATCGCCCACGGTGTCGGGCTCGTCCGACCGAAGGTGCTCATCGCCGACGCGAAGCGGGCCGAGCTGGTCGAGAAGGCCGACGTGTCGGGCTTCGCACTGCTCACGATGGAGGAGGACGTTCCGCGGATCGTCGCCGACGGCGCGGGCGCGGAACTGCCGTCCACCGACGTCGACGAGGACGACCCGGCCGTCATCCTCTTCACCAGCGGGACGAGCGGTCGCCCGAAGGGGGCCCTGCACTCGCAGCGCAACGTGCTCGCGGTCGTCGACTATCTCAAGTACTCGGATGCGTTGATGTCGGAGATGTACGGGCGTCCGTACGACGAGACCGTCCCCAACGACGCGCGGTATCTGATGACATCGCCGCTGTTCCACATCGCGAGCCTGCACAATCTCGCGGTCGTGCGGCTGGCGACGGGCAGCGCGGTGATCATCAACGAGGGACGTTTCGACATCGACAAGGTCTTCGGTCTCATCGAGCGCGAGAAGGTCACGAACTGGGGTGCGGTGCCGACGATGGCGGCGCGGATGCTCGAGCACGAGAACACCGACGAGTACGACCTGTCGTCACTGACGGGGTTCGCGTTGGCGTCGGCTCCGTCGTCGCCGGAGTTCAAGCGACGCCTGCGGGACAAGTTTCCGTTCGCCGATCAGGCCCTGGTGGACAGCTACGGCCTCACCGAGTGCAGCACCGCGATCGCGTTGGCCACCGCCCCCGAGATCGAGGCGTTTCCGGGCACTCTCGGCAGCACCACCATCACCGTCGCCATGGAGCTGCGGGATCCGTTCGGTGAGCGGGTTCCCGACGGCGAGGAGGGCGAGATCTGCGTGCGCAGCCCGTTCGTGATGCTCGGGTACTGGGAGAACGAGGAGGCCACGGCCGCGGCCATCGATTCCGAGGGCTGGCTGCGCACGGGTGACTACGGCACCTTGGAGAACGGCCGGTTGCGTCTGACCGGTCGCCGGTCGGACCTGATCCTGCGCGGCGGGGAGAACGTGTATCCCGTCGAGATCGAGCAGGTTCTCGACGAGCATCCTGCGGTGCAGGAATGCGCGGTGATCGGTGTCGATCACCCGGATCTGGGCCAGGAGGTCGCCGCGGTCGTGGTGCTGCACCCGGGTGCGGAGGCCGACGAGGCGGATCTGCAGGCGTACTGCAAGGACCGACTGTCGTACTACAAGGTCCCCACGAAGTGGAAGATCACGCGGGATCTGCTGCCCCGCAATGCCACCGGAAAGGTGATGCGGCGCGACGTCGCCCTCTGACCCCACCCCACCCGTGCGCGACCCGCTCGAGCGCATCGAGTTGATGGACGTACGGGTACGGGATGTTCGGGAAGTCCGTGCCCAGCAGAACCTTCGAGCGCAGCGCCGCCAGCCGCGACAGCTCGTTCGCCGGGAACGGGGTGGCGGCCTCGGTGAAGTCGGTGAACGCCATCGTCGTGTCGAGGTACACGCGCGGGTACCGCTCCGCCAGATCGGCGAACTCCCGGTACTCGGGCAACCCCATGTGCGCGACGATCACGGTCAGTTCGGGGTGACGGCGCAGCAGTTCCGCCATCGGTTCCGGTCCGGTGTGCACCCCCGGTGCCGGCCCCGATCCGCAGTGCACGACCGTCGGGATCCGCGCCTCCTCGAGTTGCGACCACACCGGCTCGAGGAGTGGGTCGAGCGGCGAGTAGCCACCGACCTGGATGTGTGACTTGAACACGACCGCACCCGCACCGATCGCGTCGGCGACGTACCCGGCCGCTTCGGGTTCCGGGTAGAACGTCGCGGTGTGCAGACAGTCCGGGGTGCGCGCAGCGAAGTCGGCGGCCCACGAATTCAGCCACGCCGCCATCGCCGGCTTGTGCGGGTACAGCATCGACGTGAACTTCCGGACCCCGAAATCGCGGAGCCGCGCGACGCGTTCGTCCTCGTCGTGCCGATAGGTGATGGGCCATTCCCGCCCGACGAGCGGTCCCGCCTCGTCGAAGTACTGCCACACCTTGTCGAGCACGCTCTTCGGCATGAAGTGGGTGTGGACGTCGATGAGACGGTCGATGCCGTGGCGGCGACGGAAGTCTGCGACGCGATCGATTTCGTTCACATCGCGACCGTACCGACTGTGCGCGGGCGCATCGGCCGACGCGCGCACCCGGCGGGAAAGTCGCTGGTCGAAGGCCGTATCGGGCCCGAAACCAACCCCCGCAACAGGTTAGGTTAAGCTAACAAATTTGTAAGGTATTTCAATTACCTCACCCAGTTCCTGGTAAGCGCACAGCAAGGAAGATCGATGAACGCATCCCGCCTGTACCGAGGTGCCGTGCTCGGCACCTTGGCAGCTCTGGCCCTGACGGCGTGTTCGAGCGACCCCGCCACCGAGTCGACCGCCGCCGATTCCACCGTCACGGTCGAGGACAACTTCGGTACCCAGACGGTCACCGTGCCGCCGCGGTCCGTCGTCGCCACGGACAACAGCACGTTCGAGACCCTCGACACCTGGGGTATCCCGCTCACCGCCGGTGCCGTCACTCTGATGCCCGACACGATCTCCTACACCCGGGACGACACCATCGTCGACCTCGGGTCGCATCGGGAACCCGACCTCGAAGCGGTCGTCGCCGTCGATCCCGACCTGATCATCAACGGCGGACGCTACGCGCAGCACCGCGAGAAGTTCCAGCAGCTCGCCCCGGACGCCACGATCGTCGAGGTCGCGCCCCGTGACGGCGAAGCGTTCGATACCGAACTCAAGCGCGGCGTCACCGTCCTCGGCGAGATCTTCGACAAGGAAGCGGAAGCGCAGGCGCTCAGCGACGCGTTCGATGCGTCGATCGCCCGTGTGAAGGCCGCCTACTCCCCCGACCAGTCGGTGATGGGACTGATCGTCTCGGGCGGCGAGATCGGTTATGTCGCCCCGAGCAACGGACGCACCATCGGCCCGATGTTCGACATCTTCGGTTTCACCCCGGCCCTCCAGGTTCCCGAAGGAACCAACGACGAGCAGGGTGACGACATCTCCGTCGAGGCCATCGCCGCGTCCGATCCGGGCCTGATCATCGTCATGGACCGTGACGCCGCCGTGGCCGCGGACGAACCGGACTACCAGCCGGCCGCCACGGTGCTCGAGAACTCCCCCGCGTTGCAGAACGTGTCGGCGATCCAGAACGGCAACATCATCTACCTGCCCGCCGACACCTACACCAACGAGAGCATCCAGACGTACACGGAGTTCTTCAACTCCCTCGCGGATCTGCTCGAGAAGAACGCGGCGTCGAGCGCAGCGGACAACTGACTCACACCACCGATCGTGGGCCCGGCCGACCTGCCGGGAGATCGGAAGAGCACA
>NZ_JAIYEP010000006.1 GCF_020515525.1 Rhodococcus yananensis
TTCAATCACCGCCGCTTGCATGGCGAGATCAACCACGTCCCGCCTGTCGAGTACGAGGCCGCCTACTGGGCAAATCACTCGGCGGCCGACTACCGTGAGACACCGGTCCTCGCTGAGGCTGGAACCAGATAGCTGAGCCTCCGCCGAACTCGGGGCGATTCACATCCCTCTTGCGTCAGCGGAGATCAAGACACCGCCGACTCCCGCGATCGCGAGTGTCTCCGTGCCGACAGCGATCACGCGGCGCGCCCATCCCACGTGGCCGATGACAAGACCTTCGATCCGCGCCATGATGTGGACATCATGTGATGTGTAGCCGTAGGGCTGTTGCGGATCCCACTCTCCGAGCTCCTTGAGATACTCGCTGTCGAAGAGCTGTCGAAGCCCACCCAGATCGGCCTCAGTGAGCTCCTGGTGGGCGAGGACCTCGCTCGAATGACGCTTCACGCATTGACATTCCACGGGTCCACGAGTTCGACGCCGGTGTGCTGGAAATCCTTCACATTGCGCGTAGCGCAGGTTGCCCCGTGCGCCAGGCAGATCGCGGCGATCTGGGCGTCGGCGGTACTGACCGGCGCACCTGCTGCCTCACGCGACGCGAGCACCTCCGCGTATCGCTCCGCCGCGTCAGCATCGAAGGCGAGCACCGACCGGCTCCCCCGATACGGTGCTACCGCTTCCTCGATCCCGTGCGCCAGCTCGTCTTTGCGTCGGCCTTCCGGGAGCCTTCGGATACCGGCATGCAACTCCGCGAGAGTGATGGCGGTGATCGCGACGTCGCCCGTCAGCGAAACGAGCCACTCTACGAGACGAGGCTCCGGCGAGGACCGAAAGATCTCTGCGATGACGTTCGTGTCGAGGACGATCATTCGAAGTCCGCCGCCCGTGCGACATCATCGCGCGTCGGAATCGGCAGCTCATCGCCCCCACCGACATCCCGCGCCACGGCCAGAAGAGCCATGCCGATGTGCTGCCGTCGAGCGGCCTTCGTCAGGATGTCTCGAACCTCGGCCTCCATGGACCGCCCGTGCTCCTTCGCCTGCGATGCGAGCTGTTCCTTCACGTGGTCATCGAGACCACGCACGATGATGGATGACATCAGAGCCACCTCCTCTTGCTATCAACTATGATAGCGCTGATTGCTCGATGCGGAAAGACAAGAACGAGGCGACGAAGCCCCGCCGATCACGACGATCGACGGGGCCCGCGGAGCAGGATCAGCTCACATCACACGTTGAATCGGAATTCCACAACGTCTCCTTGGTCTCGCCTACTCACGAACTGCCTCTCCTGTCACTACTAGATCCTTCAACGGCACAAGCCGGTCCGGCGTCTCCAACGCCCAGAACTCAAGGCCACTCATATTGGTGACGCCCAACGAGTGGGAGGCTTCCGTCAACGAATCAAACTGCTTTGTACCGTCGATCACCAAGGTGGCGTCATCATCGACGACTGCATCGACTTCCCACCCAGGGTCAACAGGGTCGAGCAGGTCTCCGGGCCGCAAGACTCCAGCTTCGATTAGCTCGGCCAATGTCGGTTCCTCGGCTGGTTCCGCAACCTCCTGGACGCGTTCAACTGGCAACTCGGTTGCAGATCCAGACAGAACCTTGTAGCCGTCACGAGTGACGCGGGCCATCAGTACACGCCTAGCCTCAAGGAAATCCTCATAGGTCATGCTCTCCCAGCTCTGCGGCAACGCATGCCAGTACATCTGCTTGGCCAACCATTCCGGTGACGTCGACCGAGCGGCGACCAGCTTCGGCCAGTAGACCGACGGGGGGTCGTCGCCAATGGCGATATTGGTACTCCAGTCAGTAGGCGCAAAGTTAGCAGCCTGATTGACACGCTTGATGTCGGTGATGCCAAGCACCTTCTCTTGATAGGCGCGAGGGAACAAGTGGTGCCCCTCAGTACCTTTTACAGCTGGTTGTGAGGGGTCCATCCAGTCGACGACCCGGGCGTCGAGCATGAACATCTTGGCATCAAGAATGTTGAGCGCCGCGAGGTAACACTGGTATTGAGGAGAGAGCGCAGAGCCAGACGTCATCAGGTCCTGGGGCATATTGAACTGCCAGAAATCTGGCGTGAGCTGGGAGCCGATCATCTCGTCGAGGATAGTGGCGAAGCCCGCAGCATCGCCTTTGCTGACGCTGTAGATACGATCGAGATCCTTCTGAATCTGCGACTCCGACGACCCGGTGTACCTGCCCGTCAACTGCGCCATGAACAGCCAACGCGCAACGAGAGTCCGCAGGACGGCCAACTCCACGCCGTAGTGAGTACGCCCCAACAGGAATATGACGTACGAGTAGACGACGTTCATGTTCGAAGTCAGGTTCGCCGATTGTCGGAAGCCCGCCGTGCGAATCGACCGCACATATTCGGTCCAGCTCACCTGATTGGTAACCACTGGCAGCGCGGCTTTCAGTTTGTTCAGCTCCACCTCTTGTCGGTGAGCGTTAACTTGCCCGGTCGCCTTCTCCTTGGCTTGGAGTGCCGCATACGCATCCTGGAGGCGACCTCGACCTTGCCCCACCGCGACCAAAGCCCGCACCACGTGACCGGTCTCCACGGCAATGTACGGATTCAACGCAGTCCAAGTGACGGGAGTCCCTGCAATCTCGGATGCACGTTGAGTGCTGAGTCTGGAGTTGCGGGCAAAATTTTCGATCTCCTCGCGCCCCTCAGACCAGAACACACTCAGCCAGGTCAGAATGTAGTCGTATGCCTTGAGTCTGACTCCCTCCGAATTGATCCGGACGAACACGTCGGCCACAAGCCGCTTATCCACATCCTTCTGAATGTGGACCACGTCGAACTGGTAGTTCTTTAGCTCAGTGAGCTTGGCGAATACGACCTCGACACGTTCTTCTTCGTCCTCGCTGAGTTGGTTACCTCCGGCCTCATAGCGCTTGACGAAAGCCTTACGGGCAGCGATAGGCGATGCGAAACACGAGGAGATGTCTTCCACCCACTGCACGGACTTCGCAAGGGCTGGCGTGCGGACTTCGAATTTCTCGGTGAAGGGATTGAACGCGATCACGATCTTTCGCTGCCGGTATGCTTCGTCGCGGACCGAGTGACCCTGCATCGCGGCATACAGACTCGTCAACCTCTGTTGGCCGTCAATTATCTGGTGACTCGCACCCAGCTGCGCGTCTGAGCTGATCGCATGAGTTTCACCCGCTGCGACCACGTCCCAAAACATCAACGAACCGACCGGGTAGCCACGGTACATCGAGTCGAAAAGGTCCCGCACTTTGGTAGCAGGCCAAACGAAGGGCCGCTGCAAGTCAGGCAACTGGATCTGTCCCGTGCTGACGCCGCTCACCAACTGCTCGACCTGCCAAGCGACGGTCTTGAAGATTGCGGCCATTGCACTACTTCCTCGTGGACTCTATCCGTGATCTACCTGCGCTCGGAACGACCGACCCAGCTGTCACCCGATCTTTATCTAACTCACTTCTTCCCAGACTGGTTTCCGCTACGGAACTCCACCACGTCACCGTCGACCATCACGTAGTCCTTGCCTTCCATCCGCACCTTGCCTGCGGCCTTGGCCGCGTTCATCGAGCCGGCAGCGTCGAGGTCGGCGAACGACACGACCTCCGCCTTGATGAATCCCCGCTCGAAATCGGTGTGGATCACACCGGCGGCCTTCGGTGCGGTGTCACCCTTGCGGATCGTCCAGGCTCGGGATTCCTTCGGACCCGCCGTGAGGTAGGTCTGCAAGCCGAGGGTGTGGAAGCCCGCGCGCGCCAACTGCTTCAGGCCCGCTTCGGTCTGACCGATGGATTCGAGCAGCTCCATCGCCTCGTCCTCGTCGAGTTCGAGAAGTTCCGACTCCACCTTCGCGTCGAGGAACACCGCATCCGCCGGAGCGACGGCCGCGCGCAGTTCGTTCTTGCGGTCCTCGTTCGTGAGCACCGACTCGTCGGCGTTGAACACGTACAGGAACGGCTTCGCCGTGAGCAGATGCAGCTCACGGAGCAGTTCGGCTTTGATTTCGCTCTGCGCGGCGAAGATGGTGCGTCCGTCCTCGAGGATCTTCTGCGCCTTCTTCGTCTCGTCCAGTTGGGCGACGAGTTCCTTGTTCTTCCGCGATTCTTTCTCGAGGCGCGGGAGGGCCCTCTCGATGGTCTCCAGGTCGGCGAGGATCAGCTCGGTGGCGATGACCTCGATGTCGGCCATCGGATCGACCTTACCGTCGACGTGCACGACGTCCGGGTCGTCGAAGACACGCACCACCTGGCAGATGGCGTCGGCCTCGCGGATGTTGGCGAGGAACTTGTTGCCCATGCCCTCCCCGGCGGAGGCGCCCTTGACGATGCCGGCGATGTCGACGAACGACACGGTGGCGGGCAGGATCCGCTCGGATCCGAAGATCTCGGCGAGCCGGTTCAGTCGCTCGTCGGGCAGTTCGACGACACCGACGTTCGGCTCGATGGTCGCGAACGGGTAGTTCGCGGCCAGCACGTCGTTCTTGGTCAGCGCATTGAAGAGCGTCGACTTGCCGACGTTGGGAAGTCCGACGATTCCGAGGGTAAGGCTCACGGAATCAAGATTCTACGTGGTCGCCTCCGGCGGACCGACGCCCGCATGGCAGCGGCGTCGTGCCCGCGCGTCACAGGCAGGCGGCGCGCACCATCTGCGTGATCTGCCCGACCTGGTCGTCGGTCGGCTCCGCCGATCCGTTGGTGGCCGTTTCGGCGACCTTCGCCCGGATGTCGTCGTCGGATGCGTCCTCGTCGACGAGGGGGCAGGTCTCGGTCACGATCGTCTCGATCGAGGAGGTCTCCCGATCCGCCGACAGGTCCGGGTACGCGGCACGGAACGCCGCAACGAACGCGGACAACTGTGCCTGGTCGATGGCGTCCCCCGCCTGGGCACCCGCGCTCTGCACCGACGAGAGGGCACCTTCCGCGCCCTCCTTGACCGAGGTGACGACCGCACCGGCGGAGGAACGCAGGTCGTCCGTCGACGGGGCGTCGTCGGTGCCACACCCTGCGATCGCAGCGGTGGCGACACCGGCCGCGAACAACACGGCCGTCGTGCGGGACGAACGGAAGCGGGGGCTCATGGTTCGAGGATGCCACGTCACACCCCGGCACCGCAGAGCTACGACCGTGTCGGCCCTGCGCACGCGGGGTGTCACCCGTAGATTGGCGATGTCGATCGAGTCGACGGCCCCGCGCCGACCGAAAGGACCCGTGTTGAGCGAATCGAAGGACGAACCCTCGGCCGCCCCGGAGGACGCCGGGGAGTCGACGGACACCGCCCCGGCGAACGACACCGCCGCAGCGAACGACACCGCGCCGGCGAACGACACCGCTCCGGCCCGGCCCGATCGCGGAACCCTCATCGGCAAGGGCGGCATGTGGCTGGCGAAGTGGTCCGCATGTCTCGTGATCATCGCGGCGGCAGCGCTCGTCCTCGGGTGGATCATCGAGAAGACCTGGGTGATTCTGCTGCCCATCGCACTCGCGATCGTCGTGTCGACGATCCTGTGGCCGCCCACCCGGGGCATGACGAAACGCGGTGTTCCGCCGGCCGCCGCCGCGGGCATGACACTCGTGATGTTCTTCCTGATCGTCGGCGGGATCATCGCGGGGATCGTCCCGTCGGTGATCTCGCAGATGCCCGACCTCGCGAACAAGGCCACCGAAGGCATCAACACGGTCCAGGACTGGATCCAGGGCCCGCCGATCAACCTGCGCGACGAGCAACTCGACAACGCCGTGCACGTCGTCGTCGAGAAGGTGCAGGGCAGCGCCGCCAGCATCGCCGGTGGCGTCTTCTCCGGGGTGAGCACAGCCGGGTCGCTGCTGGTCACCCTCGGTCTCGTACTGGTGCTCACGTTCTTCTTCATCAAGGACGGGCCGCGTTTCCTTCCCTGGCTGCACCGTGTCGGCGGTGGGCGCGCGGGTCGCCACCTCGAAGCGGTCCTGCTGCGCATGTGGGACACGCTCGGCGGCTTCATCCGCACCCAGGCGCTCGTGAGCCTCATCGATGCTGTGTTCATCGGCATCGGTCTCGTCATACTCGGTGTCCCGTTGGCGCCGGTACTCGCGATCCTCACGTTCATCGGCGGATTCGTGCCGATCGTCGGGGCCTTCGTCGCGGGCGCGCTCGCGGTACTGGTCGCGCTCGTCGCGAACGGGTTCACCACCGCGCTGATCGTCCTCGCCCTCATCATCGCCGTGCAGCAGATCGAAGGGAACGTGCTCCAGCCGGTGCTGCAGTCCAAGAGCATGAACCTGCACGCCGTCATCGTGCTGCTCGCCGTCACCGCCGGCTCGTCGCTGTTCGGCATCATCGGCGCGTTCCTCGCGGTGCCCGTCGCCGCCGTCGCTGCGGTCGTGATCCGCTACGTCGGTGAACAGATCGACGAACGCTCCACCGAACGCACCGTCCCGTGAGCGAATGGACCGTTCGTCTCGATCGATCGAGCGAACGTACCGTTCGCTCGGGGTAGGGGCGGGGGGCGGGGCGGGAGCGGTCAGCCGACGACGTCGACCGTCGAACCGGCGCGACCGCGCAGGACGTGCAGGCGGCTCGGAATCCGCTGACGCATCTCGTCGACGTGACTGACCACACCGACCACCCTCCCACCGGCGCGCAGGTCGTCGAGCACGCCCATCACCGAGTCGAGCGCATCGGCGTCGAGCGTGCCGAATCCTTCGTCGATGAACATCGTGTCGAGGACGATGCCGCCGGCCTCGGCCGCGACCACATCGGCCAATCCGAGCGCCAACGCGAGGGATGCCTGGAACGATTCGCCGCCCGACAGGGTCTTCGTCGATCGCACCGCACCGGTGTATTCGTCGTGGATGTCGAGCCCGAGCCCACCGCGACGACCGTGACTACCGGCGGCGTCGGTGTGCACGAACTCGTAGCGCCCGCCGGACATCCGACGCAACCGTGTCGACGCGGCCTCGGCGACCTCCTCGAGACGCGCCGCCAACACGTACGACCGCAGTGACATTCGTCGCGCATTCGCCCCGCCCCCCGCGACGACGTCGGCGAGCGCGGTGAGCTCGGCGTGCGCGTCCCGCAGCGGCACCAGTGTCGCGTGCGCATCCTCGAGACGTGCCGTGTACGTCGCGATGTCGTCGTGTCGACGATCCGCCTCCGACGCCACGGAGATCGCCCGCTGCAGCTGTTCACCTGTCTCCATGACGGCGGCGCGCGCCGCGTCCACGTCGACGAACTCATCACCGGTCAGTGCCGCGACAGCGGGTTCGGTCAGCGTGGCCGCCGCGACCGCTCGCCGACTTTCGGCCTCGCGCAACACACCGTCGATCTCGTCGAGCCGCGCCGCGGTCCGCACCGCGGCCCGTGCCTCGGAGACATCGGCGAAACCGTGCTCGCGTGCGGCGATCTCCGCCTCGTCGGCACGTCGCCGCTCGAGGGCGAGGGCGTGTGCCGTGTCGATGCGCGCGTCGAGCCACGAGGTGGCCGCGTCCAGCAGCGTCGCCGTCCGCGCACGCTGCTCCGCCAACGACACACCGTCGCCGGCGGCCTCCGTGATCCGGCGACGGATCTCGGTGGCCTCCGCCTCCGCGACCGCGTCGTCGCGGTCGAGCGCCGCCAGTTCGGTGTCGATCGTCGCGGCACGGTTCTGCAGTGCGCCGTCGAGGTCGGTGAGGTCGGCGACGTGCCGGCGACGCCGTGGGAGGTCACCGGCCACGTCCGCTGCGGCCTCGTGTGCCGCGACCGCAAGGCGGTGGGTCTCTTCGAGGTCGGTCACCTCGCGCCCACCGCAACGCTGTTCGAGTGTCGCGACGACCGCGGCGATCTCGGCTTCGGCCGCGCGCGCCACGGACAGCGCCTCGGCTGCGCGCTGTTCGACGGTCTGCGCGCGTTTCTCGTCGTCCTCGGTCGTGGCGTCGGGTGCCGGACGCGCGGGTTCGGGGTGGTCGCGGGACCCGCACACCTCGCACGGCCGTCCGTCCTCGAGGCGGCCCGCGAGTTCGGCGGCCATCCCCGCGAGACGTCGCTCACGGATCTCGAGGGTCGCCGTCCTCGCCGTGTTCGCAGCATCGTGCAGTTCGACGGCCTGCACGCGAACGCGTTCGAGTTCGTCTGTGCGGGATCGCAGTTCGACGCCGGCCTCGAGAGCGTCGGCGCTGCGTTCGCGGTCGGCGATCAGCCCGGGCAGTGCGGCCTCCGCCTTCTCCGCTTCCGAGACCGCCGCGGTGGCCGCGGCGAGCCGATCCGGCAGCGACGCACGATCGGCGACCACCCCCTCGCGTTCCGCCTCCAGTCGTGCCCGTTCGACATCGGTTCGCTTGCGGCGCTTCTCGATCGCGTCGAGCGTTCGTTCCTCGTCGAGCAGGGCGTCGAGCCGCGAGACCCGACCGGACCAGGCGTCGCACCGGGGCCTGATCGTGGCGCGGTCGCTCTCGGACGGGGGTCCCGAAACCTCGTCCAGGAGGGCGGAACCCTCGGTGTGGGCACCGAGAGCGGTTGCCGCGACATCGAGCCGACGACGGGCGGACTCGGCTGCAGCAGCAGCTGCGGCGGCGTCGCGGTCGTGAACGGCGACGACCTCCGCGCGGCGCGCTGCTTCACGCTCGGCGGCCAGGGCCGCACGATCGACGGCGGTCGCATCGAGCTCGGCGTTCGTCGCGAGCGCCGCGGCTCTCCGGCCGATCCGTTCCTGCAACGCGGTGGCGGCCTCGAGTGCCGCGCGGGCGCGGGTGTCGTCGTCGCGGGCCCGGTCGAGCGCCGCGGCGGTGGCGTCACGGGTGTCGGCGGCGTCGGCGAGCAACCGGTGTGCCCACTGCACGGGTTCGGAGTCGGCGCCCGCCTCGATACCCGCGGACGCGGCGACCTTCGCGGCGAGGACGTCGACGGCGTGCTGTGCGTCGGCGAGTTCCTTGGCCCCGGTGCTGCGTCGCTCCTTGAACCATTGTTCGACGTCGCCGAAGCGAGTCGTGTCGAACAGCCGCTCGAGCAACCTGCCGCGTTCGTCGCTGGGCGCCCGCAGGAACTTCGCGAACTCGCCCTGCGGCAGCAGCACCACCTGGAAGAACTGGTCGGCGCTCATCCCGAGCAGCGCCTTGACGACGTCGCCGATGTCGGGGATGCGCGACAGGTTCTCACCCGAGCCGTCCAGCCATTCGAGGGTCGCCTTCGCCTGCTGTCGGACGGTTCCGGTTCCGCGGAGTTTGGGCCGCTCGAATTCGGGGCTGCGTTCGATGCGCACGCGACGACCACCGATGGTCGCGTCGAGGCGCACCTTCGGGACCGCTCCCCGGGGGGCGTGGTCGGACAGCAACCGGCGACCGTCGGCGCGGGCACCCGGCACCGTCCCGTAGAGCGCGAACGCGACCGCATCGAGGATGGAGGTCTTGCCGGCGCCGGTCTGCCCGTGGAGGAGGAACAGGCCGTCGGTGCCGAGTTCGTCGAAGTCGATGCACACGGTGTCGGCGAACGGCCCGAACGCGGTGATCTCCAGCGAATGCAGCCTCATGCCGACACCTCGGCGCGGTCGTCGCCGGGGGTGGCCTGTTCGTCCCCGACACCTCGACGGCGGTCGGCGTCGCGCAGGGCCTGCTCCATCCATCGGACTTCGCGTTCGCTCGGTTCGGACCGCACGTCGGAGACGAACGTCGACGCGACCTCGAGGTCGGTGCGTCCGCGCACCTTCTCGCGGTAGCTGCCTTCGGACGCGGTGTCGGGGCGTTCCCACTGCACGTGCACGGCGTGCGGGAACCGGGCCTGCAGCCGACGCATCGCATCGACGGGGCGGGCGCGGTCGGTGAGGACGGCCGCGACGTAGTGGTCCTCGGCGGGGCCGTACCCGGGGTCGGCGAGCAGATCGTCGAGGGTGCCCGTCAGTTGCGAGAGCTCACGCACCGTGGGCAGGTCGACGCGTTCGACGCGGTGGAGGCCGTCGCCGTCGAGGTCGACGAGCCACACGGCCTTGCGGTGGTGGCGTTCCCCGAACGAGTACGGCAGCAACGACCCCGAGTACCGGACGTGCTCGGTGACGGTCTGGGGTGAATGCAGGTGGCCGAGCGCGACGTAGTCGGCACCGTCGAAGGTGCCGGCCGCGACCGTCTCGACGCCACCGACCGAGATGGACCGTTCGGACTCGGACGGTTCCCCGTCGACGACGAAGGCGTGCGCGAGGACCACGTGCCGGCCGCCGCGGCTCGCGGCGTCGGCACGCACCCGGGCCATCGCGGCGTCGAGGACGTCCTGGTGCGATCGTGCATCGGGGATCCCCAACTCGGCCCGCGTGATCTCGGGTTCGAGGTATGGGATGCCGTAGAACGCGACGGGCCCGTGGTCGTCGTCGAGGACGACCGGACGATCGATTCCGGAGAGCCGGGTGATCAGGTGCAGGCCGCCGTGCGCCGCGAACGACGCCGCGGCACCGAGCCGCACCGGCGAATCGTGGTTGCCGGAGGTGGCGACGATGGCCGCACCGGCCGACCGGATGGCCTCGAACCCGTCGTTGCACACGGTGACGGCGTCGGCGCCGGGGATCGACCGGTCGTACACGTCGCCCGCCACGACGACGACGTCGACGGCGCGTTCGGTGACGATCCGTGCGATCGCGGCGAGCGCCGCCGACTGGTCGGCGAGCAGGTCGACACCGTGGAAGGTGCGCCCGATGTGCCAGTCGGACGTGTGCAGGATCCGCATGACCTCCGACCGTAGAGGACCGGACCGACACGTCCGCCGCACGGGTGAGCGACGTCCCCGCTCGTGTCGGTGCGGTGCGGCATCATGCGCTGCATGTCGGTTCTCACGGCCACGGGTCTGCTGGTTGCGCTCGCCCTCGGAGTGGTGCTCGGCTGGTTGTTGCACTCCTCCCGCAGCGGCGACCGCGCCGCGCGCGCCGAAGCGAAGCTGGCGGCGCTCGAGGCGAACGAGGCGCAGTTGCGTCAGTCGCTGAGCGCCGTGAGCGAGGACGCCGCGCGCCGACAGTCGGGGGCGATCGGCGATCAGGTGTCGCGGCTCGTCGGGCCGCTGCACGAGGCGGTGGGCGCGCTGGCCCGCCAGGTCGATCAGGTCGAACGCAGCCGGGTGCACGCGTATGCGGGTCTGACGGAGCAGGTCGAGGGCATGCACCGCGCGTCGCAGCTGTTGTCGACGCAGACGCAGCAGCTCGTCACCGCGCTGCGCGCCCCGCAGGTGCGGGGGCGGTGGGGGGAGATCCAGCTCGAGCGGGTCGTCGAACTCGCCGGGATGGTCCGGCACTGCGACTTCGACACGCAGGTCGTCGCGGACGGTGTGCGGCCCGATCTTCTGGTGTACCTGGCCGGCGGGAAGCAGATCGTCGTCGACGCGAAGGTGCCGTTCGCGGCCTACCTGGACGCGGCGCAGACAGAGGATCCGGCGGCCCGCGACCGGCATCTGACCCGGCACGCCCGTCAGCTGCGCACGCACGTCGACCAGTTGTCGGCGAAGGCGTACTGGGAGTCGTTCGATCCCACCCCCGAGTTCGTGGTGTTGTTCGTGCCGGGCGACCCGTTCCTCGACGCGGCGCTGGGAGCGGACCCGGATCTGCTCGAATACGCCTTCACGCGGAACGTGATCCTGGCCACGCCGACGACGCTGGTGGCGTTGCTCCGCACCATCGCGCACACCTGGCGGCAGGAGGCGTTGTCGCAGGACGCTGCGACGATCCACCGGTTGGGGCGCGAACTGTACCGGCGCCTCGGCACGGTCGGAACCCATCTCGACCGGCTGGGCAGTCAACTCGGCAAGGCCGTGGACTCGTTCAATCTCACGGTGTCCTCGATGGACACCCGGGTCGGTGTGACCGCCCGAAAGCTCCACGACCTGGAGATCTTCGACGGCGACGTGCCCGAGGTCCGGAGCGTCGATGCGTGGCCGCGGCGCAGCACACTTGCAGAAACCACCCGATCCACCGGTCCTGTCGACGAAGTCGGATGATGTCGTCGGGTTACTGTTTACCTTGTGTCTGCATCCCAACGCGCCCGCTCGGCAGTGCCGCTGGACATGCGGTCGTCGGCGCCGTCGCTGCCCGGTGTGCCCTGGTGGGGTGCGCTGATCGTCGCCATCGTGGTGACCGGCATCGGCGTCCTGATCGACGGCATGAGCGGCGACCAACTGTCGTCGACGTTCACGCTGTTCTACGTGCTCGGTTGCGTCGCCGCCGTGGTGGCCGTGCGCTACCGGGCACTGTTCACGGCGATGGCGCAGCCGCCGCTGTTGCTGCTGCTGATGGTGCCGCTCGGGCAGGAACTGGTGGCCTCCGGTAGCACCGCGGGGCTCAAGGATCTGGCGCTCAACGTCGTCTATCCGCTGGTGAACCGGTTCCCGGCGATGCTCCTGGCCACCGTCCTCGCCTTGACGATCGGCGGGGCACGGATCTTCCTGACACACCGGAACACGGGTGTCCGGGCGCGCCGTCCCGCGCGGTCGGGGCGCACACCGGCACCGGCGCGCGGGGCGTCGAGGAAGACCGCCGGTGCAGGCGGCCGGAAGGCTGCGGACGCCGTGGGCCGGGGCGCCGAGGCGCCGGTACGCACCGCACCGCCGCGGGCCGCGCAGTCACCGGCCGCCGACCGTGGCCGGCGAGGCACCCCCCGCGGCGACCTCCCCCGCGCTGAGGCCGCCCCCGTGCGTTCGGGAGCGCCGCGGCGGGCACCGGCACGCGCCACTCGCGAAACCCCGGTGGAAGCGAAGACACGCGTGACGACGAAGGCGTCCGTCCGCGATGTCGTCGACACCCGGGGTGCGCCGGCGGTGCGCAGATCCGCACCGCCGGGGGCGGCCGGGGTCGATCCGGCGCGGCAGGCGCAACCGTATCCGCCGCGGCAGGTCCGCTACCGCGACCGCGTCGACGACTGAGCATCCGGCTCCGAGCCGACGCGGGCAGCCGACGCTGACGGGTGCCGCGCGGACGGGTGCGGTGGGGTCAGGCCCGGCGGGCGTCCCTCAACTCCCGGGGCAACGCGAACACGAGTGTCTCGTTGGCCGTGGTCACCGACTGCACATCGTCGAATCCGTGGCCCTCGAGCAGTTCGATCACACCGCGCACCAGGATCTCGGGGACCGACGCTCCCGACGTGATTCCGACGGTCCGTACCCCCTCGAGCCACGCGGGATCGACCTCCGCGGCGTAATCGACCAGGTGCGCGGCCCTCGCGCCGGCGCCCAGTGCGACCTCGACGAGCCGCACCGAGTTCGACGAGTTCCGGGATCCGACGACGATCACCAGATCGCATTCGGGGGCCATCGCCTTGACCGCGACCTGACGGTTCTGGGTGGCGTAGCAGATGTCGTCGCTCGGCGGATCCTGCATCAGCGGGAACCGTTCACGCAGACGCTGCACCGTCGCCATCGTCTCGTCGACGCTCAGCGTCGTCTGCGACAGCCAGATGACCTTCGCCGGGTCGCGCACCTCGACGTTGTCGACCGCGTCGGGGCCGTCGACGAGCTGCACGTGGTCGGGTGCCTCTCCCGCGGTGCCCTCGACCTCCTCGTGGCCTTCGTGGCCGATCAGCAGAATGTCGTAGTCGTCGCGCGCGAACCGCTTCGCTTCCTGGTGCACCTTCGTCACCAGCGGGCACGTCGCGTCGATGGTGTGCAGGTTCCGGGCGGCCGCGGCCTCGTGCACCGCCGGGGACACACCGTGCGCGGAGAACACGAGCACGGCGCCCTCGGGCACCTCGTCGGTTTCGTCGACGAACACGACACCGCGGTCGGCGAGGGTCCGCACGACATGCCGGTTGTGCACGATCTCCTTGCGAACGTAGATTGGTGCGCCGTGCTTCTCGAGGGATTTCTCGACGGTTTCGACCGCCCGATCCACGCCGGCGCAGTAACCGCGGGGTTCGGCGAGCAGCACCCGCTTCCCACGACCGGAGACGGCGGGTGACCGGGTGATACCGACTTCGAGTGGAACAGGCGCAGACATACCACCAGACTACGGGCCGCAGAGTACGGGCCGCGAACACCGTGTGGCGTTCCCGGTCACCATCGACCCCGATCGTGAGGCAGGCTGAGGACATGATCCGTCCCCCGTTCATGGCGCGTGTGGCCGCAGGTGTGGCCGTCACCGCGTACGAAGAGACACTCAAACTCCCGAGCACGGCCGTCGCGTTGCCCATGACGACGGTCAGTCAGGTCCTGCAGACCACCATGCGGATGCAGCAGGTGCTCACCGAACTGGCCATCAAGGGCGACGGATTGTTCGAGTTGCTCGGAGCGGGCCCCGACGAACAGCCCGCGTGGGCGGTGTTCGACGACGATGCACCCGCCTCTACCAGCGCAACCACCGCGACCGACTCGGATGGTCCGGCCCCGGCGCGGGCGCCGACTGCGCCCGCGGATCCCGCTCCGGCGGAGACCGCGGCGACCGGCCGGTTCGCGCTCTACTCGACACCGCCGCCCGCCTCCCGCGACACCGCCGGCGCCCCGTCACCGTCACCGGCCGACGACGCACCGGCAGCATCGGTGAAGGCGGCACCGGCGACGAAGGCCCCCGCGAAGAAGGCGCCGGGGAAGAAGGCGCCGGCCACGAAGAAAACGTCGCCCGCGAAGAAAACGTCGTCCGCGCGGAAGACCGCACCCACCGCGAAGACCCCGACGAAGCCGGGTGTGACGAAGACCTCACCGGTGGCGGGCGCCGCCTCCACCGCCGAGATCGTCGAGTACCTCGACTACGACTCACTGACGCTCGCGCAGCTGCGCGCCCGGCTGCGCACCCTGTCCGTCGACGACCTCACCGTGCTGCTCGACCACGAGAACGCGCACGCCGCCCGCGCACCGTTCGTCACGATGCTGTCGAACCGGATCGCCACCGCCGGCCGCAAGTGACCACCGGGCAGGGCGCCGGTCGCACGAACTCGGCGGAGAATCCGTGGCCGGTGCGGACGGTCGCGCAGAAGGTCGCCGGCTGGATCGACCGGCTCGGCACCATCTGGGTGGAGGGGCAGATCACGCAGATCAACGCCCGCCCCGGAACCCGCACCGCGTTCCTGACGCTGCGTGACGCGTCCGTCGACATGTCGCTGCAGGTCACGTGCTCACCCCAGTTGCTGCACTCGGCTCCGATGCCGCTGACCGAGGGCAGCCGCGTCGTGGTGTTCGGCAAACTCACGTTCTGGCCCGGTCGCGGCAGCCTGTCGCTGCGGGTCACCGAGATCCGCGCGGTCGGGATCGGCGAACTCCTCGCCCGCATCGAACGCCTGCGCGCCCTGCTCGCCGCCGAAGGTCTGTTCGATCCACGACTCAAACGGCCGCTGCCGTTCCTGCCGCAACGCATCGGCCTGATCACGGGTCGGGCGAGCGCCGCGGAACGGGACGTCGTGTCCGTGGCCCAGCGGCGATGGCCGGCCGTGCGCTTCGCCATCCGCAACACCCCGGTGCAGGGCCCCACCGCGGTCCCGCAGATCCTCGACGCGCTCGAAGCCCTCGACGCCGACCCCGACGTCGACGTGATCATCATCGCGCGAGGCGGAGGAAGCGTCGAGGATCTGCTGCCGTTCTCCGACGAAGCGTTGTGCCGCGCCATCGTCGCATGCACCACGCCGGTGGTCAGCGCGATCGGTCACGAACCCGACAGCCCCCTGTCCGATCACGTCGCCGACCATCGCGCCGCCACCCCCACCGACGCCGCGAAACACGTGGTTCCCGACGCGGTGGCGGAACTGCAACTCGTCGGCGACCTGCGGACCCGTTCGGCCGCCGCGCTGCGCAACTGGGTGCGGCGAGAAGAGCACGTGGTGGCGGGGCTGCGCGACCGTCCGGTGCTGGCCGACCCGCTGCGCGGGATCGACACCCGCGCCGAGGAGATCGACCGGCTCCGGCACACCGCACGTCGCGACATCGTCCGCGTCGTGGACCGCGAGGCGACGACCGTCGAGCACCTGCGGGCTCGGCTGGCGACGCTGGGACCGGCCGCCACCCTCGCGCGCGGGTACGCGGTGGTGCAGCGGGTGATACCGGACGGTGAACCGGAAGTCGTGTGGTCCGTCGACGAGATGCCACCCGGAACCCAGCTACGGGTGCGGGTCGGTGACGGCGCGATCAGGGCCGCGGTGATGGGACGAGAGAAGTAGAGGATCGACAGGTGAGCGACACGAACGCCGATGTGGCCGAGTTCGGCTACGAACGGGCACGGGACGAACTGGTCAACGTGGTCAAGATGCTCGAACAGGGTGGTCTCGATCTCGACGATTCCCTCGCACTGTGGGAACGGGGCGAGGCCCTCGCGAAACGCTGCGAGGAACACCTCGCCGGGGCACGCGAACGCGTCGAGAACGCGCTCGCCGCCGGTGAGGACGAGTTCGACGACGCCTGACGACCGTGACAGCCCGAGACTAGGGGGTGAGGGGTTCGGCCGATCCGACGGCCGTCGCGATGGTCGCGAACTCCTCGTCGGTACCCGAACCGCCGATCAGGATGCGCACGTCACCGAAGTCCGACACCCAGAGCGCCTCGACACCCTCACCGCCGTAAACGGTCCAGTCGCGGTCGCCGATCTGCTGGGCACCGGTCACGTAGCGTGGTCCCCCGGCGACGAACCGGACGAGTTCGTCCTCCCCCGCATCCGATTGGGTGAACCGCACGTAGCGGCCGCCCTCGGTGATGTAACCGACGGTGCTCGAGTCACCGCCGTGGTCGCCGGTGATGATGCTGCGGCTACCCGAATTCGAATGCCACGCCTCCGGCACCTCGGGTTGCCGGATCGGGAATCCGAGTTCCTTCGCGTCGTACCGCAGGCCCGCATCGACGTCGAACGTCGGTGCCGGTCCCGCGGACGGGCCCCCCGGGTTGAACGAGCACTGGCTCGCCACCGCGGCGATCAGCAGCATCGCGACCACCAACGGGATCAGCGACCACGACATGTCGCGGAGATCGGTGAGAATGCGGGGTTTCTTCGAAGCCACCCGTCCAGTCTGACAGCCGCCCGCAGACCGCGGTGACGCCGCCCTGGGTCCGAGAGGTCATCACCGTGCACATGGTGAGACAATGACCACGCAAGACACCCATCAGCACGGCCGCCGATCGGCCGCCGCGCCCGTCGGTGCCATCCCGCACCGACCGACTGCACCAGGAGGCAGTAGCCCATGACGGCCACCACCCCATCGCGCCGCGAAGCTCCCGACCGCAATCTCGCACTCGAGTTGGTTCGCGTCACCGAAGCAGCGGCGATGGCTGCGGGCCGCTGGGTCGGGCGCGGCGACAAGGAGGGCGGCGACGGCGCCGCCGTCGACGCGATGCGCCACATGGTCAGCTCCGTGTCGATGCAGGGTGTCGTCGTGATCGGCGAGGGCGAGAAGGACGAGGCGCCCATGCTGTACAACGGCGAGGAGGTCGGCAACGGCGACGGGCCGCTGTGCGACGTCGCCGTCGACCCCATCGACGGCACCACCCTCATGTCGAAGGGCGCCGCGGGTGCGATCGCGGTGCTCGCCGTCGCCGAGCGCGGCGCCATGTTCGACCCGTCGGCCGTGTTCTACATGGAGAAGATCGCGGTGGGTCCCGACGCCGCCGACGTCATCGACATCACCGCACCGGTCGGCGAGAACGTGCGTCGCGTCGCCAAGGCGAAGAAAGTCGCGATCTCCGATCTGACGGTGACGATCCTCGACCGCCCGCGGCACGCGCAGATCATCGGGGAGGTCCGTGAGGCCGGTGCCCGGATCCGCCTGATCTCCGACGGCGATGTCGCCGGCGCGATCGCCGCGGCCCGCCCCGGCTCCGGTGTCGACATGCTCCTCGGTATCGGTGGCACCCCCGAAGGCATCATCGCGGCCGCCGCCATGCGCTGCATGGGTGGCGAACTGCACGGTCGGCTGGCGCCGAAGGACGACACCGAACGGCAGAAGGCCATCGACGCCGGCCACGACCTCGACCGTGTGCTGACCACCGGCGACCTCGTCACCGGCGAGAACATCTTCTTCTGCGCGACCGGAGTGACCGACGGCGAGTTGCTGCGCGGTGTCCGCTACAGCGCGGGTGGCGCCGAAACCCAGTCGATCGTCATGCGCAGCAAGTCGGGCACCGTCCGCATGATCGAGGCGTACCACCGCCTGCAGAAGCTCAGCGAGTTCTCGTCGATCGACTTCGAAGGTGTCGACGGCGCCGTCCCGCCCATGCCCTGATCCGTTCTCGAGGCCCGTGGGGTGCCCGCGACCACGTTCGTGTTCGTGACACCCCACGGGAGGACCCCGCGGGCATACCGTGGACGTCATGACCGACACTTCCGATCAGGAATCCCCGCAGTACCGCATCGAACACGACACGATGGGCGAGGTGCGTGTCCCGATCGACGCGCTGTGGCGCGCGCAGACGCAACGTGCCGTCGAGAACTTCCCGATCTCCGGCCGCGGCCTCGAACGCGCACAGATCCGCGCACTCGGCCTGCTCAAAGCGGCGTGCGCGCGCGTCAACAAGGACCTCGGTCTGCTCGACGCGGCGAAGGCCGACGCGATCGTCGCCGCCGCCACCGAGATCGCCGACGGGAAGCACGACGACCAGTTCCCCATCGACGTGTTCCAGACCGGTTCGGGAACCAGCTCGAACATGAACACCAACGAGGTCATCGCGTCCATCGCGGCGAACGCCGGCGTGACCGTGCATCCCAACGACGACGTGAACATGTCCCAGTCGTCGAACGACACCTTCCCCACCGCCACCCACGTCGCCTCCACCGAGGCGGTCGTCACCGATCTCGTTCCGGCCCTCGACCACCTGCACGCGGCGCTGCGCGGGAAGGCCGACGAGTGGCGCACCGTCGTCAAGTCCGGTCGTACCCATCTGATGGACGCCGTCCCGGTCACGCTCGGCCAGGAATTCGGTGGCTACGCCCGGCAGATCGAGGCGGGCGTCGAGCGCCTGCGCGCCACCCTGCCGCGGCTCGGTGAACTACCGATCGGCGGCACCGCGGTCGGCACCGGGCTCAACGCCCCCGACGGCTTCGGCCCGCGGGTCGTGGCGGCGCTCGTCGAGGCCACCGGTCTCGACGATCTCCGGCCCGCAGCCGACCCGTTCGAGGCCCAGGCCGCGCGTGACGGTCTGGTGGAGGTCTCCGGTGCGCTGCGCACGATCGCGGTGTCGCTGACGAAGATCGCGAACGACGTCCGGTGGATGGGCTCCGGTCCGCTGACGGGACTGGGCGAGATCCAGCTTCCCGACCTGCAACCCGGCAGCTCGATCATGCCCGGTAAGGTCAATCCCGTTCTGCCCGAGGCGGTCACACAGGTCGCCGCTCAGGTGGTCGGCAACGATGCCGCGGTCGCGTGGGGTGGCGCCGCCGGGGCGTTCGAGCTCAACGTGTACATCCCGATGATGGCACGCAACGTGCTCGAGTCGATCCGCCTGCTCGCGAACGTGTCCCGGTTGTTCGCCGACCGGTGCATCACCGGTCTCGTCGCGAACGTCGAGCATCTGCGGACGCTCGCGGAGTCGTCGCCGTCGATCGTGACACCTCTGAACTCCGCGATCGGCTACGAGGAAGCCGCGGCGGTCGCGAAGGAAGCTCTCGCACAGCGTAAGACGATCCGTCAGACGGTGGTCGACCGCGGACTCGTCGGCGAGAAGCTGTCGGAGGACGAACTCGACCGCCGACTCGACGTCCTCGCGATGACGAAGGTCGACACCCCCGACTGACCTTCCCCGGCCCACTCGTTCCACCCGGCCCGGCCACCCCACAGCCGAGCGAATGTATCGTTCGCTCGATCGAATCGATCGAACGATACATTCGCTCGGACAAGGGAAGTCGGTGCGCCGGTTCAGTCCTGGACAACCTCGGTCTGCCCGTCGATGTAGGTGATGTGCCCGTTCTCGAAGTCGCTCTGCAGGCCACCTTCGATCGGGTGTTCGTCGCTGATCGGGAAGCCCAGCTCGCCGCCTGCACCGCCGGCAGCCTCCCACGCGACGCGGATCTCGCCCCACACGATGTGGGCGTCCGTGTCGGGGCTCCACGCGATGATGCCGCCCTCGAACTCGGTGACGGCTCCGTCGCCGATCTCCTCCTGGTTGCCGGTGGCCGGCCCCAGTGGACTCGCGTCGCCACCCACCTCGTCGTACTTGGCGAGGATGTGCCCGCTGATCTCGACGGGCTGCCCGTCGGCACCCGGCACCGCGCTGCTCTGGTCGATGAGCGGTTCATCGGTGTCGCCGGGTAGGTTCTCGACGATCGACTCCGCGGCGCTGGTGCCGCTCTCGGTGACGTCCTGGACGTCGTCGGTGGTGCACCCGGCCAGGATCAGACCGGTCGCCGCGAACCCTGCCGCGACCGCGGTCGCCCTGCGTGGCATGTTCTTCATGTGTTGCGCTCCCATCGTCACGTCCCGCGGCCCGCGCGCGGGACCGGACTGTGTGGACGGCTCGACGGTAACCGCCGCCCGCGGGAGGACACAGCGGTTCCGGAACGATCGATACCGACCCGCCACGTTCGACGACCCCGCGCACGAGAGATCACCGAAACCGGCCCTCGACGGCGACGATCGGCTTACCATGCCCCGCCGGTCGTAGACTCGTCCCGGCAGCCGAACGGTTCGGGTGCCATCCGACAGGGAGCAGCAGTATGTCCGACAGCGACCGCACCGCGGGCTATCACACCGGTCTCGACGTCCGCCGGGAGGTGATGGGCGACGACTTCGTCGAGCGCGCATTCGATCGCGCGCGGGGCACCGATTCGGAAGTGATGCAGCACTTCGTCACGGAACACGCGTGGGGTGCCGTGTGGGACCGCCCCGGACTCGACCGCCGCAGCCGCAGCCTCCTCAACCTCGGGATGCTCATCGCGATGCGCGCCGAGAACGAACTGCGGGGGCACGTGCGTGGCGCCCTCCGAAACGGGTTGACCCGCACCGAGATCGTCGAATCCGTGGTCCACTGCACCGCGTACTGCGGGGCGCCGGCGGGGCTCGCGGCGATGCGCGTCGTGCAGGAGGTCCTCGACACGGAATTGGGTCCTCTTCGGACCCCGCCCGCTTCCGGCGGCGAACCGCGGGACACGGGTGGGTCAGGCGCCGGGGGCGAATTCCTCGAGCATCTCGGTGACGAGCGCAGCGATCGGCGACCGCTCGCTGCGGGTGAGTGTGATGTGCGCGAACAACGGATGCCCCTTCAGCTTCTCGATGACCGCGGCCACACCGTCGTGACGACCCACGCGGAGGTTGTCACGTTGCGCCACATCGTGCGTGAGCACCACCCTCGACCCACCGCCGAGGCGCGACAGCACGGTGAGCAGCACATTGCGTTCGAGCGACTGGGCCTCGTCGACGATGACGAACGAGTCGTGGAGCGAACGACCACGGATATGGGTGAGCGGCAGCACCTCGAGCATGCCGCGACCGGTCACCTCGTCCATCACGGCGGGGCTCGCGAGACCTTCGAGGGTGTCGAAGACCGCCTGGCCCCACGGGTTCATCTTCTCCGCCTCGGACCCGGGCAGGTAGCCGAGTTCCTGTCCGCCGACCGCGTAGAGCGGCCGGAACACCACGACCTTGCGATGCGAACGGCGTTCGAGGACGGCCTCGAGACCGGCGGTGAGCGCCAGCGCCGATTTGCCCGTCCCGGCCTTGCCGCCGAGCGACACGATGCCCACGGATTCGTCGAGGAGCAGATCGAGGGCGACGCGCTGTTCCGCGGAGCGTCCGTGCAGACCGAACGCCTCCCGGTCGCCGCGCACCAACTGGACGCGTTTGTCGGCGGTGACCCGGGCGAGCGCACTGGAGGTTCCACCGAGGAGACGAATCCCCGTGTGACACGGAAGGTCCCGAGCCGATTCGAGGTCGATCACCGTCTCGGCGAACAGTCGGTCGATGTCGGCGCGGTCGACGTCGAGTTCTGCCATGCCGGTCCACCCGGAGGTGACGACGTCCTGCGCGTGGTATTCGTCGGCGGTCAGGCCCACCGCCCCGGCCTTGACGCGCAGCGGCGTGTCCTTGCTGACGAGCACCACGTCGCGACCGTCGGCGGCGAGGTTCAGCGCACACGCGAGGATCCGCGAATCGTTGGTATCGGTGCGGAATCCGGCGGGAAGCACGGCCTGGTCGGTGTGATTGAGTTCGACGTGGAGGGTTCCGCCCGCGTCGCCGACGGGGATCGGCCGGTCGAGCCGGCCGTGGCGCTGCCGCAGATCGTCGAGCAACCTCAGCGATTCCCTTGCGAACCAGCCCAGTTCGTGATGGTGGCGTTTGCCCTCGAGTTCACCGATGACGACGAGGGGAAGGACGACCTCGTGCTCGGCGAACCGGGTGACCGCCCACGGATCGGACAACAGCACGGATGTGTCGACCACGTAGGTGCGCACGGCGGGGACGGAGCGTGTTGTGTTCACGTGAGGCTCCTCGATCCGCGCGACACCACGCGGATTCGGTTCGGTGGGCCGGTCGTTCCCCGGTGTCCCGCAGACACGGGAGCCGGGTGCCGGCCCCCTCACTCGGACGATTCATCCGCACGATCAGGGACCTCCCGTGTGCCCGGCAACCGTGCCGGTCACATCTTCGACGCTAACCCCGACACGCCCCACCGCTCGGCAGCGGAGGGGGCGTGTCGGTGAAGATCCGGTGAACGGCGGTCCCGCGGTCAGCGCGACGCGACCGCGAGCCGCTCGGCACCGGCGATACCGCGGTCGGCCGTCGCGGCGATCGCCTCGAGCACGCCGTCGGTGGTCTCGACGCGCCCGACCCGCTTCGCGACGTAGGTCAGGGCCATCAGGTGTTCGTCGCGGGAGAAGTCCGCGGTGGCGTCGAGCACCATGAACGGTGCGACGTCGCTCATGAACGCGTCGGCGGCGCTGAGCATGCAGCCCATGTGCGCATACACGCCCGTCACGATGAGCTGGTCGCGACCGTAGTGCGCGAGCAGCTGACGGAAGTCGGTGCGCTGGAACGCGGAATAGCGCCACTTCGTGACCTGGATGTCGGACGGTGCGGGGGTCAGTTCGTCGATGACCTCGGTGTCGCGGCCCGTGGACAGGCCGACACCCCAGAAATCCGCGAGGATGCCGCGACGCGACGGGTGCTGATCGCCCGGCTGCATGGTGTAGACGACGGGCACACCCGACGCGATGCACGACTCACGGAGCCGGACGATGTTCGGCACGACCGTCGCCATCGGCTCTGCATCCGTGCGATACGCGTCGATGAAGTACTTCTGCATGTCGTGGATCAGCAGGACGCACCGGGAGGCGTCCAGGTCCCATCCGACACGGTCGGCGGGTACCTCGTCACGCCCGGGCAGGTCGTAGGGCGGGATCGCGGGGATGGCCATGCAGTTTTCCTCCGGTCGAGCGTTGCGGTGGTCGGCGTCACCATGACGACGCGGGTTGAGGTTACCCTAACCTTCGCTCACCGGGGTGCGCCCGGAACGCCGCGAGCCCGGTCCGCACCACACGGGTGCCGACCGGGCTCGCACCGGACGATTCCGTCCGATCAGACCAGGCGCCAGTCCTCGAGACCGGTGTACAGCGGGACCTGCTGGGCCAGAGCACTCACCCGGGTCCGCAGCGACTCCACGTCGGCGCCGCCGATCAGGGTCTGCGCGATGACGTCGGCGACCTCGGTGAACTGCTCGTCACCGAAACCGCGGGTGGCGAGGGCCGGGGTGCCGATCCGCAGGCCGGAAGTGACCATCGGGGGGCGCGGGTCGAACGGCACAGCGTTGCGGTTGACGGTGATGCCCACGTCGTGCAGCGCGTCCTCACCCTGCTGTCCGTCGAGCTGCGAGTTGCGCAGGTCGACGAGCACCAGGTGGACGTCGGTGCCCCCGGTGAGCACCGAGATGCCCTTGTCGGCGACATCGGCCTGCGACAGACGCTCGGCGAGGATCCTCGCGCCCGACAGGGTACGGGCCTGCCGGTCCTTGAACTCGTCGCTCGCCGCGACCTTCAGCGCGACGGCCTTCGCGGCGATCGCGTGCATGAGCGGACCACCCTGCTGGCCGGGGAACACCGCGGAGTTGAGCTTCTTCGCCCATTCCTTCTTCGCGAGGATCAGGCCGGAGCGGGGGCCGCCGAGCGTCTTGTGCACGGTGGTGGACACGACATCCGCGTACGGCACGGGCGACGGGTGCAGGCCGGCCGCGACCAGACCCGCGAAATGCGCCATGTCGACCCACAGGTACGCCCCGACCTCGTCGGCGATCGCCCGGAACGCCGCGAAATCTTCGTGCCGCGGGTACGCCGACCAGCCGGCGACGATGACCTTCGGCTTCTCGCGCAGCGCGATGTCGCGGACCTCGTCCATGTCGATGCGGTGGTCTTCCTTGCTGACCCCGTAGGACGCGACGTCGTAGAGCTTGCCCGAGAAGTTGAGCTTCATGCCGTGGGTGAGGTGCCCGCCGTGCGCGAGGTCGAGACCGAGGAGCTTCTCCCCCGGCGTCATCAGCGCCATCAGCACCGCCGCGTTGGCCTGCGCGCCCGAGTGCGGCTGGACGTTGGCGAACTCGGCGCCGAACAGTTCCTTCGCGCGGGTGCGCGCGAGGTCCTCGATGACGTCGACGTTCTCGCAACCACCGTAGTACCGGCGGCCCGGGTAGCCCTCCGCGTACTTGTTGGTCAGCACGCTGCCCTGCGCCTGGAGCACCGCACGCGGAACGAAGTTCTCGGATGCGATCATCTCGAGGGTGTCGCGCTGACGCGACAGCTCCCCGGCCATGGCCGTCGCGACCTCGGGGTCGAGATCGGCGAGTGCGGCGGTGTTCACATCTGTGCCGGGCACAACTGTCATCAGGGCTTCTCCAAGCTGAGGGCGGCAGAATTCACCGTCCAGTCTACGAACCCCGGGCACCCTGCCGAAACCAGGTCCCTCCCGGCGGCCGGGTCAGCGCAGCGAAGCGGGCACCAGTGGCTCGTCGAGCAGTCGGCGGAACCGCTCGGCACGCCCGGATCCGTCGGGTGCCTCGGCGAGCCAACCACCGAGCAGCCGGTAGCCCTCCACGTACGTGCTGATGTAGGCCCGCCACAGCGGCGACGACAGGAATCGCAGCGATTGACGTGCGCGATCCGGGGTCGACAGCGACCAGCGCTGCAGAAACGCGGCGACGTCGTCCTGGCTGCGCCGACGGTCGTGGAGCAGCAGTGCGGCGTCCTGCCGCACGGACAGCAGCCCCGCGGAGGCCCGGCTCACCCGTTCGGCGAGTTCTCCGTCGAACCGCAACCCGAGATCCGCGTAGATCTCCTGCGCCCAGAGACCCCAGCCCGGGCCGACGATCGCGTCGAGCGCGAGGTCGGCGAGCCCCTCGGCCATGAGGCACTGCGGCGTGTTGACCAGGAACAGCGTCTGCTCCTGCTGGCCCGCCGCGACGAGACCGGCCTCCTTGCGGCAGTGCTCGGTGTGGTGACCGGGGTAGGCCTCGTGCGCGATCAGGTGCGGCAGGTGGGTCATGTGTTGATCGAGGTCGGCGTTGATCGCGACCCGGGACCGGAAGTCACCCAGGTAGTAGTTGAATCCGGACCACGGCTTGTCGCCGACCACCTCGTATTCGACGCGTTCGGTCTCGGGTAGCGGATGGACGGCGCGCACCCGGTCGCGCAGCGCGCTCGAGAACGCGTCGACGCACTCGGCGAGCCGGTCGGCGGGAATCACCTCGGTGCGACGGTGCGTCCGGAGACGGTCGGCGAGTGCCGCTCCCGTGCCGCGGCCGGGCAGCACCTCGTCGAGTTGCCGGTGTGCGTCGCGGTAGACGTCCTCGTCGCCGGGTTCGATGTGCACGTCGAAGTACGCGAAGACCTCGTCGACGAAGCCGATGTCGTCGCCGGCGAACTTGCGCGCCGAACACTCCATGGCCCGCAGGTGCACGTCGAGGAACAGTGTCCGCTCGTCGGACAGGCCCGCCGACGGCAGGTCCGCGCGCAGGCGCTGCGCGATGTGGGATAAATCACGAGGGTCCGGTGCGGGCGCGTTCTCGACCCGGCGGCGCAACGCGGGATCGCCGGTGTACGCGTCGACGAAGCCTTCCTCGAGCCGGTCGAAAGCCAGCCCGAGCAGCAGGTATTCCTCCACGAACGTGTCCGCACCCATGACGCGTAACCCTAGCGCCGCCACTCACGCAGGGGTGCGCGGGTGTGGGTACCCCGGCGAGGCGCGGCGCTGTGTCGACGCGCACAATCCGTTACATGGACATGCAACGCCGCCCGGACGCTGCGGGCAGGACCGCCGGAGCGCGATCCGTGGGAGGGACGCACCGATGGCTCGGGTGAGCGAACCCAGTCCGTACGTCGAGTTCGACCGCAAGCAGTGGCGGACACTGCGCAAGTCGACGCCGCTGGTGCTGACCGAGAACGAACTCGTCGGGTTGCGGGGTCTCGGCGAGCAGATCGATCTGGCCGAGGTCGCCGAGGTGTACCTGCCGCTCGCCCGTCTGATCCATCTGCAGGTCGCCGCGCGGCAGCGGTTGTTCGCCGCGACCGCGACGTTCCTCGGGGAGAAGCACCCCGACCGTCAGGTCCCGTTCGTGATCGGGGTCGCCGGGTCGGTCGCGGTGGGCAAGTCGACCACCGCGCGTGTCCTGCAGGCGCTCCTGGCGCGATGGGAGCATCATCCCCGCGTCGACCTGGTGACCACCGACGGCTTCCTCTACTCGTCGAAAGAACTACTTCGACGAAATATCATGCACCGCAAGGGCTTTCCTGAGAGTTACGATCGACGGAAGCTGCTCCGGTTCGTCACCGAGGTCAAGTCGGGCGCCGAGGAGGTCACCGCCCCCATCTATTCGCACGTGTCCTACGACATCGTGCCGGGCCAGTACCACGTGGTGCGCCAGCCCGACATCCTGATCATCGAGGGGCTCAACGTCCTGCAGACCGGTCCGCGTCTGATGGTCTCGGATCTGTTCGATTTCTCGATCTACGTCGACGCACGCATCGAGGACATCGAGAAGTGGTACGTCGAGCGGTTCCTGGCGCTGCGCAAGACGTCCTTCGCCGATCCCGAGGCCCACTTCCACCACTACTCGAACCTGTCGGACCGCGACGCGATCGGTGCGGCCCGGGAGATCTGGCACTCGATCAACCTGCCGAACCTGGTGGAGAACATCCTGCCGACGCGACCGCGCGCGACGCTCGTGCTGCGCAAGGACTCCGATCACGCGATCAACCGGTTGCGGTTGCGCAAGCTCTGAGCGACGCACCTCGCGGGGGGGCACCGGGGTGCGGTGTCGGGTGCGGTCAGATACCGAAGCGACGGTGCCGGGCGGCGAAGTCGCGCAGCGCGCGCAGGAAGTCGACCCGGCGGAACTCGGGCCAGTACGCCTCGGTGAACCAGATCTCCGAGTACGCGCTCTGCCACAGCAGGAAGCCCGACAACCGTTGCTCACCGGAGGTGCGGATCACCAGGTCGGGGTCGGGTTGCCCGGACGTGTAGAGGTGCCCGTCGACCCCCTCGACGGTGACGGCGTCGACGAGGGCGGCGCCGGAGAGGCCGGCGCCCTGCTTCTCGCGCAGCAGCGCCTGGACCGCGTCGACGATCTCCTGCCGCCCGCCGTAACCGACGGCGACGTTGACGTGGGTGCCGGTGCGGCCGGTGGTGGCCGCGGCGGCGGCCCGCAACCGAGAGGCGTGGTCCTCGGGCAGCAGGTCGGTGGTGCCGACGATCTTCACGCTCCAGTTCTGTCCGGGCGCGGAGATCTCCTCGACGACGTCGCTGATGATCTCGAGGAGCACGTCGAGTTCCTCGGGGTCGCGGCGGAGGTTCTCGGTGGAGAGCAGGTAGATGGTGGCCGTCTCGATCCCGGCGGCGTCGCACCAGGTGAGCAGTTCGGCGATCTTGCGCGCCCCCATGCGATGACCGTGGCTGACGTCGGTGAATCCGTTCTCCCTCGCCCAGCGCCGGTTTCCGTCGCACATGACCGCGACGTGTCGCGGATGACGGGCACCTTCGAGTTGTCCGAGCAACCGGCGTTCGTAGAGCCGGTAGAGCGGTCCGCTGAGTTTCACCCCGTCATCACCACGCGTGTCGTCTTCACCACGTCAGTCACAGTACGCCCACGTCCGACGGCCGTTGCGATCGTGGTCACGGTGCGGCGCACGAGCGCCCCGGAGGGCGTAGCGTGTCCCCCGACCAAACCTACGGGACCGTAGGTTACCGGCGGGTCGAAAGGGTTCCCAGACATGACCGTGTTCGGCATCGACGATCCACCGATGAAACCGGCACTGCGCGGGCGCATTCACCAGTGGGCTTTCGCGGTGGCCGTCGTCGCCGGGGCCGCACTCGTCGCCACCTGCGCGGTCACCCACCCGCGCGCGGTGGTGCCCACCGCGATCTACGCGGCGACGGTGTGCGGGGTGTTCGGCGTCAGCGCCCTCTACCACCGGGTGCACTGGCACGAGCCCGCCCACCGCATGTGGATGAAGCGCGCCGACCATTCGATGATCTTCATGTTCATCGCGGGCAGCTACACGCCGTTCGCGACGCTCGCCCTGCCCGCCGACACCGGCCGCGCGTTGCTGACCGTCGTGTGGACGGGCGCACTCGCGGGTGTCGCGCTGAAGATGCTGTGGCCGACGGCCCCGCGCTGGGTGGGGGTGCCGCTCTACCTGCTGCTCGGGTGGGCGATCGTGCCGGTGGCCGGGGAACTCACCCGCACGGTCGGCGTCGCGCCGATGGTGCTGCTCGCCGTCGGGGGTGTCTTCTACAGCCTCGGCGCGATCCTCTACGCGGCACGCTGGCCGGACCCCTGGCCCGCCACGTTCGGGCACCACGAGTTCTTCCACGCCGCGACCGTGATCGCCGCCGTGTGTCACGCGATCGCCGTCGTCCTCGTCGTCGGGTGAACTCGACGCGAACGGTCACGAATCGGTAACGTCGCGGGCGATGTTCCCCTCATTCCTCGCCCTCGATCCGACCGCCTTCGAGCTGACCGACACCAACCGCGAATGGCTCATCCACAAACCGATCGCCATCGTGAGCTACGTCGTCGTGGCAGTGGTGTTGCGCTACCTGCTGCACCGGCTCATCGACCGGATGACACTCCCCCGCGACCCGGAGAAGAGGTCGTCGCGATCCCTGCTGAGGCCGCTGCAGGAACGCGCCTCGAAGAATCTCGGCGACCCCGCCGCGCGTGAGCGGCGCGCGCAACGCGCCCGCACGATCGGCTCGGTCTTCAAATCGGGCGTCTCCATCGTCGTCCTGATCTGGGTGGTCCTGCAGACCCTCGACGAGCTCGGGTTCAACGTCGCCCCGTTCATCGCGTCCGCCGGCATCGCCGGTGTCGCGCTCGGTTTCGGCGCGCAGAACCTCGTCCGGGACTTCATCTCGGGCATGTTCATGCTGCTCGAGGACCAGTACGGGGTCGGGGACGTCGTGGATGTGGGCGACGCGATCGGCACCGTCGAGTCCGTCGGCCTGCGCGTGACCACCATCCGCGACATCGACGGCACGCTCTGGTACTGCCGCAACGGCGAGATCCTGCGCGTCGGGAACATGAGCCAGGGACACGCCGTCGCCGTCGTCGACGTTCCGGTCGCCCCCACCGTCAACGTCGACCGGGCACAGCGGGTCGCGTTCGATGCCGTCGTCACCGCCGTCGAAGCCGAAGAGATCGCGCCGCACGTCCTCGAGGCCCCCGAGCTTCTCGGGGTCAACGCGGTGACCGCCGGGTCCGTCACCCTCCGCATGACGGTGCGGGTGCGCGCCGGCAAGCAGTGGGCTGTCCGCCGCACACTCACCGGCGCGGTCCTCGAGGCGTTCGAGCAGAACGGCGTCGAGTCGCCGGGGCACCTGCTCGCGACCGTCGCTACTCCCTGACGGCGCTCCCGACGACCACCTGTTGCGAGGACGGATCCGGGACCGCCGGGGGCTGCCCCGGCGACCGGAACCGATCGACGAGGACGACCGACAGCAGCGACACGGCACCCCAGATTCCGAAGGTCACCAGGTGCGGACCGACCGAGTCCGCACCGAAGTACAGGATCGACCGGATCGACTCGACGGCCGCGGGCATCGGCAGCACCCCGTGCAGCACGCGGAAGATCTCCGGGCTCATGAAGATCGACATCGCACCGTTCGACGCCGGCACACCCAGGAACATCAGGATCGCGACCGCGGGGACGACGGCGAGCATGCCGAACAACCGGGTGAGGAAGGTGGCGAACATCGCCGTGGTGAAGATCGCCAGTAGTCCGGTGCCGAACAACTGCGGGAAGTGCCCGTCGACCGCCCCGGTGAGCGGAGCCGCGATCACCCACACGACGAGGGACATGAACACCGAGTAGACGGCGCTGATCGGCAGCAGCGACTTCACTCGCATGGCCGCGGGTGCGGCGCTGTTTCCCACGACGGCGAGCATGAAGCCGGACATGATCCAGCCCATCGCGACGTACATGGACACCGTGCCCATCGTGTCGGATCCGGGCAGCGGGGCGATGTCCTCCACGGTCAACGGCACCTGCATGCCCGCGGCGACCTGCCGGAAGGTCATCGTCACCACCTGCTGCTGGCTCATCCCGGCCGCCTGACTCGTGATCAGCGTCGCCGCGGGCGACTCGGCCGACGGCAGCACGTACGCCGCGACGACGCTGCGGTCCTGCACGGCGGCGCGGGCGTCGCCGAGGGATTCCGATGCGGTGAAGTCGAACAATCCGTCCATGCTCTGCTCGAATCCGGCGACCGTCTGCTCCGCGGTGTCCACCGTGGTGGCGACGACGGTCACCGGCATCTCGCGCGGCGCGGGTTGGTACATCGCACCGAGCATGATCGAGAACATCATGACGACCATCGCGAGGGGGAAGGCACCGAGGGTGAGGTAGCGGACCCAGTTGCGTTCGGGCCGCGGACCCGCGGTGAGCGAGGCGACGGTGATCTCGGGATCGGGGGCATCCGGGTTCTTCCTGCGTTTGATCGCGTCGACACCGAACACCGCGGCGAGCGCGACGATCGCCCCGATCACGAGAACGAGCACGTGCGACCCGAGTTCGACGCCGTCGAAGTAGAGGACGGAGCGGAGCGCCTCACCGGTCGCCGCGGTCGGCAGGAACGAGTGCAGCGTCACGTACAGCGACGGCAGGGTGTGCACCGACATGCCCATGTTGGATGCGGGCACCCCGAGCACCATGACGAAGAGCATCCCGACGAGCACGGCCATCGGGCCGAAGATGCGGGTGAGGAAGAACTGCACCGATCCCACGGCGAACACGGCGAGCCAGGAGATCCCGAGAATCGCCGCGGTGTGTCCCTCGACCGCACCGAGGACCGGGTCTGCGACGAACCACACGAGGGCCGCGATCAGCGCGGACCAGCCGGCCAGCAGCGGAATCGCCCGGCGCTTGCGGAGCAACTCGGGCGAGTTCGACAGCACGATGCTCCACGGCATGTACCCGGCGAGCATCAGGCCGGTGGCCATGAACATCGCGGCCAGGCCGGCGGTGTCGTGCTCGGGCAGCGGCACCAGGTCCTCGGTGACGAGGTCGAGTCCCTGACCGAGTACCTGGGGCGCGAGCAGCCCGGTCACGGTCGACGACTGGGATGCCCCGGCCGCACCGGCCGTGTAGATCGTGGCGGTTCCGGTGTCCGACAGCACGACGGCACCGGCCACCTCCCGGTCGAAGACGAGGTCGCGCGCCTGATCCCCGGTCGCGACGATGCGGACGTCGACGGCATCGGGGTCGGTGTCCCGGAGCGATCGGGCGAACTGCTCGGCCTGCAGACTCGTGCCGGCCACGGCGATCGGCATGTCGTTCGGGGCCGGGGCGTGCATCGCGAACAGGTACCCCGCGATCATCATGCCGACCATCAGGAAGGGCATGACGAAGATCGCGGCCACCCGACCGATCTGTTCCTTGCGGGCACGGGCGAGGTCCTCGTCGGCGGCGTCGTCACCCGGCGGTCCGCCCGGAACGGGCTCGAGTGTGGTGGTCATGGTCGGACTCCTGGAGGTATTCGGATACGGGGCGCGAGAAAGGAGTGCCCCACTCGCCTCTGACACACGACGTGAATTACGCCTCTTGACTTAAAAAATCTACGCCATACGTCTTAAACTGTCCAAGTGGAACGATGGTGACGTTGGTCCCACCGGAAACGGACACACAGCACGGAGAGGCAGGCGATCGTGGGCAGCTACGGAGACCGGGTCCGACTATCACTACTCGAGTCGGCCGAGGAACTGTTCGCCACACACGGCATCGATGCCGTGTCGAGCCGGCGCATCGCCGAGCACGCCGGCAACGCGAACCATTCCGCGGTGAACTACCACTTCGGCAACCGGGACGAACTGATCCGCGCGATGCTGCTGCGCTACGCGGACGACACCCGCGAACGCCGCCGCGAGCTCGCCGCGCAGCTCGGCCCCGAGCCCCGGCTGCGCGACCTCGTGCGCTGCCTCGTGCTGCCGTTCACCGAACAACTCGCGACACTGCCCGTCCCCAGCCGGCGCGCACGATTCCTGCGACAGCTGCGCTCCGTTCCGTCCGTCGTCGAGATCGTCGCGACGAACACGGTCGACGACCCCCTCATGGACGACCTCATCCGGAGAACCCGCAGCCTGCTGTCCGACGTCCCCGACAGCATCATGCGGGGACGCTCGTGGATCCTCGGGCGGATGGTCGTCGACATCTGCGCCGAGTACGAGGCGCGGGTCGAAGCCGACCCCACCGACGCCGACTGGGCCGGGATGAGCCGCTTCCTCGTCGACGTCTGCGTCGGCGTGCTCCGCGCCGAGATCACCGACGCCGGCGACTACGTCGGTGCCGACGCGGGATCCGCCTGGCCCTGACCCCTACGCCCGGGCCGCCACCAACGCGGCGCGCAGGGCGGCACCGTCCGTGACAGGCGGATCGCACACGGTTCCGCGGCACACGTAGGCGGCGGGCAATCCGTCGATCAGCGGTCTGTCCGTCAACAACACCGACGACTCCGGAGCCCCACCGACCACGATCGCGCCACCGGGCGCATACCGCCGTGCCGAACCCAGAAGTTCTCCCCCACCCGCGACCGCCACCTGCAACGGTCCGCGCAACGACGCCTCCGCGACCGCGAGCCAATGCCCCGCCGACCGCGGCATCCGCTCGAACAACACCGCCACACCCGCCAACGCGGCATGTGCCGCATCGGCGTACCGACCTCCGTCGTCGACGACCACCGACAGCGCGAGCAACGCCTCCGTCATCAACGATGCCCCCGACGGCGTCGCACCGTCGACCGGATCCCGCGGCCGCGCGACGAGCGTCTCCGCGTCGCACGCGGTGTCGAACCAACCTCCCGACCCCTCCGGATCCGCGAAGCGGCCCACCGCGACATCCGCGAGCGCCCGGGCCGGTTCGAGCCACCCCACGTCACCGGTCGCCTGGTACAACGAGATCAGCGCGGTGACGAGCGCACCGTGATCCTCGAGCACCGCGGCGGGCCGACCCACCCGACCGCCCAGCGACGCCCGACGCAACCGCCCGTCGACGACATGGACCGACACCAACAGCCGGGCACACTCCGCCGCCGCGTCGATCCACCGCGGGCGCCCCAGCGCGAGACCGGCCTCCACCAACGCGGTGATCGCGAAGGCGTTCCACGCGGTGACGACCTTGTCGTCGCGGCCCGGCTGCGGTCTCGCCTGCCGGGCCTCGAACAGACGCGCCCGTACCCGTGCGTACCGCTCGTGGTCGTCCGGGTCGTCCGGCATCTGCAGCACCGACGTGCCCGCCTCGAACGTGCCGAGGCGTGTCACCGCGAACACGTGCGCGGCCCACCGTCCGTCGTCCTCACCGAGCACGTCCACCAACTGCTGCGGCGTCCACACGTAGGTCGCGCCCTCGACACCGTCGGTGTCGGCGTCGAGCGCCGACGCGAAGCCCCCCTCGTCGGTGCGCAGATCACGCAGCAGGAACTCGGCGATGCCCGACGCGACGCGGCGCGCGGCGCTGTCGCCGGTGATGCGCGCCAGATGCGCGTACACCCGCAGCAGCAGCGCGTTGTCGTAGAGCATCTTCTCGAAGTGCGGCACGACCCAGCGCGCATCCACGCTGTACCGCGCGAAGCCGCCACCGAGTTGGTCGCAGATACCTCCGCGCGCCATCGCCGCCGCGGTGCGGACCACGAGCCCGAGGGGCTCGGCCGCGCCGGTGCGCTCGTAGTTGCGCAACAACCCTTCGAGCAGCGCCGACGGCGGGAACTTCGGGGCGGACCCGAACCCACCGCGGGTGGCGTCCTCGTCCTCGGCGACGGCCCCGACTGCGGCATCCAACAGGATCGCGTCGACGGGCCTGCCACCCGGGGGCAGCACACCGCTCGTCCGCTGCAGTTCCTCGACGACCGCCGTCGCCGCACGGGTCACGTCACCGCGGCGTGACCGCCACGTGTCGGAGATCGCACCGAGGAGCTGCCCGAACGACGGCATGCCACCGCGCGGTGCGGGCGGATAGTAGGTACCGCAGTGGAAGGGTGCACCGTCCGGGGTCAGGAAGCAGGTCATCGGCCACCCACCCTGACCGGTGGTCGCGACCGTGGCGTTCATGTACACCGCATCCAGGTCGGGCCGTTCCTCACGGTCGACCTTGACGCACACGAAGTTCTCGTTCATGAACGTGGCGGTCGCGACGTCCTCGAACGATTCGTGGGCCATGACGTGGCACCAGTGACACGCGGCATACCCGATCGACAGGAGGATCGGGACGTCCCGCTCACGTGCGTGCGCGAGCGCGTCGTCTCCCCACTCCCACCAGTCGACGGGATTGCCCGCGTGCTGCCGCAGGTACGGGCTCGAGGCCGCGGCCAGACGGTTCGCCATGGCACCACGGTACGTCGGTGGCCGATGCTCGGCCCCGCCTGATCGGCCCCGCCTGATCAGCCCCGCCTGATCAGCCCTCGCCGCGCGCACGCTTCCAGGTGTCGCGTCCCGCTCGACCGGCATCCGCGTCACGGATGCCGAACTCCGGCGGTGCGGCACCGCGGTCGGTGCCCTCGTCGACGGCCTGGTCGGCCTCCGGGTGTTCCGGTTCGAACGTCTCGGGGAGCTTGCCGATCTGCTTGTTCATGTTCCAGATCAGCAGCGCCGTCGCGAGCAGCAGAACGAGGACGAGCGCCAACCCGAGCGGCGACGCCTTACCGAATTCCGGCCCGGCCGGTTCCTGAGCGAGCAGATCCATCGCCAGCGTGCCCACCGTCATCCCACCTGTCCGTCCTCGATCCCCGCGAACAGGTCCGATTCGGGAATCGACGTGCTGACGCGGGTCTTGGCCAACTCGAACTCCTCGGTCGGCCACACCTTCTGCTGGATGTCCAGCGGTACCGCGAAGAACGATCCGTTCGGGTCGATCTGCGTGGCGTGTGCCCGCAAGGCATCGTCACGTTGCGGGAAGTAGTCACCACAGGTTATCTGGGTGGTCACCCTCGCCATGATGTCGCCCTGCTCGGTGCGCCATCGGCTCAGCCATTCCTCCATCGGGAACGGTTCACCGCGACGCTCGTACTCGTCGCGGAACATCTCGATGCGCTTCCGGATGAACCCGTGCGAGTAGTAGACCTTGAGGACCTCCCAGGGATCCCCGAGGTCGGGGCGGTAGTCGGGGTCGGCCGCCGCGTCGAACGCCGCCATGGACACCTCGTGGCAGCGGATGTGGTCGGGGTGCGGGTAGCCGCCGTTCTCGTCGTAGGTGGTCATCACGTGCGGACGGAACTCCCGGATGACCTCGACGAGTTTCGCCGTGGACTCCTCGAGCGGCACCAGCGCGAAGCACCCCTCGGGCAGCGGCGGTACGGGGTCGCCCTCCGGCAGCCCGGAGTCGACGAAGCCGAGCCACCGCTGTCGGACACCCAGATGGCGGGCGGCCTCGGCCATCTCCTCCCTGCGGACCTCGCTCATCCGGTCGCGGATCCCGGGCACGTCCATCGCCGGGTTGAGGATGTCGCCGCGTTCACCACCGGTGAGCGTCACGACGAGCACGTCGTGTCCTTCCGCTGCGTAGCGGGCCGTTGTGGCGGCACCCTTGCTCGACTCGTCATCGGGATGGGCATGCACGGCCATGAGCCGTAGTCCGCTCACGTGTTTCCTCCACCTTGCCGTCGGGTACATCGTCGGGCCGTCCGGACCGACGCCGGGGGTACACCACCCACCGCACGCGCGGGCCGTTCGGGTCCTCCCCCTATAGTTCCACCTGACAACTCCTCCGTCAGCCGTGGCCCCACGGCGCCACCCGATCCTCGGCTCGGGCACGAAAGCAGAACTATGAGCGATACGTCCACACGCGACCGTTACCCGGCCGGCCGGTACCCGTCCACCTCCGGCGCGAACCGGGGCAGACGATGGGTGTTCACCGCGCTCGGCGCCGCCGCCGGGCTCGTTCTCGCGTTCGTGCTGTTCCAGCAGATCGGCAACCCCGACGTGGAGTCCGAGGTGGTCGCGTTCGAGGTGATCGACGACAGCACCCTCGACCTCCAGCTGAAGGTGACGCGCAAGGATCCGTCCCAGGAGGCCGTGTGCATCGTGCGGGCCCGGTCCCGGGACGGCAGCGAGACCGGTCGTCGGGAGATTCTGCTGCCGCCGTCCGACAGCGCGACCGTGGTGGTCGCGTCCACCGTCAAGACGTCCCAGCGCCCCGGGATGGGCGACGTCTACGGATGCAGCTTCGAGATTCCCGATTATCTGCGGACCCCCTGATCCACCTGCGGTTTCGGCCCCTCGGGCGGCGTAGGTGCTAGTATGGGCGGATACACGGTTCCACCCTTTGGGGCCGTGTATTGCTGCATAAGAGACAGTACGGCCCCGTTCACCGCATTCCGAGGGGGGAACGATGGGGGTCGTGCTGTCGTCGTCGTTGCATTTGCGCGACTCGACCCTGGAGCCGGGGGCTCCGACCCGAAGGAAGTGATCGATGATGACCGAGACCCAGGTGACCTGGCTGACGCAGGAGTCGTACGACCGGCTCAAGGCGGAGCTGGACCAGCTCATCGCCAATCGTCCCGTCATCGCGGCCGAGATCAACGAGCGGCGAGAAGAGGGCGACCTCAAGGAGAACGGCGGATACCACGCCGCCCGCGAGGAGCAGGGCCAGCAGGAGGCCCGGATCCGCCAGCTCCAGGAGCTGCTCGGCGCCGCCAAGGTCGGCGTCGCGCCCACGCAGTCCGGTGTCGCCCTGCCGGGCTCGGTCGTCACGGTGTACTACGACGGGGACGACTCCGACACGGAGACCTTCCTCATCGCCACCCGCGAAGAGGGTGCACGCAACAGTGAACTCGAGACGTACTCGCCGAGTTCCCCTCTCGGCGGCGCACTCATCGACGCGAAGGTGGGCGAGACCCGCGAGTACTCGCTGCCGAACGGCAACACCATGAAGGTGACGCTGGTGAGCGCGGAGCCGTACGCGGGCTGAGACGCCACCGCGAGCGACGAGGACCCGGCCGGATGTGTTCCGGCCGGGTCCTCGCGTGTACGACGAGTGCCGGTGACCGTCAGAGGATGCGTCGCGCCTTCATATCGGGGAAGACGGAGCCGACGCGGACCACGTCACCGGTGGTGGGCGCGTGCACCATCTGTCCGCCGCCGATGTAGATCGCGACGTGGCCGGGACCGCCGGCCTGCCAGTTGCCGAACAGCAGGTCGCCCGGCCTGGCCTGGTCGAGTGGGATCTCGGTACCGACGTGCCACTGGGTCTCGGACGTGCGGGGCAACGCGATTCCCGTGGCGGCGTACACCGCGTACGACGTCAGGCCGGAGCAGTCGAACCCACCACCGGACGGTCCGTGAATGTTCCCGCCACCCCACACGTACGGCAGTCCCAGGAACTTGAAGGCCAGATCGACGATCCGGTTACCGGTGTCCGCCGTCCCCAGCGCGAGCCCGAGGAAGGGCGACAGCAACCGGGAGAACGCGGCCTCCGTGGCGCGGATCTTCGCGACGTACGGCTTGGTCTGGTTCTCATAGTCCGGCAGGCCGGACGGCATCCCGCCGGAGCGTCGGACGGCTCCGACACCGGCGTTGTAGGCGGCGATCGTCAGGTCGAGGGTGTCGCCCTGGACGAGCCCTTCCTTCTTCCACTTCTCGATCAGCGCATAGTCGTCGCACAGCAGATTTCCGGACGCCATGACCGGGTCGGCGATGCCGAGGATGTCGGCGATGCCGTCACCGTCGGCGTCCTTTCCGTAGGCGTCCCAGGTGCCGGGCATGAACTGTCCCGGCCCCTTCGCGCCGGTCGACGACACGGGGGCCGTCGGCCCGTAGCGGAAACCGTTCTCGGCGGAGTACAGCGCCGCGAGCACCGGTGCGGTGATGCCGTCGCAGATGTCGCCGGCCTTGCGCAGCCACGGCGCGAACACCGCGATCGCACCGATCGGCGCCAGGCCCGTGCCGGGGAGGATCGCCGGGACCGACGGCAGGGTGATTCCACCGACGTTCGCGGACGGCTGCGGTCCGTACACCGTCGCCTGCTGCGGTTGGGGCAGTCCGAACGCGTTCGGGCGGGCCGCCGGTGGGGCCACGGCGATCCCCGTGTCCGGGACGGCCTCCGGCGGCGGCCGGAGCGCCGCGACGGCGTCCTCGGGCAGATGGGGTTCGAGCGCGGTCGCCAGCGATTCGGTGGTGTCGGCAACGGTCTGCCGCGCCGACTCCTGAACCTGCTCGGGCAGCGACGCCACCGCATCGCCGATCTGTTGATCCACCCCCGGCGCGGACTCCTGCCACGACTCGATGACCTGGAGCGCCTGCTCTTGAATCTCTGCCGGTATGTCTGCGCCCTGCACGAGCGCACCTGCTGCCGTAGCCACTGCGACGATGACCGCAGACGGGTCCACCGACATACGCAACCCCCATCACTCTTCGAACGCCCTCACCGTACTTGTGATTCCAGTCACCGGTACAGCTTTACGGTACTTGATATCACATATATTTAGGAACGCGTTCTATTTTTGAGGTCGATGGGACGACAGTGGCCGATGGTTCGCGTGTTACACATCCTCCACAGGCGGGAGTTCCACGCCGCTGAGAGCCGCCACGAGCACCACCGGATCGACGGTGTCCGCGTCGAGCAACACTGCGAGATCGTCGACCGTCTCGTCGACGACCCCCACGACCGCCCCGGCGGCAGACCAGCGGTCGCCGATCGGAATGAATCGCGCGCACACGACGAGTCCGGTGTCGTTGCCGTCCCCGACCTCCGGCGCCGTCACCGCACGACGCTCACCACTACGCAGGTTCCGCACCGTCAGCCCCTCCCCCGGCGCGACCTCCTCGATCTCCCACAGCGAACGACGCTCCTGCACCCAACCGGCCAGGAGCGCACGCTCGTCGTCCGGCAGGAGATGGCCGCGCCGATCGAGGAACTCGGCCTCCGCACCCGCCTCCGCCGACACCACATCGGCGACGAGCCGATCACCGGATGCGAGCGAACCGACGTGCTCGGCATCCTCGCTGAATCCGCTGCGGATGTCGGCGAGCAGATACCTCCACCGCACCCACTCGTACTCGTCCAGATGCTGCGCAAGCTTGACCATCAGCCACTGCGCGCGCTCGTCGAGCGAATGGTCCGCCTTCCCGAGGTGACATACCTTGTACTTGCGTCCCGACCCGCACCAGCAGCGGTCGTTGCGCCCCAGACCGGCGTGCTCCTCCGGCCGGAACCGTTCGAGCTGTTCGATCGTGTGCGCCGCCCGCGCGTCCGTCGACCGCGACAACAGCGAGAGCGCCCGAACCACGTCGCTACGGTCCGACGCGTACCGTGCCGCCGCCAGCAACGCCGGATCGAATCCGCCGTCCGCGTCCACCGCGGCACCGAACAGGGTCTCCGCCTCACCGATCCGACCGGCGGCCTCGGCCGCCGTACCCGCGATCCACGACATCGCGGCGGTCACACGACGCGGACCGTGGTCACGAACCCACAGCGCGGCACGTTCCAGAGCGTCCGCACCGATGTTCTCGTCGAAGAGCTGATCCACCACGGTCTCGGCGACATCCGGATCAGCGAGCTCGGCGTACAGACCGGATCTGCCCACCGCGAACCGTTCTTCGAGATCCTCGACGTCACCGTCGGCGAATGTCTCGGCCAGCGAAGCGAACGACGCCACCGCCGGCACCGCCTCGACCGGCACCCCCACCTGCTCGGCGTACGCATCGAACGCCGCGAGCATCAGATGGCCCTCGAAATCGAAATCGGCCTCCGCCACCAGGTTTCCGGAACGCGCGAACCCCCCTTCGTGCAGCAGCTCCGTCAGCGGGAGGTGCGGGGTCGTGAACGCAGCGGGATCGTCGACGAACAGCCCGAACAGCACCGCATCCAGACGAATCGGCTCGACACGGGACAGTTCCGCGGCGACCGCACCCGCGAACGCGGTCGACGACCCCGGTTCGCCGGCCACCGCCTCCCACGTCACCCCCTCGTCGGCACCGAACACCAGGAGATCACCGGGACCGAACCCGTCGAAGGTGCCGGGCGGGAACGCCAGCAGGTCGCCGAGCACGGAACCGTCGAGCACGACACCCCGCGCAGTGAGCTCCTCCGCATCCAGTTCCGTGTCGAGGATGTCGAAGTCCTCGTAACCCGAGGCCAACGCCAGCAGCGGCTCGATGTCCGCGATGGGCAGCGTCGCGGTCGCGATCTGTTCGGCGGTGAGACGATGGGTGAGCACCCGGCCGGCCAGCAGCACATCGAGCGCCGCGACCCGCCCGTCGGCGAGGTCGGCGATCCTCTCGTCGAGGAGTGCCCGTTCGAGTTCGGGCAACAGGTCCTCGGGGTCGCCCTCCGCCGATGGGACCAGCTCGGCGAGACTCTCGACGTCGAGGGGCCCGCGGTCGCGCAGCACCGCGAGCATCTCCTCGACGACCGCATCGTCGGGCAGCCCGAGGTCCTCGAACAGCCCGAGTTCGTCGGGTACTCCGGGTTCGTCGGGCAGGGAATCACGGGGCGGGAAACCGGTCATCCCCGAATCGTACGGACACCGACAGACCTCGGTCACCCACATCCACGTGCCTCGGACCGACCTCCCGACCGAACGACTTTTCCACGGCACCGAAATGAGGTGGACCTCACTCGATTGCGGGACAGCTTCGCAATCGAGTGGTTCCCACTCCCCACCGCTGGTTCGAGAGGTCCCCTTTTGTTCGCCACACGCACACGTCGCAGATTCGGAGGCGGCCTCCTCGCCGCGGTCACGGGCGTCACGCTCGTGCTGACCGGATGCTCCTCCTCGTCGGACGAACCGTCACAGACCGACTCCCCCACCGCCGCCACCCGGACCGTCACCGACAGCTCCGGTGAGGTCGAGATTCCCGTCGACGCCGAGCGGATCGTCACCGTCCACCACATCGCGACGCAGCCCCTGATCAATCTGGGAGTCGTGCCGGTCGGTCGCGGTGCCGTCGCCGAGAACGCGGTGACGCCCGAGACCTGGCAGAAGATCGACGACGTTCCCGTCGTCTCCAACGGTGCCGAACCCGACACCGAGCAGATCGCCACCCTCGAACCCGATCTGATCATCGCCCACAACTGCATCGACGACACCGACCTCGACGCCCTGCGCGGAATCGCGCCCGTGCTCGTTCTCGACATCGCCGGGCCCGGCCGCGCCGACTGGCAGGGGCGGGTCGAACTGGTCGCGCAGGCCCTGGGACTCGAGGACACCTACCAGCAGCTGCTCGACGACTTCGACACGCGCGCCGCGTCGATCGCCGATACCCACCGCGACGTCCTCGACCGCGAAACGTTCTCCCTGATCGGTTCGTGGAACCCCGGCACGTTCAACACGTACAGCGCACAGAGCATCTGGGGAAGCGTGTTCACCAAGGCCGGCGCGCGCATCTCCCCGGCCGAGGAGGCCGCAGCGAGCGCGGAGTCGTCGGGTGAGGCCGAGTTGAGCATCGAACAGTTGCCCACCGTGCTCGACGGCACCGTGCTGCTGCACGTCACCGACCTGCGCGGAACTCCCAACGCCGAACTCGAGGCCGTGATGGCCGAGCCGCTGTACCGGTCGGTGCCGGCGGTCACGACGGGGCTCGTGTTCCCCGGCGGCAAGGACACCGTCGGTGGTTTCGAGGATGCGAACTACAACCTCGACGTGTTCGAAGCGGCACTGAAGGCTCTCGAGAACGAGGCACAGCCGAGCTGACGACACGGTTCCCCCGCGTCACTCCGCTGGTCACCCCACCCCGGTGATCACCCCGGTGGGTCACCCCACCCCGGAGCGAACGTACCCCTCGATCGCTTGATTCGATCGAGGGGTACGTTCGCTCATCACCGGTGTGTGGTCGTCACCGGGGTGTGGTCACCGGCGGACGCCGTCACCGTCGGCGTGTGGCGTCAGGACAGGGCCTGTTCGATGTCGGCGAGGAGATCGGCGGCGTCCTCGATACCGACCGACAACCGCACCAGATCGTCCGGCACCTCGAGCGCCGAACCGGCCGTCGATGCGTGCGTCATCGCACCGGGATGCTCGATGAGCGATTCGACGCCGCCGAGCGACTCCGCGAGAGTGAAGATCTCGGTGCGCTTGCAGAAGTCGAGCGCCGCCTGCCGGCCACCGGCCAGCCGCACCGAGATCATGCCACCGAACCGGCGCATCTGCTTCGCCGCGTACTCGTGACCCGGATGCGACTCGAGACCCGGGTACAGGACGTGGGTGACGGCCTCGTGTCGCGACAGCGCGTCGACGATCTTCTCGGCGTTGTCGCAGTGCCGTTCCATCCGCACGGCGAGGGTCTTGATGCCGCGCAGAGTCAGGAACGCATCGAACGGGCCGGGCACCGCACCCGCACCGTTCTGCAGGAAAGCGAACGCGGTGTCGAGTTCCTCGTCGTTCGTCACCAACGCACCGCCGACGACGTCGGAGTGTCCGCCGATGTACTTGGTCGTCGAGTGCAGCGCGACGTCCGCTCCCAACGACAGCGGCTGCTGCAGGTAGGGCGACGCGAACGTGTTGTCGACGACGAGTTTCGCGCCGCCACCGTGCGCGACCTCGGCGAGCGCGGCGATGTCACCGATGTTCAGCAGCGGGTTCGTCGGAGTCTCGACCCACACCAGTTTGGTTTCAGGACGCAACGCGGCACGCACGGCGTCCGTGTCGTTGACGGGTGCCGGCGTGTACTCGATGCCCCACTGGGTGAACACCTTGTCGATCAACCGGAACGTTCCGCCGTAGGCGTCGTCGGGGATGACGAGGTGGTCGCCGGGGCGCAGCACCGAACGCAGCAGGCAGTCGGTGGCCGCCATGCCGGACCCGAACGCGCGACCGTAGGTTCCACCTTCGAGCGCCGCGAGGTTCGCTTCGAGGGGGCGGCGGGTGGGGTTGCCGGTGCGCGCGTACTCGAAACCGTTCCGCATCTCGCCGACGCCGTCCTGCGCGAACGTCGACGACGCGTAGATGGGCACGTTGACGGCACCGGTCTGCGGGTCGGGTTCGAAGCCGGCGTGGATGGCGCGGGTGGAGAAACCGTGTCGGGTGTTGTCTGTCATGGATTCGGTGTCCTATCGGCCTTGGGAGATGAAACCGAGCAGATCGTGTCGGGTGATGACGCCGACGGGCTTGCCGTCGTCGATCACCATCAGCGCGTCGGTGTCGCCGAACGCCTTCGTGGCGGCGTCGATGGACTCGCCGACACCGATGTTCGGCAGCGGTGCGCTCATGTGTTTCTCGACGGGGTCGGCGAGTTGGGCGCGCCCCTCGAAGACGGCGCCGAGCAGTTCGCGTTCGCTGACGGACCCGGCGACCTCACCGGCGGTGACCGGCGGTTCTGCACCGACGACCGGCATCTGCGACACCCCGTATTCGCGGAGGATCTCGATGGCGTCGCGGACGGTCTCCGACGGGTGGGTGTGCACGAGTGCGGGCAGGTCGCCGGACTTGCCGCGCAGGACGTCGCCGACGGTGGAGTCGTCGGGCTTGCCGTCGAGGGGGGTGCGCAGGAAGCCGTAGGAGGCCATCCACTTGTCGTTGAAGATCTTCGACAGGTAGCCGCGACCGCCGTCGGGCAGCAGCACGACGACGACGGCGTCGGGGCCTTCGCGCTCGGCGACCTCGAGTGCGGCGACGATCGCCATGCCGCACGACCCGCCGACGAGCAGACCCTCCTCGCGCGCGAGGCGACGGGTCATCTCGAACGAGTCGGCGTCGGACACGGCGATGATCTCGTCGGGGATCGCCGGGTCGTAGGCGGCCGGCCAGAAGTCCTCGCCGACACCTTCGACGAGGTAGGGGCGGCCGGTGCCGCCGGAGTAGACGGAACCTTCGGGGTCGGCGCCGATCACCTTGACCGCGCCGCCGGAGATCTCCTTGAGGTAGCGGCCGGTGCCGGAGATGGTGCCACCGGTGCCGACGCCCGCGACGAAGTGGGTGACCTTGCCTTCGGTGTCGCGCCAGATCTCGGGTCCGGTCGTCTCGTAGTGACTGTCGGGACCACCCGGATTCGAGTACTGGTTCGGCTTCCATCCGCCGGGGATCTCACGGGCCAGCCGATCGGAGACACTGTAGTAGCTGTCGGGGTGCTCCGGCGGCACCGCGGTGGGGCACACGACGACCTCCGCGCCGTACGCCTTGAGCACGTTGCGCTTGTCCTCGCTGACCTTGTCGGGACACACGAACACGCACTTGTAACCGCGCTGCTGCGCGACGAGCGCGAGCCCGATGCCCGTGTTGCCGGAGGTCGGTTCGACGATCGTCCCGCCCGGCTTCAACTCGCCCGACTGCTCGGCCGCGTCGATCATCTTCACGGCGATACGGTCCTTCGAGCTGCCGCCCGGGTTGAGGTATTCGATCTTCGCTGCCACGAGCGCCGAGCCCGGTTTCACCACCGAATTGAGCTTGACGAGGGGGGTGTTTCCGATGAGGTCGACGACAGAATCCGCGATGCGCATACATCCATGTTCTCATTCCCGGCGCGTGCCGACCGCTCCACCCGTCCCGGCCACGATCGGCACCCCCGGAAACGACGCTACCCGTGCGCACTTCTGGTAGTGGGAACTACCGGAAGTGCGCACGGGTAGGGGTGGGACGTGCGCCGGAGGCTAGTCGCTCTGGAAGTAGCTGAGCAGGCGCAGGATCTCGACGTACAGCCAGACCAGGGTGACGGTCAGGCCGAGCGCGACACCCCAGGCCGCCTTCTCGGGGGCGCGAGCACGGATCAGCTGATCGGCGGAATCGAAGTCCAGCAGGAAGCTGAACGCGGCGATGCCGATGCACACGAGGCTGAAGATGATCGCGATCGGTCCACCGTCACGCAGTCCGAATCCACCGTCGATGAAGAAACCGGCGATCAGGTTGCCCAGCGCGAGGACCAGCACACCGACGAGCGCGCCGATGATCATGCGGGTCAGTCGCGGGGTGACGCGGATCGCACCGGTGCGGTACACGACGAGCATGCCGAAGAACACACCGAACGTGCCGAGCACGGCCTGCGCGATCAGCGTCGCACCACCGGCCCCGCCGAACGAGATGTCGGTGAACATGAACGACAACGCGCCGAGGAAGACACCTTCGGCGACGGCGTAGGCGAGGACGATGGCCGGGTTGTCCATCTTGCGCCCGAAGGTCGCGAAGAGCACCAGCCCGAAGCCGATGAGACCGCCACCGATGACGAACGGGGCCGCCAGAGCGATATTGGAGTTGACGAGGACGTAGGAGATCAACGCCGACACCGCCAGCACACCGAGCGTGATGCCGGTCTTGGTGACGACGTCGTCGATGGTCATCGTCCGCTGATCGGTGGGGTGTGCCCACTGATCCGCGGGAGCGTACTGAGGTTGGCCGAATTGCTGGGTGACCTGTGCGGCGCCCGCGCTCGCGGAGCCGAATGTGGCGTATCCGCCGCCCTCTTGCTTGGGCAGGTTGCGGAACACCGGGTTGCTGGTGGTGCGCACCGTGCTCATCCCTTCTGATGGTCGCTACTGTCCGTTCAACGAGGCAGCCGCTGCGAGAGTTCCCGCCGCGGGGCAGACCGTCTCTGGGGCCGCCCGTGCAGACCCCGGACAAACCGGACTCTACCGGGTGCGCACCGACCGGGTGACCGTGAACTTGCGGTTCCGGCCCGCGATCGTCGTCGCTCCGACGTGTTTCTGCAGGACACCTCGATATCCGAGATGCGAGTTGTACACGGTCCACAGTTCACCGCCGTCACGCAGCAGCCGAGCCGCAGCGGCGAACATCTTCTCCGCGGCACCGGTGTGCACAGCGGCACCGATGTGGAACGGTGGATTGCACACCACGACGTCGACGGAGGCATCGGACAACGACCCTGCGACGTCGTCACGCAATGTGTCGATGCGGTCGGCGAGTCCGTTCGCGGCGGCGGTCGCGGCGGCGGAGGCGACGGCAGCCGCCGACTGGTCGGTCGCGATGACACGCACGCCGGGCCGCAGCTTCGCCAGTTCCGCGGCGAGAATCCCCGTTCCGCACCCGAGGTCCACGGCCACGTCGATGTCACGTCGGGTCTGTCTCAGGAAATCCAGCAGATAGCGGGTGCCGATGTCGAGTTTCGCGCCGGCGAACGCTCCCCCGTGGGCGACGACCGTCAGTTCTGTTCCGGCGATCGTCTCGCGCACCGGGTACGTCGGGTCGCCCGGGCGTGGCCCGCGTGCGACGAGCACCCGCGACTTCTGCCGCCCCCGCGACGCGTGGACGTCCGCGAACGATTCGGCGAGCACATCGTTCATGGCGTGGGTGATGTGCTTGTCGCGACCACCGGCGAACACGGCGACGTCGGGATGCGCATGCCGGGCGACGGTCTCGGCGATCTCGGTGAGCGCGGCCAACGACCGCGGCAACCTCAGCAACACGACCCGGGCGTCGGTGAGCAGATCGGCGTCGAGCCCGTGGGAGACGTAGCGGTCGGCGAGTCCCTCACGGTCGGCGTTCGCGGCGAGGGCGCGTTCCGCGACGATCGAATCCTGGTGGACGCGCAGCGCCCCCGCGTCGTGCCGCACCGCCGCGCCGAGGGTGAGAGCACCGTACTGATCGTCGACGACGGCGACGGTGCCGCGCGGTGCGGCACCGAGCGCAGCCGCCGCCTCGTCGAGGAGGAGGCGGTCGGCGGCGTCGACGGCGACCAGGTTGGGCGCTTCCACGTCCGGGAAGCGCCGCAACCTGTCGAACAGCCCGTTGTCGATCAGCACTGCCCCTTGCCGGCGTTGTCGATCGCGCGGAGGGTGTCGGCCTGCTGTTCCTCGCTCAGGTTCGCCCATTCGGGGAGCTGCTGCTGTGCCTCGGCGACCGCGGCAGCGGCCTCGACGCGATCCTGACCCCATCCCTCGAGCTGATCGAGGTACGGCAGCAGGGCCTCGCAGTTCTCCTCGTAGCTCTTGCCGAGCTCGACGGTGGTGGTGACCGTGCCGTCGGACTCGGTTCCGGTCGACGCGGCCGCGCTCGTGCTGGTGGTGTCCGTGGCCGAATCGGAAGCGTCGTCGGACGATCCGCATGCCGCGGCCAGCAGGACCACACCTGCGCCGACCAGCGCCGCGAGAGTCTTCTTCATTCTTCTGTCCCACTTCTGATAGCAGTGTCGTGTCGGTCCGGGTCGTCGGCGGTGCCGCCGCGTCCCGGCGGCACAAAGGTAGTCCAGAACCCGCCGCCGATCAGCGCCGGGCATACACCCACCGGAACTATCCTGGAGAAACCCCTGAACGAGGCACCGCCGATGACCGACAATGATCCGTTCGCCACGCAGCGCGCACCGGTTTTCGACGATTCCGACACCGGGATCGCACATGCGCTCGCCGCGGCCGGTCTCACCGATCCCGAAGAGATCGGACGCGGCGGATTCGGTGTGGTGTACCGGTTCCGCCAGGAGTCCTTGGACCGGACGGTCGCGGTGAAGATCCTCAGTGCCACCCTCGACCCGGAGAACCTCGAACGGTTCCTGCGCGAGCAGCGGGCGATGGGCCGACTGTCGGGGCATCCGCACATCGTGACGGTGCTGCAGGCGGGCACCACGACCACGGGCATGCCGTACCTGGTGATGCACTACCACCCGCACGATTCGCTCGAGGCCCGCATCCGACGTCACGGGCCGCTGCCGTGGCCCGAAGCGCTGCGCACCGGCATCAAGGTGGCGGGTGCACTCGAAACCGCGCATCGCGCCGACGTCCTGCATCGGGACGTCAAGCCCGGCAACATCCTCATCACCGAATACGGAGAACCGCAGCTCACCGACTTCGGTATCGCCCGCGTCGGCGGCGGTTTCCACACCTCGTCGAGCATGGTGACCGGGTCTCCCGCATTCACGGCCCCGGAGGTCCTGCACGGGCACGCACCGACCGCCGCCGGCGATGTGTACGGGCTGGCGGCCACCCTGTTCTGCGCGATCACCGGGCACGCCGCCTACGAACGCCGGGAGGGCGAGAAGGTGGTAGCGCAGTTCCTGCGGATCACGTCCGAGCCGGTCCCCGATCTGCGTGGCGCCGGGATCCCCGACGACGTGTGCGACGTCCTCGAGCGGGGCATGTCCACCGATCCCGGCGAGCGGCCCGCGTCGGCAGCGGAGTTCGGTGAACTGCTGCGCCGGATCGAGTACCGGCACGGCCTGACCGTCGACGACATGGCCGTACCCGACACGACACCGGACGGCACCGTCACCGGCAGTGCCCCGGTGGACACGACCGGCCCCGATTCGCGGCGTCTGCCGTCGACGTCGTTCACGTCACCGTCGACGGCACCGGCCACCCGCTTCCGGCCGCCCGCACCCGCGCGTCCGCTGGTGACCCGCACCCGCCTGATCGACCTGCTGCGCGCCGGGCAGCGACGCCGACTCACCGCGATCCACGCGCCCACCGGGTTCGGCAAATCCACTCTGGCGGCGCAGTGGCGCGATGTGCTGGTGGCCGAAGGGGTCCCGGTGGCGTGGCTCGCCGTCGACGGTGACGACAACAACGTCCTGTGGTTCCTCACCCACCTCGTCGAAGCGATCGAACAGGTGCAGCCGCAGCTCGGCCGGCAGCTCGGGCAGATACTGGAGAACCACGGCGACGACGCGGAGCGGTACGTGCTGAGCACCCTGATCGACGACCTGCATCGCGCCGACACCCCCACCACGCTGGTCATCGACGACTGGCACCGCGTCACCTCCACCGCGACCGTGGCGGCACTCGACTTCCTCCTCGAGCGCGGCTGCCATCACCTGCAGATCATGGTGACGAGCCGGAGCCGGACCGGTCTGCCGCTGAGCCGGATGCGGGTGCGCGACGAACTCGTCGAGATCGACTCGGCCGAGCTACGTTTCGACACCGACGAATCCGATTCGTTCCTGCGCGACATCAGCGGGCTGCATCTCGACCGGGAGGACGTCCGCGACCTCAACAGATCGACGGAGGGGTGGGCGGCCGCGCTGCAGTTGGCGTCGTTGTCCCTGCGCGACAGCGACGATCCCACCGAGTTGATCGAGTCGATCACGGGCCGTCACCACGCGATCGGCGAGTTCCTCGCCGACAACGTGCTGTCCACACTCGAACCGGAGGTCTACGAGTTCCTGCTGGCCACGTCCGTCACCGAATCCGTGAGCGGCAGCCTCGCCTCGGCGCTCACCGGTGATCCACGGGGGCAGGCGCTGCTCGAGGAGATCGAACAACGCGACCTGTTCCTGCGCCACATCGACGACGAGCGCATCTGGTTCCGTTACCACCACCTGTTCCTCGATTTCCTGCGGCGGCGGCTCGAACGCGACCATCCCGAACGGATTCCGGAACTGCATCGCGTCGCCTCCCGCTGGTTCGAGCGCCACCACATGCTCAGCGAGGCCGTCGATCACGCTCTGGAAGCGGGCGACGAGGACCATGCGGTCGATCTGGTCGCCACGGACGGCACCTACCTGATGGAACACGGGCGGATGACGACGCTGCTCACGCTCGTCGACAAGCTGCCGTCCCGCGCGGTGTCCCGGGACGCCCGGATCCAGCTGGCATTGTGCTGGGCGAACGGTGCCCTGCAGCGGGCCGGCAGGGCGCGGGCAGCGCTCGCCGCCGCCCGCGCGGCCGCGGCCACCGGCGACGACGTGCTCGCCATCGAAACGGATGTCGCGGAGGCCGCTATCCTCATGAACGACGATCACCTCTCCGGTATCGACGCGCTCGTCGCCCCGTGCCTCGACGACCCCGACCGGTTCGCTCCGTGGGTCGTCGCCGCCGCCGCGGTCTTCGCGACGTACGCCGATCTCTTCCGGTTCGATTTCGACGGTGCACTCCGTCGTCAGGAATGGGCCGAGCCGTACCAGCGGGCCACGCGGGGACCGTTCGCGGGGATCTACGGCCGGTGCCTCGCCGGGATCGCCGAAACCGAGTTGCTCGACGTGGTGGCGGCGGAAGGACACTTCCGCGCGGCGTTGCGGGCGGCGCGGCGCAGCGGCGGCATCCATTCGCACGGTGGCCGTCTCGCCGCCGCGATGCTCGGTGACCTGCTCTACGAGCAGGGCCGCATCAGCGAGGCCGAAGCGCTCCTCGACGAGAGTTCCGAACTCGGCATCGAAGGGGGAACACCGGATTTCATGTTCGCCCGCTTCGCGACGGCCGCGCGACTGAAAATGGTGTGCGGCGACCGCGACGCAGCGACCGCGCTGCTCGACGACGGGATGCGGGCCGCCGCCGCGCACGGGCTGCCGCGACTGCGCGCACGGATCCGGAACGAACGCGTCCGCATGGGCCTGCCGGTGGACGTCGCCGCGCCGCGGACGATGCCCGACTCCGACGTACCCGATCCGGACGGGGTCGCGGAGTTCACGGCGCAGACCGACGACGCCACCTCCATCCGCCTGCTCTATCGCAGCGGCGATCCCGAGGCCGTCACCCGCGCCGTGGAGTGGGCCCGCCTGTGGCACCGTCGCACCGCGAACGGGCGGCCGCGGGCGCATCTACAGGCGGCCCGTCTGCTGGTGGCCTGCCTCGAGAGTGCGGGGGCGGAGGACGAGGCCGACCGGCTCGCCGCGTCGATCGTCGCGGTGTGCGGATCACGCGGCATGCTGCGTTACCTCGTCGACGGTGGCAGCCGTGTCGTCGCGGTCCTGGAGCGGCTGCGCGCCCGCCTCGACGGTGGGCGGTGGCCGGCGGACTGGCCGGTCGTCGACGCGACGTTCCTGAACGAGATGCTGCGACTCACCGAGTCGGGAGAGACCAGTACCCGGCTGTGAGTGGGGCACACTGCATCCGTGACGTCGACACACAGAGGTGCGGTCCGGACCCGACTGTGGCGTGACGGTGTCCTCACCGCCGAGGACTTCCCGCTCACCGAGGTGTCCGACCATCTCGCCGACGAACACGCGCTGGTGTGGGTTGATCTGGACGATCCGGCCCACGAGCAGATGCACGATCTCGCGGCGGAACTGCAACTGGATCCGCACGCCGTCGAGGACGCGCTCGCCCGCGGCGAACGCACGAAGGCGACGCGCTATCCCACGCACACGTTCGTCACCGTGTACGCGACGCACCTCGAGGACGGCGTCGTGGACGACCGCGTCGACGTGGTGTCGCGCCTACGGACCACCCGGGTGTCGGCCTTCATGTTGCCGCGCGGAATGGTGACGGTACGCCGCGGCGGCCCCTTCGAGATCGCCGACGTGGTGGACCGGTGGGACGAACACCCCGACCTGTTGCGTTTCGGGACGGGCGCGTTGCTGCACGGGCTGCTCGACGTCGTCGTCGACGGCCAGTTCGACACCGTCCAGGCTCTCGACGACGCCATCGAGACACTCGAGGACGGATTGTTCGACGACACCGCGGCGACCCGCACCATCCAGCACCACATCTTCCGCATCCGGAAGGAACTCGTTCTGCTGCGCCGCGTCGTGTTGCCGATGCGCGAGGTGGTCACGGTGGTGATGAGACACCGCACCGAGCAGGACACGCACCCCGAACTGGACAGCTGGTACACGGATCTGTACGACCACGTCATCCGCGCGACGGAGTGGACGGAATCACTGCGCGACATGGTGACGACCCTGTTCGAGACGAACCTGTCGCTGCAGGACGCCCGGTTGAACACGGTCATGAAGAAGCTTTCCGGCTGGGCGGCCATCGTGGCGGTGCCGACGGCGATCACCGGCTGGTACGGCATGAACGTGCCCTACCCGGGGTTCGGCCAGTTCTGGGGTGTGGTGGCGGGGACCGCGATCATCGTGGGTTCGTCGAGCGGGCTGTACCTGCTGTTCAAGCAGCGCGATTGGCTCTGAGTTCCCGGGGGACGCCGTGGTCGAACCGTGTTTCGGGGACGACGCACGGGGGTATCCGCCGAGGGTACGAAGCTCGTGTCCTGGACCCGAGGAGGATCGATGGCCGACTTCATCGACAAGGCCAAGCACAAGGCGGAAGAAGCCGCCGGCAAGTTCAAGGAGAAGGCAGGGAAGGCCACCGACGACCGCGACCTGGAAGCCGAAGGCAAGGGCGATCAGGTATCCGGTGGTCTCAAACAGGCGGGCGACAAGTTGTCCGATGCCGTGGACGACGTCAAGGACAGCTTCAAGGACAAGTGACCTGCACCGACACGGTGAACGCCCCGACAGTCACGGGCGCTCACCGTCGTCCGGTGCCCGCACCCGACCCGGCTGCGATGTCCCCCGTCTACCGGTGGTGGGCGAGGAGGACGCTGCCGTGCCCGCGTCGGCCGAGCTCGCGCACCAGCTCCCACCACACGATCCATCACCTCGAGCAGCCGGGTGTACGCCCGGGTCGGTTGGCGACGCCGCGGCACACGTCGGACTGAGCCTCAATCCACCGACGTTCGGGGCAGGTAACGGCGTGTCGAAATCAAGAAAGCGCCCCTGAGCTGGGGTGTTTGATGTTCTTCACGCACAAACCAATCCAGTTCGCGCTTCCGGTGCCAGTGTCCCACAGGTTCTATCGGTGCTCCGCCCACACCTGATCGCACTCACGGACCGCATCAAGCTGCTCCCCGGCAGTGTGTCCGGGCGCGCGGGACCGCGCCCCCGCATCCGGACCGGGAGCGGTGTAGGGTCGTTCGTATCGGCTGGCCCGCGTACCTGATCTTCGATTTCGACGCGAGCGTCGATGCTTTCCCCGAGTCGCGTCTGCGCCGAGCCGCGCATCACGTCGCGCACGCCACCGCGCCTCGCCGGACCCCTTCACTTCCATGCCACAGCTGTATCCGAGAGGACCCCATGAGCCAGTCACCCGCCAGTTACGGCCCGTTGTTCCTGCAACCGACCGACCCGAAGACCCCCGAGCCCGAACAGGTGTCGCAGCCCGCATCCACCGAGCCGCTCGACTACACCTCGCTGTTCTCGTCCCGCGCCTGACCGAGCCCCGGTCGTCGACCGATGGGAGTGGACCCGTGAGCACCGTTCTGGTCGTGGGAGGCACCGGCACCGCCGGATCCGCCACCGTCGGCGAACTCGTGTCCCGGGGACACACCGTGCGCGTGTTGAGCCGACACGCCCCCGTCCGACCACCCGACGGCGCGGTGCACACCCCCGGCGACCTGACGACCGGAACCGGGCTGGCCGAGGCTCTGGTGGGCGTCGATGTCGTCGTCAGCGCCGTCGACGGCCGCACGAAGTCCACGCGGCGCATCTTCACCGACGGTGCGCGCGCCCTCGGCACCGCCGCCCGCGACGCCGGGGTGCGGCGCACGGTGCTGCTGTCGATCGTCGGGGTGGACCACGTGCAGTTCTCCTACTATGCGGCGCTCACCGAACAGGAACGGATCCACGCGTCGTTCGGCCCCGGCACCGTGATCGTCCGCTCCACGCAGTTCCACAACCTGATCGATTCGCTCTTCACGGCGACCGCGCGTGTCGGGATGCTGCCGGTCGCGCGCGGGGCACGGTTCCAGCCGATCGCGCCGGCGGACGTCGGGCGCGCGTTGGCCGACGCCGCGCTCGATCCGGCACCCGGCGACCGGATCGAGGTCGGAGGCCCCGACATCGTGCCGATGCGGGAACTCGCACAGATCTGGAAGCGGGTGACGGGGTCGCGGGCGCTCGTGGTCGAACTCCCGGTTCCCGGGTCGGTGGGTCGGTTCCTGCGCGAGGGCCGGAACCTGACACCGGACAACCGCTACGGCACCATGCCGTTCGAGCAGTGGCTGACGGCACGTCGCGGCTGATCTACTCCACGAGCCCTTCGTTCCGCAACCAGTCGTAGGCGACGTCGGACGGTTCCTCCCCGTCGATGTCGACCCGCCCGTTCAGTTCACGCATCACGTCGTCGGTGAGCCGTTCCGACAACGCGCCCAGCAGGTCGGCGATCGCGGGGTGGGCGGCGAGCACCTCCCCGCGCACCACCGCCGTTCCGCTGTACGGCAGGAAGAAGTCCCGGTCGTCGTCGAGCACCCGCAGGTCCAGGTTCCTGATCCGCCCGTCGGTGGTGTAGACCATGCCGAAGTTGCACGGCGAACTCGCCGCCGTCGACGTGTACACCACACCCGCGTCCATCCTCGTCACGTTCCCGGCGGGTACACCGTCCGGTGTGTTGTACGGGATTCCGTACGTCTCCAGCATGGGAACGAAACCATCGGGACGGCTGAAGAATTCGTCGTCGACGCAGAACGTCCTGTCCGCCACCGGGAGAGCGGCGACGTCGTCGAGACTGCGCACCCCCAGACGTTCCGCGGTCCGCGCGGACGCCGCGAAGGCATACGTGTTGTCGAAATTCGCCGGCGGTAACCAGATCAGGTCGTACTCCTGCCTCTCGATGTCGCGGACCCGCTCCCACAACTCGGTGGGATCGGCGATCGTCTCGGTCATACCGTGATACGTCACCCAGGCCGTCCCCGTGTACTCCCAGATGACGTCGGCGTCGCCGTTGACCATCGCCTGTCGCGACGGGGCGGCGCCCGGCGCCCCGGTCATGTCGGTGACGTCGGCGCCCGCCGCCGCGAGATAGGTCGCCGTGATCTTGCCGAGCAGCACCCCTTCGGTGAAACTCTTGGATGTGACGGTGAGTGCGGCGCCGTCCAGCGGTGCGTCTCCGTCGGGGAGTGTCGCGTGCCGGAACGACCCCGACGAACTGACCAGACCGCACCCGACGACCGCGAGCACGACCAGCACCGCGAGGAACGCGCGCAGCCGGATCACGTCAGTCCCCGCGGGGTCGCGACCAACTCGACGAGCCGGCCCGACCAGTCGATGATCAACGCAAGCAGCGCCACGAGAATCGCGCCCGAGATCAGCAGTGCCGGCAGGAACAACGTGACGCCGGTGGTGATCAACGTCCCCAGGCTCGGCGCACCGATGAACGTGCTCAGCGTCGCCGTCCCGACGAGGATGACCAGTGCGATCCGGACGCCGTTGAGGATGATGGGCACGGCGAGCGGCAACTCGACACGCAACAGCGTCCGCATGCCCGAGAATCCGATCCCTCGCGCGGCTTCGACGACCCGCCGATCCACCTGACGCAACCCGACGATGGTGTTCTGCAGGATCGGCAGCATCGCATACACCACGAGCCCCACCACGGCCGTCCGGAACCCGGTGCCGAGCCACATCGTGAACAGCACCAGCAGGCCCACCGCGGGCGCGGCCTGGCCGACATTCGCGATGTTCACCACGACGGGGTTGAGCCGGCTCAGCGAATCGCGGGTGAGCAGGATTCCGAGCGGCACCGCGATCGCCACCACGATCGCGGCCGCGACCACCGTCAACACGATGTGGTCGACGATGGTGGCGCTGAGATTGTCCCAGCCCAACGCCGCCTGCTCGGTCTCGGTGAACGAGGTCGTCAGATACCAGATCGCATAGCCGACACCGACCACGACGATGATCAGCGGCTCGAACCACACGTCCACGGGAAGTCGTCCTGCGCGCTTCAACTCGACCTCCGACCGTCGTCCGCGGAACCTTCGGTGTGCGAGACGTACGATGGTTCGTCGTCTTCCGCCCGTACCTCCGCCGTGTAGGAGCGGATCACCGCCATGACCGTGTCGATCCGCAACGAACCGCGCACACGTCCGCGCCCGTCGGTGACGAGGACACCGCCCTGACTCGCCGCGAGCATCGTGTCGAGCGCATCGTTGAGCGTGGACGCCTCACCGACCACCGGTAGCCGCCCGTCGATGTAGTCGGAGATCTGCGGTTTCGTCGCCACCTCGGCGAGGGTGGGCCAGGCGCGCGGCCGGCCGCGCGCGTCGACCGCCACGATCCGGTCGTGACCCCGCGCGCGGGCGCGTTCGAGGACCGCGTGGGCGTCCTCCCCCACCGAGGCCGTGACGACCGGTTCGTGCTCGACGTCCCGCACCCGCGTCAACGTCAACTGCGCGAGCGTGGCGCCCGAACCGATGAATTCCGCGACGAACGGGCTCGCCGGGTTCGCGAGGATCTCCGCGGGCGGTGCGTACTGCTCGATGTGGCCGCCTTCGGACAGGATCAACACCCGGTCGCCGAGTTTCGTCGCCTCCTCGAAGTCGTGGGTGACCACGACGATCGTCTTGCCCAGTTCCTGCTGAATACCGAGGAGACTGTCCTGCAGTCGAACCCGGGTGATCGGGTCGACCGCGCCGAACGGTTCGTCCATCAGCAGCACGGGCGGGTCGGCAGCGAGGGCACGCGCCACACCGACACGTTGCTGCTGCCCGCCGGACATGTCCTTGGGCAACCGATTCGCGTAGGTGTCCGGGTCGAGGCCCACGAGATCGAGGAGGTGCTCGGTGCGTTCGGTGATCCTCGCTCGGTCCCATCCCAGTACTCGGGGTATCGCCCCGACGTTCTTGGCCACCGTCCAGTGCGGGAAAAGCCCACCCGACTGGATGACGTATCCGATGGATTGCCTGAGCCTGTCGGGGTTCTCGTCGGTGACATCGCGGTCGCCGATGAGAATTCGACCTTCGGTGGGCTCGATGAGCCGGTTGATCATCTTCAGGGTCGTGGTCTTCCCGCAGCCGGAGGGTCCCACGAACGCCACGATCTCACCGGCCTCGATGTCCAGATCGAGTCGCTCTACGGCCGGTTTCTCCTGTCCACGATAGCGTTTGGCCACGCCGTCGAGCCTGATGGACGCACCGGTGATGCGTCGCTCCGTCGCGCCGGGCTCGGCGCGGGTGTGATCACGCGTCATCGCAAACCCTTCGAGATCGTCAGGCGCCCCAGCAGAACCAGCAGGGCATCGAACACCAACGCCACCGCGACGATGAGAATCGTGCCGGTCAAGGCCATTTCGACAGAATTGGTACCGCCGAGCCGCGACAGACCGTTGAAGATGAGCGAGCCGAGTCCGGGACCGAGAACGTAGGCGACGATCGCGGCGACACCGACGATCATCTGCGTCGACACACGGATCCCGGACAGGATCACCGGCCACGCGATGGGGAGTTCGACGAACGCGAGGATCCGCCATCGCGCGAGTCCGATTCCGCGCGCCGCTTCGACGACCGCGGGCGACACCGACCGCAGGCCGACGACGGCGTTCCCGATCACCGGCATCGCCGCGAAGAACGCGAGCATCAGGAACGACGGGGTGACGCCGAGGCCGAACGGCACGATCAGCAGGGCGAGCAGCGCGAGGGACGGGATGGTCAGCGCGACCCTGCTGCCGGTCAGGGTGAGCGACGACACGACAGGCAGGCGGTAGACGGCCACCGCGACGGCCAGGGCGACGATGCTGCCGACCAGCACGGTTTGGAACGCGAGCGAGGCGTGCTGGTACGTCAGGAACAGCAGCGTCTCCTCGCGCCCCCGGACGTACTGCCAGAGGTCCACAGCCCTCTCCCGTCCCGTCGACGCCGGTTCGTGACGGCGCGCGGAGCTCCGACGCGCTGTCCGCCCCAGCTAACCGCACCGACGACGTTCGTGTACCCGATTCCGCCGCGGTTGGTCGTGGACGACCCACGCTCCTTCCCGCGGCTCGAACTGCTTCCCGCGGCGGTAATCACACCCGCGGGAAACAGTTGCGGCCGCGGGAAGGAGCCCGCCGTCGATGGTGCCCCCAGTCGGACTCGAACCGACACTGCGCGGATTTTAAGTCCGCTGCCTCTGCCAATTGGGCTATGGGGGCCTCCGGAATCACCCCTGTTGCGTGACCGACAGGGCGATTCCGTCGAGGATGTCGTGTTCACTCACGACGAGTTCGGTGATGCCCGCGCGTGCGGCGAGTTCGTCGGCCAGGACCGTCGTCACGATCGATCCACCACCGATGACGTCGACACGGCCTTCGTGCATCGGCCCGAGCGCGGCGCGTTCGGTGCGGGTCGCGGCGACCAGGCCGTCGCACACCTGCCGCAGCCGGTCGAGCGGCACCGACGACAGGTGGATCCGCTCCGGGTCGTACACGTCCAGGTCGTGCGCGAGGGCGGCGAGGGTGGTCATGGTGCCCGCGACACCCACCCACGTCCTCGCCTGCTCCACCGGCACCTGTGCGAGCGCTTCGGCGACCTTCTCCGACGCGAAAGCTCGTGCCGCAGAGACCTGGTCGGCGGTGGGCGGATCGTCGTGCAGGCAACGTTCCGTCAACCGCACGCAACCGATGTCGGTGGAGTACGCGGCGCGCACGTCGTTCGCGTCGCCGAGGACCACCTCCGTGGATCCACCGCCGAGATCGACGACGACGAACGGACCCCGGGCGGGGTCGAGTTCGCCGACGGCACCGGTGAACGACAGGCGGGCCTCCTCGTCGCCGGTGATGACCTCGGCCTCGGCACCGGGGATCACCGCGCCGAGGACCTCGCGGGTCATCGCGAAGAAGTCCTCGCGATTGCTCGCGTCGCGGGTCGCGGACGTCGCGACCATCCGCACGGCGGTCGCACCGGTCTCCCGGATCAGGTCGGCGTAGTCGCTCAACGCCGCCCGGGTACGTTCGATGGCTTCGGGTGCGAGCCGGCCGGTGGCGTCGACCCCCTGCCCGAGCCGCACCACCCGCATGAGCCGGGTGACGTCGACGAGCGCACCGGACGCGTCGACGTCGGCGATCAGGAGACGGATCGAGTTGGTGCCGCAGTCGATGCCGGCGACCCGCACCGCGCTCACTGCGACTCCCCGCGCAGTTCGGTGTAGGTCGGCCAGTCCGCGGGAATCGCGGTGCCGCGCAGTCCGGCGTCGGCGGCGAGCGCCACCGATTCGTCGCCGAGCGGGTTCACGCCCGGGCCCTTCGCGAGGGAATGCGCGATGAGCACGTGCAGGCACTTGACGCGTTCGGGCATGCCGCCGCCGGTGAAGTCGGTGCCGAGTGATTCGATGGCGTCGCGTTCGGCGAGGTACGACCGGTGTGCGCTCAGGTACCCGGCGGCCAGTTCGGGGTCGGTGCCGAGCCGCTCGGTCATCTCCCGCATCACCCCGGCGGATTCCTGGCGGCTGGCCTCGGCGGTGAGCCGCGGATCCGTCAGATAGTAGAGGGTGGGGAACGGGGTGCCGTCGGGGAGCTTCGGCGCGGTCTTGACGACGCCGGGCGCCCCGTCGGGGCAGCGGTAGGCGATGGCGAGCACCCCGCGCGGCGCGCGCCCGAGTTGGGCGGCGACGGCGTCGAGGTCTTCCTGCGTGACGGGATCGGTCACCCGGGGATGTCTCCTGCTTCTGGGGGTGCCACAGGCATCTGCTGCGGCACCGGGTCGGTCTCGGGTTCCGGCGGCGGCTCGGTCACCGACAACCACAGGTCGCTGTACCACGCACCCGTGGTGCGGCGTTGCGGTTCCTGCGGATCGTCGACGGGCACGCTGTCGCCGGGGAGCTGAACTCGGTACGCGATGTCGCCGGGCATCACGAACTGCAGGCGGCTGCGCGCCTGCGCCGCCACCCACGCCGGGTCGTCGATGTGTGCCTTCTGGTCTTCGAGTGCGGCGATCTCGAGTTCGAGTCGTTCGCGTTCCTGCGCGAGTTGTTCGGCTTCGGACCGTTGACTCACGTAGGTGCGCAGCGGCATCGCCAGCGTCAGTGCGAGTCCGCACACGACGAGGGCGAGGACCACGGCGCGGCCCGTCGACAGACCGAGGATGGTGTGTTCGGACCGGTCGCGCCGGGGCGTGTTCGGCGCGCCCACCCGGGCCGGCCGGGCACGACCGGCGCCGCCGGCACGGCCTCGGGGCGGCGACGAGTGGACGGGATCGTCGCGGCCGGCGGGCCGGGCACCCGCGTTCTCGCCGGCGGAATCGGCAGGTGCGGCAGATCCCGACGGGCGGGCCCGTCCCGGGCGCCGCGTCGTCGCCGCACCGTCGGTGCGGTTCCGCCTGGCCCCGGGTCGGGATCTGCCGCGCTGGTTCATCTGCCCGGATCAGCCCTCGGCGGCGAACCGCGGGAAGGCGAGTTCGCCGGCGTAGCGGGCGGCGTCGCCGAGCGACTCCTCGATGCGCAGCAGCTGGTTGTACTTCGCGACACGCTCGCTGCGGGCCGGGGCACCCGTCTTGATCTGACCCGATCCGACGGCCACGGCGAGATCGGCGATCGTGGTGTCCTCGGTCTCACCGGACCGGTGGCTCATCATCGTCTTGTAGCCGTTGCGGTGCGCGAGGTCGACGGCGTCGAGGGTCTCGGTGAGGGTGCCGATCTGGTTGACCTTCACGAGCAGCGCGTTGGCGGCGCCCTTGACGATGCCGTCCTCGAGACGCTCGGGGTTGGTGACGAACAGGTCGTCGCCGACGAGCTGCAGCTTGTTGCCGACACGCTCGGTCAACGCGACCCAACCCTCCCAGTCGTCCTCGCTGAGCGGGTCCTCGACCGACACCAGCGGGTACGCGGCGAGGATCTCCTCGTAGAAGGCGGCGAGTTCGTCGGCGGTGCGAACCTTGCCCTCGAACTTGTAGCCGGTGCCGTCGGTGTAGAACTCGGTGGCGGCCACGTCGAGCGCGAGCGCGACGTCGCTGCCGAGCTTCAGCCCGGCCTTCGCGACGGCCTCACCGATCAGGTCGAGCGCCTCACGGGTACCGGCGACGTCGGGAGCGAACCCACCCTCGTCGCCGAGACCGGTCGCCAGGCCGCGGCTCTTGAGCACGGACTTGAGCGAGTGGTACACCTCGGCGCCCCACCGGAGGGCTTCCTTGAAGGTGGGGGCACCGATCGGCGCGACCATGAACTCCTGGACGTCGACGCCGGTGTCGGCGTGCGCGCCGCCGTTGAGGATGTTCATCATCGGCACGGGAAGAACGTGGGCGTTGGGGCCGCCGACGTAGCGGAACAGCTCGAGGCCGGACGATTCGGCGCCGGCCTTCGCGACGGCGAGGGACACGCCGAGCAGGGCGTTCGCGCCGAGACGACCCTTGTCGGGGGTGCCGTCGGTGTCGAGCAGGGTCTGGTCGACGGTGCGCTGCTCGGTGGCGTCGAGGCCGATGATGGCGGGGGCGATCTCGCCGAGGACGGCCTCGACGGCGTTCTCGACGCCCTTACCCAGGTAGCGGTCGCCGCCGTCGCGCAGCTCGACGGCCTCGTGCTCACCGGTGGAAGCACCCGACGGCACCGCAGCGCGGGCGAAACTTCCGTCTTCGAGCAGCACCTCGACCTCGACGGTGGGGTTGCCCCGGGAGTCGAGGATTTCGCGGGCTCCTACCTGCTCAATGATGGCCACTGGCTGATTCTCCTTCGATGGACGGCCGCGCTGCGGGTTGTGCACGCTGGGGACAGCCTAACGTCCCGACCAGGCGAGGAGGCACGGGCGCGCCCCACTGTGTCACGGCGCGGACGTCACGGCGCAGGTGTCACGGGCGGACACCCACCCCGTACGCGGCGGCGCGGTCGCGGACCAGCGCGACGTAGTCGTTCGACATGTTGTAGGCGAGGACCGCCCGGGTCCAGCCCTCCGCGGTCGTCAGGTCGCCACCGCGGTCGCACAGGTAACGTCCCGCGGACAGGGCTGCGTCGTCGATGTTGTCGGGGTCGGCGCGTCCGTCGCCGTTCGCGTCGACACCCCAGCGCCGCCACGTCTCGGGGATGAACTGCAGCGGCCCCATCGCGCGGTCCAGGACGGTGTCGCCGTCGAGTTCGCCGCCGTCGGTGTCGCGGATCTCCGCGAGGCCGGGTCCGCCGTCGAGGGGCACCCCGCGGATCTCCGGTGTGGCGGTGCCCGCCTCGTCGAGCTCCGCTCCCCCGTGCCTGCCGTGGTTGCTCTCGACGCTGCCGATACCGGCCAGCGTGGTCCAGGCGAGTCCGCAGTCGGGATCCGATGCGGTCAGGATCGCCGCGGCGTGCCCGTACGCCTCGAGTGCGATCACCGGGATTCCCAGTGTGTCGGCCTGCGGTCGGGCCCAGTCCCGCAGAAGCACCGCGGTGCGGCCCGGTCCGTCGAAGTCGATCGCCGGGACGGGTGCGCCCGCGGCCGGTGGTACGCCGTCGGGGATCTCCACGCGGGGTCGCTGCGGCGACTGCAGGTTCGTTCCGATCGCGACGATCACCACCACGACGAACGCACTGAAGAGGAGCAGCGGCCAGGTCGAGCGACGGCGTCGTGGAGCGGGGTGCACGTCTCCATCTTCCACACGTCCCGGATATCAGCAGGTCGACGCGCCTGTGCGGGCGATCGCGATGATCGCCCGCACCGGCCGGGAGGGTGGGGGTCCGAGGGGTCAGCGGGCCCCCACCGAGAGTTCCGCGCCGGTCCCACCCCTCGCCGCCGACCACGCCTCCCATGCGCTGCCGACGATGTCGCCGAGGTCGTGGACGGCCGTCCAACCGAGTTCGTCGCGGATCAGGTGGGTGTCGGCGACGACCCGGGCCGGATCACCGGGTCGAGGTTCGGCGATCCGCCACTGGAAGGGCACGCCGCTCGCCTCCCGGGCCGCCCTCATCACGTCGAGCACGCTGGCACCGCGACCGCAGCCGACGTTGTAGATCGCGGACATCGGCACGGCCGCCACCGCGTCGACGACCGTCGCGTGGGCGGCGGCGAGATCGGACACGTGGATGTAGTCGCGGATGCACGTGCCGTCGGGCGTGTCGTAGGTGTCACCGAACACGGTCGGTTCCTCGCCGAGATCGATCGCCTGGAACACGCGGGGAACGAGGTTGTGTACGCCGTGGTCGGCGAGGTCCCGACCGCCGGCACCCGCGACGTTGAAGTAGCGCAGCGCCGACCAGCTGATGCCCTCCACCGCGGCGATGTCGCGGAGCAACCATTCGCAGATCAGTTTGGTGCGGCCGTACGGGGAGCGAGGTGCGGTCGGCGCGTCCTCGGCGGCGGTGTCGTCGGCGACGGCACCGTACACGGCGGCGCTGGACGAGAACACGATCCGGCGCACGTCCAGTCGCACCATCGCGGCGAGGACACTCTGCATGCCGAGTACGTTCTGCCGGTAGTAGAAGGAGGGGCGGGTGATCGACTCGTCGACGGCCTTCCGCCCGGCGAGATGCACGACGCAGTCGACGCGGTACATGTCGAGCACGTCCATCATGAAATCGGTGTCGAGGACCGTTCCGACCTCGACGGGTATCCCGTCGGGCAACAGTTCCGGGTGCCCGTCGGACAGGTCGTCGACGACCACGACGTCGTGCCCCGCACCGCCCAGCGCACGTACGACGTGCGTGCCGATGTAGCCCGCACCACCGGTGACCAACAGCATGTTCCCGTCTCCTTCGATCGGGGTGGACGATCGCCTCGGCTCGGCCTGTTCCGCCGTCAGTAGGCGCCGTCGCTGCGCAGCACCGCACCGACGGTCCTGCGCAGGATCGACAGATCCATCGCGAACGACCAGTTCTCGACGTAGGCACGACGTACTCCTGCGCTCGCCACAACTCGCCGACGGCCCCGAATGGTCCCGGTTGCGCATCCACGACCGGGAGTTTCTCGAACCGTTCTGGGTGAGCTCGGAACTCCCTTGGGAGCAAAGGCATTCCGGTAACGCCTGGATCGACCTCTACCTGCGGATGCGCCGTGAGGAACGCGCCGGCGTCGCCCTGCACCTGGCCATGTCGATCGACGGGCGATTCGCCGGGCAGGTCGACCTCGAGCGCATCGACCGACACGCACGCACCGCAGACGTCGGATTGTGGATGTCCTCCGAGTACACCCGGCGGGGAATCGCGGGTGGAATCGGTGATCTGTTCCTCGACTTCGTCTTCGGTGAACTCTGCCTCGAGCGACTCTCCGCCGCGATCTGCATCGACAACGCGCCTGCCCGACACCTCGCCGAGTACGTCGGATTCGAATACGAGGGGACGATGGCAGACTATCTCGATGTGGGAGGTCGTCGGCGCGACCACGACCTGTGGGCCGTCACCGCATCGATGTGGCGCGCCGATCGGGCCGCACACACCGACGATCCTCATTCGCGCCGCTTCGCCACCTGATTCGACCGACTCGCCTCGTCCCGCGACCCCGATGCCAACGCCGCGACGACATCGAACGATGCATTCGACGCCGCGATCTGCGCACGCGCGCGGTCCCTCAGCGGATCCCGCACTCGGTCGGCGGCGTCCCAGAGTTCCGTGACCGCGCGGTCGAGCGCCTCGCGTAGCCCCCGGTCGTCGAGGTGGACGAGCGCGAAGCCCGCCCCGAACATCGCTCCCAACCCGCCGAACTTGTCGTCGTAGTACCGCGACGATGTGAGCCCCACGACGGGAATCCCCTGGGACAGAGCGAAGACCGCCACGTGGTACGCGCCGGTGACCAGTACCCGGCAGCGCGACACCTCCGCAGCGAGTCGCTCCGGCCCGGAGAATCTGCCGAGGGGTGTTCCCTCCGCGCGATACCCGGCGAGCAGCGGCATCGTCGCCCTGCGATCCTCGCTGCGATACTCCGACACCGGCAGCGGAACGAGTCCCGCACCGGCACGGTCCGCCACCGACCGCACCACCCGACCCACCTCGGCACGCGCGCTGCCGGTCACCGGAGAGTACCCCGCGATGCGCAGGCACACGCCGAGGTGCCGGCCGAGTCCCTCGGTGCGCGCGCGGTATCCGAGTTCCACCGCATCGTCCCCCGTGACCACCACGCGGCCGTCGGGGACACCGAGCGACCGCAGCAGCGCCGGCCCCCGACGACCCTCACGCAGCGCGATGTGGTCCACGCGCGGCAGGACTCTCGCGGCGTGGGCACGCAGCGTGGGGTCGTCCATCGGGCCGATTCCCTGCCCCAGCATCGCCGTCGGTACGCCGCGCTCGAGCGCCCGCTCCAGCAGCGACAACGTGCGGTGCGCCTGGTACTCGTCCACATCCGTGAGGTATCCGCCGCCCATCGCGATGACCATCGTCGCGTCATCGACCGCGTTCGGCAGCAGCCCCCCACCCGAGCGGGTTCGTGGGGTATCGAAATACCCGTCGTACCATTCTGTTCGACCCTCACCACCGCCTCCGCCGACGGTGGCCGAGCGGCGGGCCCGCAGCCCGTTCCGGGCCGAGCGCACCGCGGAACGAAGCGGATCCACCGTGCCCGACCACAACCACCCCGTCGTCCCGACGACGCGGGGCCCCGCGACCCGGGCGGCCACCCGTCCGACCCACGCATCGGCGACCCACGCATCGGCGACGCGCGCATCGGCCCAGTCGCCACCCCGGCGATAACACACCGGTTCCGCATCCGGTTCGTACGACCGAAGGAGTATCGGCGCATTCGTCAGCACACCGATACGCGCGTGCGGCAACCGTTCGCGCAGGCGCCGGACGGTGACCCGGATGATGGCCTGGTCCCCCTTGTTGGTGAGCCAGTACTCTCCGTTGTCCGCCAGGATCCGGATGTCGGCCCCCGGTGCACCGCGAACGCCCCGCCGACGCGGACACATCGACTCTTCCGGAGTGGGATCGGCCATGACACACCTGTCGTCGAAGGATGCCGCAACAGCATTGCGCGGGAGCGATCCGACGCCGGATCCGGTCGTGTCGGAACGCACGGGTGTGGCAGGCCCGAAATCAACGCTACTCCGCGACTGTCGTTGCGTCCATACCGATTCGCGGCCACACTGGAGAACGATCGCCACCGGGCCCAGCGCCCACCATCACTCCCCCTCACCGGGTTCCGCCCCTCATGGAGCCGTCACCATGACGCACCTCGCATCGCCCGGCCGCGTGTTCACCCGCTCGGCCGCACTCCAGGACCGCCTCCACGATCTCGTCCCCGGCGGCGCCCACACCTACGCGCGCGGCCCGGACCAGTATCCGGAATTCATGACGCCGATCCTGGAACGCGGTGCCGGGGCCAACGTGTGGGATGTCGACGGCAATCGGTACGTCGAATACGGAATCGGGCTGCGCTCGGTCACGCTCGGTCACGGCTATCCGCCGGTGGTGGACGCCGTCACCCGGGCCATCGCCGAGGGAGTCAACTTCAGTCGCCCCACCGTTCTGGAGGTCGCCGCTGCCGAGGACTTCCTCGATCTGGTGCCGGGCGCCGACATGGTGAAGTTCGCCAAGAACGGATCCGATGCCACCACCGCGGCGATCCGACTGGCGCGCGCGGTGACCGGCCGCGAGGACGTCGTCGTGTGCGATCAGCCGTTCTTCTCCGTCGACGACTGGTTCATCGGCACCACCCCGATGAACTCCGGTGTTCCCGATGCGGTGGCCGAGAGAACCCATCGATTCCGGTACAACGACCTCGTCGACCTCGATGCGGCACTGACCGGGTGCGCGGCCGCGTGCGTGATCCTCGAAGCCGCCACCGCACTGCACGAGCCGGCTCCGGGCTTCCTGGAAGGAGTGCGCGCACTGTGCGACCGGCACCGAGCGCTCCTGGTGTTCGACGAGATGATCACCGGCTTCCGGTGGTCCCACCACGGCGCGCAGGGCCTCTACGGTGTCACCCCGGATCTGTCGTGCTGGGGCAAGGCGATGGGCAACGGGTTCCCGATCGCGGCTCTCGCCGGACGGCGCGAGCTCATGGAACTCGGCGGCCTGCGTACCGACCGTGACCGGGTGTTCCTGCTGTCCACGACGCACGGGCCCGAATCGTGCGGGCTGGCCGCGTTCCGCGCGGTCGCCCACGCCTACGCGACCGAGGATCCGATCGGGCGTATGGAATCCGTCGGGTCCGCTCTCGCCGCCGCCGTCACCGGCGCCGCCGAGGAACTCGGCGTCGGAGAGTTCCTCCAGGTCGCCGGACGGCCGTCATGTCTGATCTTCGTCACGCGCGGGCCCGACGGTGCACCATCGCAGGAGTTTCGCACCCTGTTCCTGCAGGAACTGCTGGTGCGCGGCGTGCTGGGCCAGTCGTTCGTGGTGTCCGCGGCCCACACCGACACCGACCTCGACGAAACCGTCGACGCGGTGCGCGGCGCGCTGCTCGTCTATCGTCGGGCGCTCGAGTCCGGTTCCGTCACCGGCCTGCTGCACGGACGCCCCGTCGCACCCGCGTTGCGTGCCCGCGCGGCGCCGCGGCGGGTGCGGCGCCGAGGTGGGTGCGACGCCGAGGTGGTCGCTCAGCCGGCCCAGTGACGTCGCCACTGCCGTGCGTGGAGTTGCCCGTACGGAACTCCGTCCGCATGCGCGGAGCGTTCGGTGGCTCGGATCACGGCCGCGAACCGCAGAGCGGCCGCCCGCAACGTCGCCTCCGCATCGCCCGCACCGGTGACCCGCACGGTGGTCAGTTCGTCGGGGATCAGGTCCCGGGGCAGCCCCGCTCTCGTCGCCCGCGCAATGATCTTGTCCGCCAACGCCAGCGACGGTTGCGCCATCGCGATCCCGTCGAGACACGACGGGCGGGCCTTCTCGACGGCTTTCGCCGACTCCCACGCCGCCTCCTGTGCGACGACGTCCACCGGACCGGTGTGACCGTTCGTGAGGTGGGGGCTGCGCGCAGACAGCTTCGCGATCAACGTGTCGGCGACATCGTCGACGGTGAACGCTCCCGCGGCCTCGGCGATACGCGAGTGGAACAGCACCTGCAGAAGCAGGTCGCCGAGTTCCTCGCGGAGGTCGTCGGGATCGCCGGCGTCGATGGCGTCGAGCACCTCGTAGGTCTCCTCCACGAGGTAGCGTCGCAGGCTCTCGTGGGTCTGTGTGACCTCCCAGCCACCGAACGACCACAGGCGGTCCATGACGCCGGCGGCCTCGCGGAGCGCATCCCCCGGGCCGTCCCCCACCGTCACACCCCCGCGCCGGCGGGCGTCCGCACGTCCACCGATCCCTGCGGTCTGCCGTCCATCGCGAGCAGGAAGTCGACGATGTACTGCAACAGGTCGACGTCGCGGACCCGGTCGGAACCGACACCGCCGGTGCGCGGGATCGGCAGCTGCACGATGCCGCTGGTCGCCCGGTACTGCGCGGCCGGGTAGAGCCGCTTGAGCCGCATCTGTTTGGAATCGGGGAATTCCATCGGCGAGATCTTGATCTGGGTGCCGACGACCGCGACCTCCTCGAGCCCGTACTCGCGGCACAGCAGACGCAGTTTCGCGACGGACACGAGGCGCCCCACCTCCTCGGGCAGCGGCCCGTACCGGTCGACGAGCTCGTCGATCACCGCGGTGATCGCGGCGTCGTCGCCGGCCGCGGCCAACTTGCGATACGCCTCGAGACGCAACCGGTCGGAGGTCACGTAGTCGGCGGGGATGTGCGCGTCCACCGGCAGGTCGATGCGCACCTCCTTGGGTGCTTCCTCCGTCGAGACGGGGGTGCCGTCGGCGGCGGCGCGGAACGCTTCGACGGCCTCGCCGACGAGTCGCACGTAGAGGTCGAAGCCGACACCCGCGACGTGCCCCGACTGCTCGGCACCGAGAACGTTACCGGCGCCGCGGATCTCGAGGTCCTTCATCGCGACCGCCATGCCGGCGCCGAGATCGGAGTTCTGCGAGATGGTCGCGAGCCGGTCGTAGGCCGTCTCGGTGAGCGGCTTCTCCGGGGGGTACAGGAAGTAGGCGTAGCCGCGTTCCCGTGACCGGCCGACACGACCGCGCAGCTGGTGCAGCTGCGACAACCCCAGCGCGTCGGCGCGCTCGACGATGAGGGTGTTGGCGTTGGAGATGTCCAGTCCGGTCTCGACGATCGTCGTACACACCAGGACGTCGAACTCGCGTTCCCAGAATCCCTGCACGGTCTTCTCGAGCTGGTCCTCGTTCATCTGGCCGTGCGCCACCACCACGCGGGCCTCGGGGACGAGATCGCGGATCTTCTTGGCGGCCTTCTCGATCGAGCTGACCCGATTGTGGACGTAGAACACCTGACCGTCGCGCAACAGTTCGCGGCGGATCGCGGCGGCCACCTGCTTGTCGGAATACGCCCCGACGTACGTGAGGATCGGATGCCGCTCCTCCGGCGGGGTGAGAATCGTCGACATCTCACGGATCCCGGCCATGCTCATCTCGAGGGTGCGCGGGATCGGAGTCGCCGACATGGTGAGCACGTCGACATGGGTGCGCAGCGCCTTGATGTGTTCCTTGTGCTCCACGCCGAACCGCTGTTCCTCGTCGACGATCACGAGACCGAGATCCTTCCAGCGCACACCGGTCTGCAGCAGCCGGTGGGTGCCGACGACGATGTCGACCTCCCCGTCCGCCATACCCGCGAGGATCTCCTTCGACTCCGCGGGATCGGTGAAGCGGCTCAGCCCCCGGACGGTGACCGGGAACGCCGCCATGCGCTCGGTGAAGGTCTGCAGATGCTGCTGCGCGAGCAGGGTCGTCGGGACGAGCACCGCCACCTGCTTGCCGTCCTGCACCGCCTTGAACGCGGCGCGCACCGCGATCTCCGTCTTGCCGTACCCGACGTCACCGATGACGACGCGGTCCATCGGCACGGACTTCTCCATGTCGGACTTGACCTCGGAGATGACGGTGAGCTGGTCCTGCGTCTCGGTGAAGGGGAAGGCGTCCTCCATCTCCTTCTGCCACGGTGTGTCGGGGGCGAACGCGTGCCCCGGGGAGGCCTGCCGCGCCGCGTACAGCCGGACCAGCTCGCCGGCGATCTCGCGAACCGCCTTGCGGGCCTTGCGTTTCGTGTTCGCCCAGTCGGATCCGCCGAGTTTGCTGATCGCGGGCAGTTCACCCCCGACGTACCGGGAGAGCTGGTCGAGCGATTCCATCGGCACGAACAGCCGGTCGCCGGGGTGTCCGCGTTTGCTGGGTGCGTACTCGATGACGAGGTATTCGCGGCGGGCGCCGCCGACGGTGCGTTCGACCATCTCCACGAACCGGCCGATGCCGTGCTGGTCGTGCACGACGTGGTCGCCGGCGGTGAGCGCGAGCGGATCGACCTGGTTGCGGCGCTTGACGGGTGTCTTACGTCCCTCGGCGGTGGTCACCCGGTTGCCGGTCAGGTCGGCCTCGGTGACGAGGACCAGCCCGGGCACCACGTTGTCGCCGTTGCCGGCCAGGACCATGCCCTCGTGCAGGGTGCCGCGGATGACCCCGACCTGCCCGCGGACCGGTTCGGCACCCGGCTCGAGCCTGCCCGCCGGGACCTCGTTCTCCTTCAGCCGCTCCAGCACGCGCAGCCCGGTGCCGGTGCCGGAAACGACGATCACGGCGCGCCCACCGGTGGTGACGTGTGCACGCAGATCGGCGAACAGCATCGACAGCAGTTCCTCCGAACCCCGCACCTCGGGCGCGTGCTGCACGTCCAGGACGACCTCGGTGTCCGAACCCGACGCGAGGGGGCTCAGCGTCCACCACGGGGTGCCGTTCGCCTCCGCGGCCTCGCGCACCTGCCGCAGCGACCGGTAGGCGGATGCGGCGAGATCCGTCGGCTTGCCGTCCACCCCCTTGAGGTTGCCGGTGTCCAGGGGCGCGGCCCCACCGAGGGACGCGGCCGTCCACGACGCTTCGAGGAATTCCTGGCCGGTGCGCATCAGGTCGGTGGCGCGGGTACGCACCTTCTCGGGGTCGCAGATCAGCACGTGGGTGCGCGGCGGCAGAACGTCGGTGAGCAGCTGCAACTCGCCGGCCTGCAGCACCGGCAGCAACGCTTCCATGCCCTCGACCGGAATGCCGGACGACATCTTGTCGAGCATCTCGAGGAGCGCGGCGTCGGCCGGGTTGTCGTGCGCGAGCTGCGCGGCGCGGGCCTTGACGTCGTCGGTGAGCAGCAGTTCGCGGCAGGGCGGGGCGATGAGCGTGCTCAACTCGACCTCCGGAATGGACCGCTGGTCGGCGACGGAGAAGGGACGCAGTTCGGTGACCTCGTCGCCCCAGAACTCCACGCGGACGGGATGGTCGGAGGTCGGGGGGAACACGTCGAGGATGCCGCCGCGCACCGCGAACTCGCCGCGTTTGCCGACCATGTCGACGCGGGTGTAGGCCAGTTCGACGAGCCGTGCGACGAGGTCGTCGAAATCGTGCTCGGAGCCGACCCGCAGGGTGACGGGGTCGATGTCGCCGAGCCCGGGCGCCATCGGTTGCACGAGCGACCGGACGGTCGCGACGACGACCTGCAGCGGGGACCCGAGGTCGCGGTCGTCGGGGCGGGCGAGACGGCGCAGCACCTGCAGGCGGCGTCCGACGGTGTCGGCGCTCGGCGAGAGCCGCTCGTGCGGGAGGGTCTCCCACGACGGGAACTGCGCGACGGCGTCACCGAGCATCTCGGTGAGCGCGGAGGTCAGGTCGTCGGCCTCCCGTCCGGTGGCGGTGACGACGAGCACCGGTGTCTTCTGCGCGAGTGCGGCGGCGACGAACGGGCGGACCGCCGGCGGCGCGACGAGTGCCTGCGCGGCCGAGCCGGTGAGTTCGGCGACCGCGCGGAACTGGTCGTCGGCCAGCGCGATCTGCGCCAGTCCGGACAGGGGAGGAACGGCTGGGACGGGCACAGCAGACAAGGGAGGGCGCTCCTGGGTGTGGGACGAAGACCGTGTCGAGTCTACAAACCGCCCCCGCACCCGTGCGCGTTTGTGGTAGTCGGAGCTACCACAAACGCGCACGGGTGGCGTGGGCGTCGAGGAGGTCGGCGCTGCTGGGGCCGAGAGCGCGGCGTGCCCACCAGGACAGGCGTGCCAGCAGATCGGGATCGTCGGGGCTCGCCGAGTCGTCGTGCTGCAGCCACCGGCGGCGCACCATCCGCAGCAGCGCGTGCAGTGCGGGTCGGGGGGTGGCGTCGAGCACGAACGTGACGAAGGCATCGGGTGTCCACGGCTCGACGTCGACGAGGTCGAGGGAGTCGGCGACCGCCGCGGTGTCGGTGACCACGGCGTCGGCGTGGGCGAGCAACGCCACCGACGTGACGTGCGACTGCTCCGGGTCGACGACGAGCGGTACCTCCCGCAGCACCGTCGCCGGCCACGTCACCCGGGCTTCCGGGAAGGCGCGCTCGAGCTCGGCGAACAGGTAGTCGCGGGCCGCGCGGGGCATCTCCGGAGGCAGCCTGCGATCGGCGTCGACGATGATGCCGTCACTCCAGAACGGCTGGTACAGACCGTCTTCCGCGAGCGCGAGAGCAACGTCACGGACACGTGGTCGCGCCAGCACCTCCGCCCCCAACACCACCCGAACCGGCACCCGGCCCCCTTCTCCCGTGTCGCTGCACGTCGTCAGAACTCGTCGTACAACCCTTCGCGCCGCGACAGTTCGGCGAGCGCGTCGAGCACCTCGGTGCGGACCCGGGCCTGTTCCCGCGCGACGGTCAGCACGTCGGCGCGGGCGACCCGGCGGTGCAGACCGTGGAACTCCGCGGGCAGCGTCCCCCGATCGATCAGGTTCGCCACGTGCTGCCGTGAGCTGCCCAGTACGTCCGCGACCTGTCCCACGGTGAGCAACTGCGGAACCACGTCGATGGTGACGGCGGCGTCGGGTCCGTGCTCGGTGAGGAGCCGGGTGAGCACACCGGGCGCCTGGCGGGCGTCGAAGGGTCCGTGGTCCACGGCGGTGATGGTGTCACACCCGCAGTCGCCGGGCCACGAACTGGAGGAAGTAGTCGGCCTTGCCGACGGGGACGATCGCGGGCAGCATCACCGACCACATCCCCTCGATCTGCTCGGTGAGCCGGTCGCCACGACCGAGCGCCTCCGCGACGGTGCGGGCTCCGATCAACGACTGGAGCAGCACCGTCGACAGCGTCTCGACGTCGACGTGGTCGGCGAGATCGCCCTCGTCCTTGGCGCGGGTCATCAACTCGCGCATCGCCTCGATCCACCGGTCGAACGGGCGGGTCTCGTCGCCGCGGTAGTCGCCGATCTCGACGATCAACCGGAACATCGCCCGCACGACCGCATCGGATTCGGACAGGTCGACGTTGAGCACCGACGTCTCGATCGCGCTCTCGAGTGCGGGGCCCCGCTGCCGGAGACGCATCTGCACGGCCTCGCCGAACCGCTCGACTCCGGTGTCGATCACGGCCCGGGCGAGTTCTTCCTTGGACCCGAAATGGAAGTAGAGCGCGCCCTTCGTCACACCGGCCTCGTCGATGATCTCGCTCAGGCTCGCGTTCGCGTATCCGAGTCGCATGAAGATGGTCGCCGCGCCGCGCAGGACGGCTTCGCGGGTGACCTCGGCGCGGACCTGACGGGGCATCGACGGACCTTTCGTCTCGGATACGAACGCAGGCGAGACCTCATCCCGAGCGGACCGCTGGTCCGGATGTGCCCATCTCCACGGTAGTGAAGTATTCGGAACACAGCGTAACAGGCAGCCGATCGGCACCGGTAGTGCACAACCTACCCCGAGATCGGGACAAATGTCCCGATTCGACGTCGATTCCCGACCGGAGGTCAGGCCGTACCGAGCGTCGGATCCGCCTCGAGCCGGGTCAGGCCGTTCCAACACAGGTTGACCAGATGCGCCGCCACGACCTCCTTCGACGGGGTCCGCTCGTCCAACCACCACGTCGCGGTCGTCGCGACCATGCCGACGAGTGCCTGCGCGTAGAGCGGCGCCAGGTCGGGGTTGAGGCCGCGACGCGAGAAATCTCCCGTGAGCAACTGCCCGACCTGCCGCATCGCCTCGTTGAGCAGGCTCGAATAGGTGCCTTCCTCCGCCGGCATCGGGGAGTCGCGCACCAGGATCCGGAAGCCGTCGGTGCGTTCCTCGACGTACGTCAGCAACGCCAGGGCCGCGCGTTCGACCCGCACCCGCGACCGGTTGCGGGTCAGGCTCTCGGTGACCATCGACATCAGGATGGTCATCTCCCGGTCCACCACGACGGCGTAGAGGCCCTCCTTGCCGCCGAAGTGCTCGTAGACGACGGGTTTGGACACCTGCGCGCGCTGCGCGATCTCCTCGATCGACGTGCCCTCGTAGCCGCGCTCGGCGAACAGGGCCCGGCCGATCTCGATCAGCTGCTCGCGACGCTGCGTCCCCGTCATCCGCGTCCGGTGCGTGCGGTCGCCCGCCCCCGTCCGTTCCGCCCCACCCGCGCGTTCCGGTTGTTCCCGTGACGCTCGCGACACCGTGCCGCCTTCCTCTCGAATCCCATCCCGGTGACCGTCTGCTCGACACCGCCTGTCGGACGCATGTCCGACATCCCACCCTATCGACACCCGGGTGGGGCGGGCCCCACATTCGACCTGCGGGCCGACTCGTGCGAGGATCATGGGCGCATGCCCGGCGCCCGCGCACCGGACGTGCGGCAATCCGCCGTGGTGTAATCGGCAGCACCTCTGATTTTGGTTCAGATAGTTCAGGTTCGAGTCCTGGCGGCGGAGCGGGGGAAGTCGATACCGGAGCCGCCCGGCGCGCGACGCGTCGGCGGCACCGATGTGCACGTCGTCGGGGCGTGTGCATGCACGCCGCGTCGAGGGAGCTACATGCAAGTGCAGACCGCGATCATTGTCCTGGCAGCCGGAGCAGGCACGCGGATGCGATCGAAGACACCCAAGGTTCTGCACACCCTCGGCGGCCGCTCGATGCTCGCGCATGCAGTGCACGCGGCCGCCGGCCTGGAACCCGATCATCTCGTCGTCGTGGTCGGGCACGAACGCGAACGGGTCACCGAGGCCGCCACCGACATCGCCGAGTCGCTCGGCCGATCCGTCGGCATCGCCGTCCAGGACGAACAGAACGGCACGGGCCACGCCGTCGACTGCGGGTTGGGGCGGTTGCCGGCGGACTTCGCGGGCACGGTGATCGTCACCGCCGCCGACGTGCCGCTGCTCGACGCGGGGACCCTGCGCGACCTGATGGCCACCCACACCGACCCCGAACCCGCCGCGGTGACGGTGCTGACCACGACGGTCGCCGAGCCGCGCGGCTACGGCAGGATCATCCGCACCACCGACGGCGACGTCGCATCGATCGTCGAGGAGAAGGACGCGACGATCTCCGAGCAGGCGATCACCGAGATCAATTCCGGGGTGTACGCGTTCGACGCGACGCGCCTGCGCGCCGCCCTGACCGAACTGGACTCCTCGAACGCGCAGGGTGAGCTGTATCTGACCGACGTGATCGGCATCGCCCGTCGCGCCGGACACGTCGTGCGCGCGGTGCACACCGACGACGCGCTGCGCGTCGCCGGCGCGAACGACCGGGTGCAGTTGGCGGCGCTCGCCACCGAACTGAACCGGCGCACCCTCGAACACTGGATGCGCGCGGGCGTGACCGTCGTCGACCCGGCGAGCACCCGCGTCGACGTCGACGTCGTGCTGTCACCCGATGTGACCCTGCACCCCGGTGTGCAGTTGCACGGGCGGACCGTCGTCGGTGAGGACGCCGTGATCGGCCCCGACACCACCCTCACCGACGTGCAGGTGGGGGCGGGCGCCTCGGTGGTGCGCACCCACGGATCCGAATCGGTGATCGGCGCGGACGCCACCGTCGGCCCCTTCACCTATCTGCGACCGGGCACCGACCTCGGCGCGAGCGGTAAGCTCGGGACGTTCGTGGAGACCAAGAACGCGCAGATCGGCGCGCACTCGAAGGTGCCGCATCTGACGTACGTCGGCGACGCCGAGATCGGTGAGCATTCCAACATCGGTGCGTCGAGCGTGTTCGTGAACTACGACGGCGTGAAGAAGTATCGGACCGTCGTCGGATCACACGTCCGCACCGGATCGGACACCATGTTCATCGCCCCGCTGACCGTCGGGGACGGCGCCTACACCGGCGCCGGGACGGTACTGCGCGAAGATGTTCCTCCGGGGGCGCTCGCGGTGTCGGGTACACCACAGCGCACTATTGAGGGATGGGTTCAGCAAAAACGCGCTGGAACCCCCGCTGCTGAGGCAGCATCGAAAGCACAGCTGCACGATCGCCAGAAGGACGGCCAGGACCAGTGACCAATTGGATCGACAACCAGAAGAACTTGATGCTCTTCGCGGGCCGGGCCCATCCCGAGCTGGCGGAGCAGGTCGCCAAGGAACTGGGTGTGCCGCTCACCCCGCAGACGGCGCGTGACTTCGCCAACGGCGAGACGTTCGTGCGGTTCGAGGAGTCGGTTCGCGGTTCCGACGCCTTCGTGCTGCAGAGCCACCCGTTCCCGCTCAACGAGTGGGTGATGGAACAGCTCATCATGATCGACGCGCTCAAGCGCGGCTCGGCGAAGCGGATCACCGCGATCCTGCCGTTCTACCCGTACGCCCGTCAGGACAAGAAGCACCGCGGTCGCGAGCCCATCTCCGCCCGCCTGATCGCGGATCTGCTCAAGACCGCCGGCGCCGACCGCATCATCACCGTCGACCTGCACACCGACCAGATCCAGGGTTTCTTCGACGGGCCGGTCGACCACATGCACGCGCAGGGGCAGCTCGCCGAGTACATCCGCGGCCGGTACGGCGTCGACAACATCGCCGTCGTCTCCCCCGACTCCGGTCGTGTGCGCGTCGCCGAGAAGTGGGCCGACACCCTCGGTGGTGCTCCGCTGGCGTTCATCCACAAGACCCGCGACCCGCTCGTCCCCAATCAGGTCAAGTCGAACCGGGTGGTCGGTGAGGTCGAGGGGCGCACCTGCATCCTCATCGACGACATGATCGACACCGGCGGGACCATCGCCGGCGCCGTGAAGATCCTCCGCGAGGCCGGTGCGGGCGACGTCATCATCGCCGCGACGCACGGCGTGCTGTCCGACCCTGCCGCCGAGCGGCTCGCCGCGTGCGGCGCCAAGGAGGTCATCGTCACCAACACCCTGCCGATCCCGCCGGAGAAGCAGTTCGACAATCTCACCGTGCTGTCGATCGCGCCGCTGCTCGCGCAGACCATCCGCGAGGTGTTCGAGAACGGTTCCGTCACGTCGCTGTTCAACGGTGTCGCCTAGCCACCGACTCGTCTGACTCCACCGGGTGCGGTGGCCGGATCCCGTCCGGCCACCGCACCCGTCCGTATCCGTCCGACGAGTGCGCACGAGCCCCCGCGTTCGCCTCCCCACCGAACGGGACGGCGTGTTCGGTACCGTCCGTGCCGAACACATTCCCGAGGGCGAGCTGCCGTGCAGAACCGGTCCGGGCGGATTCGTCACTGCGGCACCGGGTGTCGGCGTCCATCGGGGCACGTCCGCACGTCTCGCGTCGCTGCGGCTCCGCACCCTCGATCCGCCGGGGCGGTGGCCCTGTCGCCCGAGCACCGTTCGGCGACGCCACCCGCCGACCAGACCGCCCGGTCTGCAAAAGCAGTGTGGCGCAATACTTTGCCGACGCGCATGTGCTACTCGTCGGTCACCTCCCCGGCGGGGATGATCTTCGTCACGTCGCCGCACCTCCCGCCCAGGTCGAGTGGGACCCCCCGCGGCGCGGCCGTCCCGTTCTGACTTAAGGTGGCTCCTCGTGATCGACGCGCAGACTCTCGAGCCCCCCACGGAAACCGCGACAATCCAGTCGGAGATCTCGACGGTCCGGAGGGCACGACGATGGACCCCCGGAGCCTGCGTGTGGTGCGGCGACGACGACGCCGTCGAGATCTTCCGCAACGAACCCCGCTGTGCCACATGCCGTGAACACGAGTCGGTCATCGAGGAGGCCCGCCGCTTCGTGGGCACCTACGGTCTGCGCCCGATCGGCGGCACCCTCCAGTCCGACGACGAGGAGGAGTACGAACACCGGCTCGCGGCACGCGACGCCCGCCGCACCCTCAACGAGATCCGCCTGGACGAGCAACCCGACCCCGCACTGGTCCGCAAGGCGCTGCGCCCCCGCGCCGCCGCGGTCGTCGCCGAGAAGCCCGACACCCGCGCGCCCCGCGCCACCACGCCGACGGCCGCGCCGCGACGCACCCGGCCCGCGACCCCACCGGCGGCCGCGGCCACCACGTCCGTCGACATCGACGAGATCCAGACCCGCGCGCTCGCACTGCTCGATCAGCTGTCGGCGATCGACGCACAGCTCGAGATCGTCGCGGAGCAGAACGGCCTCGCGGCACGCGCCCGCCGTTCCGACCTCGAGAAGCAGAAGGCCACGATCCTGCGCACCCTCGCCGCGCTCGAGAAGGCCCGCCTGAGCGCCGCGTCCCGATAGTCGTCGCGGGCGCAGTCCGCCCATCGCGCCGCCGATCACCGGTGCGGTCGTTATCCTCACTCCGATGAGCCCCGCACTCGGAATCGCCGTCGGACTCGTCGCGTTGGTGGTCGGCGCCGAGGTTCTCGTCCGCGGCGGTTCCCGACTCGCGACACGACTCGGTCTGACTCCGATCGTGGTGGGCGTGACGATCGTCGCGGTGGGTACGAGCGCCCCCGAACTGGCGATCGGCATCGACGCGGCCGCCACCGGGAACTCGGGGCTCGCGCTCGGCAACATCGTCGGCACCAACATCATCAATCTGCTGTTGGTGTTCGGGTTGAGCGCGCTGATGCGGTCCATCGCGTTCGGCACCCAGACGCTCCGCGTGGACCTGCCCGCGATGACCGTGGCCGCGTTGCTGCTGTGGGCGATGTCCGCCGACGGGCACCTCGGTGGAGGCGAAGCGCTGGTTCTGCTCGTCTGCGGCGTGTTGTACACCCTGCTGGTGATCCGCGCGGGCCGCGCCGAGGCCGCGTCGGTACGCGCCGAGTACCGCGACGAATACACCCCCGCACGCACCCAGTGGCAGGTCGGCACCGTCCTCGTCGAGATCGCGATGCTCGTCGGTGGCATCGCCGTCGTCGTGGTGGGCGCGGACATCCTCGTCGACGCCGCCTCGGAGGCCGCGCGGTCGCTGGGGGTGTCCGACACCGTGATCGGGTTGACCGTCGTCGCGATCGGCACGTCCGCTCCGGAACTGGTCACCACCGTCGTCGCGACGATCCGCGACGAACGGGACATCGCGATCGGCAACCTGCTCGGCTCGAGTGTCTACAACATCGTCGTCATCCTCGCGGTGACCGTCCTCGCGACACCGGGCGGCATGACCGTGCCCGACGACGTGATCCGGGTGGACCTGCCGGTCATGGTGGCGGTGGCGCTGGTGTGCATCCCGGCCTTCCTCACCGGCCGCCGATTGTCGCGGCTCGAGGGCGCGCTGTTCGTGATCTCCTACTGCGTCTATCTCGCGTTCCTGCTGCTCACCCGCACCTGAAGCCCCCGGCGGATTCCGGGTTCGCACATGTCGCGGGCGTTCCCCGGGGACCCCCGCCCCCGAGCGAACGTATCGCTCGCTCGACTCGTTCGATCGGGTGTACCACTCGCTCACGGAGGGAGCGGAGCGACACACGGACGCGCATACCGGGCGTATGTGGTCGGAGTTCCGTAGGCTGCGCCGGGCGGGGCCGACGACGAGGAGTGCGACAGGTGGATCCGAACGATCCGGTGGCGACCGTGTGGAACCGGCGACAGTTCTTGGTGCGACTCGCCGTGACGGGTGTCGCGGCGACGTCCGTGGCGGCGTTGTTCACCGCCCCGCCGGCCGCACGCGCGCAGACCGACGCCACCACCGACACGATCAACGCGATCCTGGCGTTCGTCGTCCCCGGCGACGATCCGTACTCGCGTCAGCAGGGTATGGCGACCGACCGCCCCGGCGGGGTCACCCCCGGCACCACCGACAGCCTGCGACGCACGTTCGACCTGGCGGTGCCCGACATGGGCCTGACGCCTCTCGGTCTCGACGTGACCGGTGCGGATGCCGTCGCGGCGCTCGTGAACCTGTTCGCCGTCACCGCGGAACCGTCGTCGGTCACCGGCCCGTTCGCGGCGCCGTTCGCGAATCTGAGTCACGCGTCGAAGGCCCATGTGTTCGACCTGCTGGACACCGACCCGCGGTTTCCGGGTCGGTCGATCGCCTACGCGGTCAACGCGATTCCCACCCTCGCCGCGTTCGTCGCCTATTCGGAGGTGTCGGCGTTCGACCGCGACCGGCGTGTCCTGACGGGCCGGCCGGTGGGATGGGCGCTGTCCGACTACGCGGGTGTGGGCGACGGCTGGGACGAATTCCTCGGCTACTACGGCGGTGTCGACCGGGTGGAGGGCTGACGTGCCGGACGTGATCGTGATCGGTTCAGGTGGGGGCGGCCCGGTCGTCGCGAAGGAACTCGCCGCCCGCGGGCTCGACGTGCTCGTCCTCGAAGCGGGACCGCGTTTCGCCGACCCCGCCACCGAGTGGACGCATTTCGAGGACGACGCGAACAATCCGGTGAGCGGATTCCTGCGTTCCGGACCCGCCGACCGGTCGAGACCACCGTGGTTGCGCGACCTTCCGCAGCACTCGTACGTGTGGCAGGTCACCGGTGTGGGCGGAACGACCCTGCACTACTTCGGCAACTCGCCGCGCGCCGTGCCGGGGGTGTTCGCCGGCTACGACGGTGCCGACCGGTCGCTGTACGACACCGGGCACCTGTTCCCGTTCGGCTACGACGAGCTGCGCCCGTACTACGAGTGGGTGGAGGCGACACTGCCGGTGCAGACCGCGCCGATGGGCACGAAGGAACGGGTGTTCCTGCGTGGCGCGGCGGCCCTCGGACTGCCGCACCAGGTGTCGCTCGACACGACCGGGCCGGGGCACCGGGCGCAGCAGAACGCGATCCTGCAGCCGGGCGGCACGGCGGGCCGCACCCGTGATCCGGCGTTGCTGCGTCACCCTCGGGCGCGGGGATGCACGATGTGCGGGCACTGTTATCAGGGTTGCAGCCTCCCGGCGGGTGCGCCTCGCAATCTGAAGGCGCGCCGCTCCACCGACAACTCGTACGTGCCGATGATGCTCACCGCCGACGCGTGGTCACCGCACGGCCACGCGGTGACGTTGGTGACGGGTGCGGTGGTCACCCGGATCCTCACGGACGACGCCGGCACCGTCGCCCGGGGTGTGCGTTTCCGCACCGACGACGGTGACGAACAGGAGGTGACCGCGGACGTGGTGGTGCTCGCCGCCGGGGCGATCGAATCACCGCGACTGTGGCAGCTGTCGGATCTGCCCGACCCGTACGACCGGGTGGGGCGTGGCCTCACCGACCATCATCTCGACGCGGTGTTCGGCGTGTTCGACGAGTACACCGGCGAGACGCGCGGTGCCGGATCGAACGCGCGCGTCGACCTCCCCGGCTACGGCGGAATCGAACAGGTCGGGATGCCCCCTGCGCTGCAGGCGTATTCGCTGGGGTTCAGCGACTCCGGGATCCACGGTCACGGGCGCGCCGGTGGCGTCGTCGACACCGCCGGCGCGGACGGCCTGGGTCGGTTGGTGGGCACAGATCTGCTCGGGGCACTCTCCGATGCCGATCGCACCCTGATGGCGTTGGTCATCACGGACGACGACGTGGAGGACGACAACCGGGTTACGGCACCGGGTTTCCTGCCCGCGGACGACCACGGTCCGGTCGCGCGGGTCACGATGAGGCATCGGCAACGGTCGGCCCGGACCCGCCGCAATCGCGAGCACTGCACCCGCACCGCCGTGGAGTTGATGCGGGCGGCGGGCGCGAAATCGGTGCACCGGTGCGATTGGCCGCCGCTGATCCTGCACGCGCACTCCACCATGCGGATGGGTGCGCGGGAGGAGGATTCGATCCTGGATCCGTCCGGGGAGGCGAGGTGGGTGCGGCGGTTGTTCGTCGCCGACAACTCGGCGCTGTCGAACAGCCTCGGTGGCCCCAATCCCACACTGACGACGCAGGCCCTCGCGACCCGCACCGCCGAACGGATCTTCGCGGCGTACTTCGGCGGTGACGCCTGGGTGGGCCGCGAGGACCCGGTGTGTTCGATCGACGATCGGGTCACCGAAGCGGTGATCGCGAGGGGACTGTGAACCGGTTCACGGTCATCGGCGACGGCACGCCGCGATCACCACGAACCGGGCGTCGGCGTCGACCCATTCGCGCCGGACGGTGAATCCGGCGGCGTCGAGTTCGGCGGCGAGCCGGTCGAGCCGGAACTTCGCGGAGATCTCGGTGCGCATCTGTTCGCCCTCCGCGAAGTCGACGTCGATCCCGAGACCGGGAACGTGCACCGTCATGGCCCGGGTCGCCTCGAGCCTCATCTCGATCCACTCGTTGTCGGCGTCCCACACCGCGCGGTGCACGAACAGATCGGGGTCGAAGTCGGCTCCGAATCGGTCGTTGAGCACGCGCAGGACGTTGCGGTCGAACTCGGCGGTCACGCCGGCGGCGTCGTCGTAGGCGGGCACCAGCACCGAGGGGTCGACGACCAGCCCGGCGCCGAGCAGCAACCACTCCCCCGGTTCGAGGATCGCCGCGAGCCCGGTGAGGAACTCCGCGCGTTCGGTGGGCGCGAAGTTGCCGATGGTGCCGCCGAGGAACGCGATCGTGCGATGCCCGCCGGCCGGTAGATGTGCCAGCGACGCCGTGAAGTCGCCGACGACGCCGTGCACCTCCACCTCCGGATACTCGGCGGTCAAGCGCCGTACCGCAGGGCGCAACGCCGCTTCCGACACGTCCTGTGGCACATAGGTGCGCAGGGTGGGCGCGAGGGCGTCGAGGAGGACCCGGGTCTTCTCCGACGACCCCGAGCCGAGTTCGACGAGCACTTCGGTCGCGGTCGTGTCGGCGATCTCCCCGGCGTTCTCGCACAGCAACGCGAACTCGGTGCGGGTCGGATAGTACTCGGGCAGTTCGGTGATCCGCTCGAACAGCTCGCTGCCACGTTCGTCGTACAGCAGGGTCGGCGACAGGTACTTCGGTGATGCGGTCAGCCCGCGGAGTGCCTCGGCCCGCAACGTCGCGTCGAGTTCGGTCGGGGTCAGATACACGTCGACGGTCACGGGGCGGACACCTCCAGCGGGGTGACCACGAGTTTTCCGGGGACGGCGGCGACGAGGTGCCGATCGGGGATCTCCGACCAGCGGCGGTCGTCGTCGACGGGTTCGGATGCGACGATCGCGACCCCTTCGTCGACCAACGCCCACAGCGAGTGCTGCCAGGCCGTCGCCCACATCTCGGATCCGTTGCACAGCAGAAGATTCAAGCGCGATCCGGGAGCGAGTGCGGCGACGTCGCGCACGAGGGACGTCACCGCCGCCTCCGGCTCGGCCGACCGCAACCGCGACCGCAACAGCAGCCACAGCGCAGCCGCGTCGGTGGGTGCGTCGAGGCGCAGCAACTCCGACACGGGCAGCAGCTCGGCGAGCGACACCAGCGAACCGGGCCACCCGCGCACCACACCGTTGAAGGAGAACGCCCACTGCCCGTCGGTGAACGGCGCGGTCGCCGACCGCTCCACCGGCATACCCTCGGTCGCCGACCGCAACGACACCATCGCCGCGCACGTGTCGACGGTGTGGAAACCCTCGGTGACGAACGGGTCGGACCAGATCGGTCGAGTCGACCGGTAGCGGCCGAGGACACCGCGCTCGGACCACCAGGCGACGCCGAATCCGTCGGCGTTGACGGTGCCGCCGCCCCGCATGTCACGCGGATCCCACGACTGCCGCAGCATCGATCGGGGTCCCTCGGTCAGGAGCGACGTCACCGTCGTGAGCGGTCCGAGATAGGCCAGGTGCCTACACATCCGAGGCTCCCTCCGCATCGCGCGCCACCCGGAACCCGGCGAAGATCTGCCGGCGGATCGGCAGATCCCAGTTGCGGAACGTACCGCGGCACGCGACCGGATCGGTGCCGAAGGAACCGCCGCGCAGCACCCGGTGGTCGTCGCCGAAGAACACCTCCGAGTACTCACGGTAGGGGAAGGCCCGGAATCCGGGATACGGCAGGAACCGCGACGACGTCCATTCCCACACGTCCCCGATCAGCTGGTGCACCCCCAGCGGCGACACCCCACCGGGGTAGGCGCCGACCTCGGCGGGACCGAGATGCCGCTGGCCCAGGTTCGCGTGAGCAGGACCGGGATCGTCGTCGCCCCAGGGGAATCGACGACTTCCCCCGGTGTCCGGATCCCACCGTGCCGCCTTCTCCCATTCGGCCTCGGTGGGCAGCCGACCGCCGTCCCACCGCGCGAACGCCTCCGCCTCGTGGAAGCACACGTGCACGACGGGTTCGTCGGGCCGCACCGGTATCCGACGACCGAATCGGCGGGTGACCCACCGCCCGTCCTCACCGCGGGACCAGAACAGGGGCGCGTCGAGGGACGCCTCGACACGGTGCGCCCAACCGTCCTCGGTCCACAGTGCCCGCCGGTCGTAGCCGCCGTCGTCGACGAACCGCAGATACCGCGCGTTGGTGACCGGGGCCGCGTCGATCACGAACGCCTCGACGTGCACGCGATGCGCGGGCCGCTCGTTGTCGAGTGCCCACGGGTCGTCGGAGGTGCCCATCGTGAACGGTCCTGCCGGGACGACGACCCGATCCGGGGCGGGTGACGCGACGGTGCGCGGCGCAGCGGGCGCATCCAGAATCGGTTCCCCGGAACGCAACTGGTGTGTCGCGAGCATCGTCTCGTCGTGCTGCTGCTCGTGCTGGGCGATCATCGCGAACACGAATCCGTCGCGGGTCAACTCGGTGTCGAAGTCGCAGTCGTCGAGCACCTCCCACGTCGCGTCGCGCACCTCCGCCGCGTAGGCGCGGGCGCCGGCGGGGTCGAGCAGCGCCAACTCCGTTCGGGTGGCGCGGGGATGGAGCAACGCGTCGTACATCTCGTCGATGCCGTCACGAACCGCCGCCCTGCCCGCCACCCGCCGCACCAGCCAACTCTCCTCCTGGTTGGCGATGTGCGCGAGATCCCATACGAGCGGACTCATCAACACCGAATGTTGCGCGGTCAGTTCCGACTCCGGCACCGCAGTGAGCGCGTGGGTGCGGGCGCGAGCCCGCTCGAGTTCGCGCCGCAGCCGGACTCGCGTGTGGTTCACGTCGTCTGCTTCCCCGGCGGCTGCCCGCGCACGCATCGCATCGCCGCGGCATCGAGCAGTGCCGTGAACCGCATGTCCGGCGACGTCTCCGCCGCCAGCGACAACACACCCACCGCGGCGGCACGCAGTTCGACCGAATCGAGACCGTGTTCCGCTGCTTCCCACCACATTTCACGAACAGGTTCGGCGATCGCGACGGCCTCGTCCATGACCGCGTCGTTGCGGAGCAACGCCTCGACGGCCGCGACCGGAACCTGCCACAGCTCACCCGGCTGCGCATCCAGATACCGCACCTCGAGGTGCCCGCACGGCCGTACCGGCGGAAAGAGCGTCGTGAGGTGGTAGTCGAGATCGTCGACGGTGGGACAACGACCGATCTCTGCGTCGAGCGCACCGGAGATCCAGTCGGCGAACGATGCACCCGGCGGTGCGTGCCACTCCCGTCCCGCCGATCGCACGCACATCAGCGGCGCATCCAACGCCCACGCCGGGTATTTCTGCGGATCCGACACGACCGCGGTGCGCTCCGGATCCAGCGACAACCACGTCCGCATCCGCTGCGACATCCACGCCCCCTCGGGGACCCCGCGCAGGGCCGGGGAACACGCGAACGCGGCGATCAACGCCGGACCGATCGCGTGCAGGACGTTCCAGCGGCGCGCCAACTCGGTGTCGTCGGCACCGACGTCGACACCCACCTGCACCGCCGCGGTGCTGTTCATCATCAGGCGCCCGAGCGGACCGATCCGATCGAACCGCAGTTCCATCGCCGTGTAACGGGGCGTGCGCAACAGTCGGTGCGGCGGGCGGATCTCGTCGGTCGCGGTGTCGAGCATCGTCACAGACCGCCGCGCGAGCAGCGACCGCACCATGTTCGTGTCGGCCCGCAACCGGTCGCACACCTGCCGCGCCGAAGTGCACGGCACGCTCGACAGCTCCACCTGCCCGCCCGGTTCGAGACTCACCAGGCTTCCCGACGGCAACGGGCGATGCGACGACGACGCCGCCAGTGCCCGCGGGGTGTGCGGACCGAGCGCCTCGACGATCGAGGACAGTTCCGGCCGCGACGCCGTGCCGTCGGCGCGTGCGGTGAGCCACTCGAGTTCGACACCGATCAGCCGCGGCGGACCGTACCGGAACACCGCCCGCCGGACGTACTCCTCCGCGTCGGCGCGCGCGCCGATCACCGCGGACACCCCCGAATCGGGCCGTCCGGGCATCCGGGCAGCCGCCCGATCGGTCGCCGTCGCCACTCGCCACCCTCCCTCGTTCGTGGGCCAGGTCACGGACGAGCCTAACGCGCCGGGGTGTCCACCGCCCGAAGAACACTCCCGGGCCGGCGCCCCGGGCTACATTCGGCGGTACCCCGGCACCGGAGAGCGAGGAGGTCGTCGTGCTCGACCTGCAACAGACCCGCCGCGACACACCGGCCTGCTTCGAGCGGGTGTTCCTCGACAGCGCGGGATCGTCGCTGCCACCGACCCCGGTGCTCGACACCGTGGTGGGGCATCTGCGACGCGAGGCCGAGGTCGGCGGGTACGTCGCGGCGAACGAACGTCTCGACGACCTCGCGGCGGTGAAGTCGTCGATCGGCCGACTGCTGGGCGTCGACGCGACGTCCGTCGCGCTGTCCGACAGCGCCACCCGGTCGTGGACGTCGTTCTTCCATGCCGTGCCGCTCGCACCCGGCGACCGCATCCTGCTGTCGCGATCCGAGTACGCCGCGAACGCGGTCGCCGCACTGCAGCGCGCCCGCGCCACCGGCGCCGTCGTCGAGGTGGTCCCGTCCGACGCATCGGGACGCCTCGACGTCGACGCGCTGCGCGGGATGCTCGACGATCGGGTCAAGATCGTGTCGGTGGTGCACGCCCCCACCAACGGGGGTCTCGTCAACCCCGTCCGGGACGTCGCCGACGCCGCGCACGCCGTCGGGGCGCTGGTACTGCTCGACGCCTGCCAATCCGTGGGACAGATCCCCGTGAGCGTGCCCGAACTGGACGTCGACGCGCTGTCCGCGACGGGTCGCAAATGGCTGCGCGGGCCCCGCGGCACCGGATTCCTGTACGTGCGGCCGCGGCTGATCGGTGACCTCGAACCACCGGTGATCGATCAGCACAGCGCGACGTGGACGTCACCCGACCGATACGACCTCGCGCCCGACGCCACCCGGTTCGAGCTGTGGGAGGCCGACGTCGCCGCACGCCTCGGGCTCGGCACCGCCGTCGACTACCTGCTGGATCTGGGGGTGGATGCGGTCACCGAGGCCGTCTCGTACCGGGCCGAGCACGTGCGCGACGGTCTCGGCCGGATCCCCGGCGTGACCGTCCGCGATCTCGGCGAGGACCGCAGCGGCATCGTGTCGTTCACCGTGGAGGGCCACGATCCCGCGGCGGTCCGCGACGCACTCGCCGCACGGTCGGTCACCGTCACCGTCAGCGGACGCAGTTCGACGTTGCTCGACATGACGGATCGGGGCCTGGACGCCGTGGTGCGGGCCTCGCCGCACTATTTCGTCTCGCCCGCCGACGTCGACCGGTTCCTCGCCGAGGTCCGTCGCCTGACGGTGGGATGACTTCGGCACCGACGGCCCCGTTGATGCCGTCACCGGCGATCCGGTAGAGTGTTTCGAGTTGTCTCGGCGAGGGTGAACCGCGTATCGCTGGCTCACCGTGATCGACGCGACCGCGGCTCCATCCGAGTGTCGAACACTCGACCTGCCGCGCGTGTCCGGTCCCGCGTATCGCCGAGAAGACCGACCGCCCGAGAAGTCACAAGCGTAGGAGCCGTTGCATCATGTCCGACGAGAACCGTCTCGTAGCCGCCGTCCGCACCGAGTTCGGCAAGGGCGCCGCCCGCCGCGCACGCCGCGCCGGCCAGGTCCCCGCCGTCCTCTACGGCCACGGCACCGACCCGCAGCACCTGAACCTGCCCGACCTCGAGTTCGCGGCGGTCCTGCGTAACCACGGCACCAACGCCGTCCTCACCCTCGACATCGAGGGCTCCGAGCAGCTCGCGCTGACCAAGTCGGTCGTCGTGCACCCCATCCGTCGTTACATCGAGCACGCCGACCTGCTCGTCGTGAAGAAGGGCGAGAAGGTCACCGTCGAGGTGCCCGTCGTCCTCACCGGTGTCGCCGGCTCCGGCACCCTCGTCGTCAACGAGGTCACCACCATCAAGCTCGAGGCCGACGCCCTGAACATCCCCGAGGAGGTCACGGTGTCCATCGAGGGCGCCGAGGCCGGCACCCAGATCCTCGCCGGTGGCGTCGAGCTGCCCGCCGGATCGAACCTCCAGGACGACCCGGAGCTGCTGCTCGTCAACATCGTCGAGGCCCCGAAGGCGCTCGACGAGAACGCCGACGAGGCCGACGAGGCCGCGGCCGACGAGGCCTGAGCGCTCTGCTCGAGGCGGTGACGTCTTACGTGCGGCGCGTCATCCTGCGGGATGGCGCGCCGCACGCGTGTTCGGAAGGGGAAGTGGACGTGAGCGAGGACACCGTGCTCGTCGTCGGGTTGGGTAACCCCGGCCCCAAGTACGAGAACACCCGCCACAACATCGGTTTCATGGTCGCGGACGTGCTGGCCGCGCGGGTGAGCGGGAAGTTTTCGGCGCACAAGCGCAGCAACGCCGAGATCGTGCAGGCGCGGCTCGACGGCCGGCAGGTGATCGTCGCGAAACCCCGCACGTACATGAACCTGTCGGGTGGACCGGTCGCGGGTCTGGCGAAGTTCTTCTCCGTCGCACCGGCGAACGTCGTCGTCGTGCACGACGAGTTGGACCTCGACTACGGGACCATCCGCCTCAAGCAGGGCGGCGGAGAGAACGGGCACAACGGCCTGCGGTCGACGTCGTCGGCGCTCGGCACGAAGGACTACCTGCGGGTGCGGATGGGGATCGGTCGGCCGCCGGGCCGGCAGGACCCGGCCGACTTCGTGCTCAAACCGTTCTCCAGCACCGAACGCAAGGACCTGCCGGTGTTCTGCGAGGAGGGCGCCGACGCCGTCGAGCTGCTGCTCGGGCTCGGTCTCGAGGGCGCGCAGAACCGCCTCCACTGACCCCGACCCGTGCGCCTTTCTGGTGGGCGGAACTACCAAGAAGGCGCACGGGTCCGAGTGGTGCGGTCAGAGGAGGGCCGCGGAGCTGCCGCGGCGGAGCTTGCCGGACGACGTCTTCGGGATACTCCCCGGCCCCAGCACCGCGACGGTCCGCGGTCGCGCCCCGACCTCCGCGACGACGGCGTGCACCACCTCGCGTTCGATGCGGCGCACCTCCCCCGGATCGTCGATGCGGCCCGTCTCCACCACGACCGCGAACGATTCCCGACGGTCACCGGCATCGAGCCGCACCGCGACGGCATTGCCGGGGCGCACCCCCTCGACCGCGCAGGCGGCACGTTCGACGTCGGTCGGATAGATGTTGCGACCGCCCATGATGATGACGTCCTTGATCCGCCCGCACACGACGACGAGCCCGTCCTCGGTGAAGTAGCCGATGTCGCCGGTGTCGAACCAACCGTCGGCGGCCTGCGCGGCGACCGGTCCGTCCACGGTGAGGTAGCCGCGGGTGACGGCCCGGCCGCGCAGTTCGATGATGCCGACGCCGCGCGGCGGCAGCACCCGGCCGTCCTGCCCCACCACGCGCCCCTCCAGCCCGGGGACGAGACGCCCGAGGGTGGGCAGCCGCCGGGCGTGCGGGCGTGACGTGGGCACGGCCATCCCCCCGGATTCGAGGAGGTCGGGATCGACGACGTCGAGCACCTGCCCGCGACCGGGGTCCGGCAGCGACACCGCGAGCGTAGTTTCGGCCATCCCGTACACCGGGGCGAGAGCAGCCGGGTTCAGACCGAACCGGCGACCGGCCTCGGCGAGTGCGTCCATCGTGTCGGGGTCGACGGGCTCGGCACCGTTCCACATCCACTCGACCGACGACAGGTCCACCGCGCCGTCGGGGGCCTGCGACAGTCTGCGGGCCAGCAGCGAGTAGGCGAAGTTCGGGGCGGCCGTCACGGTTCCCCGGTACTTCGTGATCAGCTCCGCCCACAGCATCGGTGACCGCAGGAATTCGAGGGGGGTCACGGCCACGACCTCCCCGCCCAGCTGCATCGGGACCGACAGGAAACCGACCATCCCCATGTCGTGGAACAGCGGCAGCCAACTCACCATGACGTCGTCGTCGAGGGAGAACTTGATGCGGTCGAACATCGCGTACGCGTTGACGTAGAAGTTCTCGTGCGTGATCTGCACGGCCTTGGGGGTTCCCGTGGACCCCGACGTCAACTGCTGCAGCACGATGTCCGATTCTGCGGGATCGACCGGGTCGACGGGCCGCCCGGCACGCAGCTGCGCGACCGTGACGACGTCGATGCCGCGTTCGCGCAGCAGCGGTTCGGCGACGTCGAACGGTGCCCCGAGGACGACGATCCGCGCGTCGATCATGCGCAGCACCGTCTCGGTGTCGCGCGCCCACGCGGCGAGGTCGGTGCGGGGCGTCGGCTGGTGCAGCATCGTGATGCTGCCGCCGCGCATCCACACGCCCTGGCACACGGGCGCGATGTCGACGGGATCGCCGGCGAGGATCCCGACCGCGTCACCGGGACCGATCCGTGCGTCGGCCAGCGCACCCGCGACCGACCGGGCCTGCTCGTGGATCCGCCCCCAGGTCTGCCGCAGCGGCGCGCCCGGTTCTCCGGTGGTCAGCCCGCGCGTGCTCGATCGTGCCGTCGCGTACATCTCGTCGGTGAACCTGCTCACGACACCCTCCTCCGGTCCGCGACCGCCGCGGCGGTGCGACGGTCACCTGTCGTCAGCGTGGACCTCCGGCCGGTCACCGGACGGCGGAGCTCGCGAAACGTGACCGAATCTCACGGAAATCGACACCCGATCGACGAGTAACATGGACGAGTTGCCTGCGATGGCATCCCTTTGTTCGAGCTTCGAGAGGTTTTCCGCGTTGAGTACCCCGCACGCGTCCACCGCCGGCGACTCCGTCACAGGCGGTCCGGCCACCAGCGGTTCCGCCGCCGACGTGCGGGCCCAGGCCCGGCGTCGCCGCACGTTCGCCGTCATCTCCCATCCCGACGCCGGCAAGTCCACGCTCACCGAGGCGCTCGCGCTGCACGCGAAGGTGATCTCGGAGGCCGGTGCCGTGCACGGCAAGGCCGGGCGCAAGGCGACGGTCTCGGACTGGATGGAGATGGAGAAGGCCCGCGGTATCTCGGTCAGCTCCACGGCATTGCAGTTCAACTACACCTCGTCCGAATCCGACGACGGTGTCGTCAACGTCGTCAATCTCGTCGACACCCCCGGCCACTCCGATTTCTCCGAGGACACCTACCGGGTGCTCACCGCGGTCGACGCCGCCGTGATGCTCATCGACGCCGCGAAGGGCCTCGAACCGCAGACCCTGAAGTTGTTCCAGGTGTGCCGGCATCGGGGTATCCCGGTGATCACCGTCATCAACAAGTGGGACCGTCCCGGCCGCGCCCCTCTCGAACTTCTCGACGAGATCGACGAGCGGATCGGGTTGACACCCACCCCGCTGTTCTGGCCCGTCGGCATCGCCGGTGACTTCCGGGGTCTGCTGCGACGCGGCACCGACGACCGCGCCGGGGAGGCACTCGAGTACATCAAGTTCACACGCACCGCCGGTGGCGCGCGGATCGCACCCGAGGAGCACCTGACCCCCGATGGCGCACTCGACCGCGAAGGCGACGTGTGGACCGAGGCCGCCGAGGAATCGGAACTGCTGTCGGCGAGCGGGCAGGACCACGACCAGGAACTGTTCCTCGCCGGCCAGACGTCGCCGGTGATCTTCGCGTCGGCGATGCTCAACTTCGGTGTGCGGCAGATCCTCGACACTCTCGTCGCGCTCGCACCACCGCCGCGTGCACGACTCGACGTCGACGGTTCTCCGCGGGAGGTGGACGATCCGTTCAGCGCCGTCGTGTTCAAGGTGCAGGCCGGAATGGACACCGCCCACCGCGACAGGCTCGCGTTCATGCGCGTCGTGTCGGGCGTGTTCGAACGCGGCATGGTCGTCACGCACGCGCAGACCGGGAAACCGTTCGCGACGAAGTACGCGCTGACGGTGTTCGGCCGGGAACGGAGCACCGTCGAGGACGCCTACCCCGGTGACGTGGTGGGTCTGGTCAACGCGACGGCGCTCGCGCCCGGCCACACCCTGTACGTGGATCCGAAGGTGGAGTTCCCACCGATCCCGTCGTTCGCGCCGGAGCACTTCGCGATCCTGCGGGCCGAGAGCGCCTCGAAGTACAAGCAGTTCCGCAAGGCCGTCGACCAGCTCGACTCCGAGGGGGTCGTGCAGATCCTGCGCAACGACATCCGCGGCGACGCGTCCCCGGTGATGGCGGCGGTCGGCCCGATGCAGTTCGAGGTGGTGTCGGCGCGGATGAAGGCCGAGTACAACGTCGAGCCGCGGGTCGAACCGCTCGGGTACGCGCTCGCGCGACGCACGGATGCGGCGTCGGCGGACGAACTGAACCGTCAGCGCGGCGTCGAGGTGTTCACCCGGTCGGATGGGGTGCTGCTCGCGCTGGTCAGCGACAAGTGGCGACTGCAGTACCTCCTCAAGGAGATGCCGGAGCTGACGCTCGAGCCGTTGGTCGCCGCCACCGACTGACACCCCCGGATCCCGAATCCGACATACGGGGTGATGACGACACCGGGCATTGCTGGTAACTTGCTGCCGTCGAGCACATGCTCGGGTCATCTCAGGAGTTTTCTCGCATGAACGACGATTCATCGACGGCGACGCCCGACGGCGCGCCGCCGAACGGGGACACCACCCTCCCGAAGGACACCGCGCCGACGAAGATCACCGCGTCGGCAGACGACGCCGCGTCGGCGAAGGACACCGCGTCGACGAAGGACACCGAGGCGACGCAGGAGACCGCGTCGACGGCGGGCAGCCGGTCCACCCGGTCTCCGAAACACACGGCGCCGGCGAAGGACACGGTGTCGCTGTCGAAGGGCGCGTCGACGGACAGCACCGCCGACACCGCCGACGACGGAAGTGGCTCCGCCCCGGGCGACGCCGTTTCCGGAGATGCCGCCGGCGCGACGTCGGACGACACGTCGGGCGGGCGACGCTCGTCGGGGCGGCGACGCGCCGGGACCTTCATCTATCCGCTGCCGAGCACACCCCTGCCGAGCAGTACCCCGATGACCAGCACCACAACGACGGTCGGCACGACGAAGACCGTCGGTGATCACGCATTCGACCGCACCCTCGCCGACACGGTGGGTGTCGGCGCCACGAACGAAGGGACGTTCTCGATGACCAGCACCAGCACCAACGGCACCCCGGCGACGGGGGTCACCCAGAACGGTGCCGTCGACGGTCTCGGCGCGGGCGCCCCGTCGCGGCGCAACTCGATGGGTGTGGCGTCGGTGCGGATCGCGGCACGACTGGCGCAGGGTGAGCTGACGTCGCGGGCGTCCCGCACACACGCCGATCCGACCCTCGATTCGGACGAGCTGCTGCAACTCCTGGGCGAGTACCTCCTGGCCGGCGGCCTGGAGAAGCCCGAGATCCACGCGACCCTCGGTGGGCAGCCGATCGTCGTCGATCTTCAGACGCCGGGTCGCTTCACCCGCTGAGCCCCGCCCGCGTCGTTCGGCGACCGAGGCGACAGGGTCTCAGTCGCCGAACAGCGCGGCGACGTCGGCGGGGTCGACGTCCTCGATCGTCGCCGGTGACCACGTCGGCGCGTGGTCCTTGTCGACGAGGACGGCACGGACACCCTCCACGAAGTCGGGGACGGCGCTGATGTGCACCGCCACGTCGAGTTCGCGCGCGAAGCACTCCGCGAGGGTGCTCTCGGCGCCGCGCCGCATCAACTCGGCCGTCGTCCACACGCTCGTCGGCGACACCGCACGCAGGGTGGCGCGGGTCTGTGCCGCCCATTCCGCGTCGACGCCTGCCTTCTCCGGATCGTCGAGCCGAGCCAACATGTCGAGGACGGTGCCGTCGCCGAACACCGCTTCGATGTCGGGTACGCGGCGCTCGAGGTCGGATTCGGGCGCCGGGCCGACGTATTCGTCGAGGGCGTCCTGCCACCGACCGGTGCGGATGCGGTCGGCGAGATCGTCGACACGGGCGCTCGGTACGAAATGGGTGGCGAGCCCGACCGCCACGGCATCACCCGCACCGATCCGCGTCCCGGTCACGGCGAGATACATGCCCACCGCATCGCAGCGGGCGGTGGTGCCGCGCAGCCGCGGCAGGAAATGGCTCGATCCGATGTCGGGGACGAATCCGATGGCGGTCTCGGGCATCGCGAAACCGGCGTTCTCGGTGACCACGCGGACGGCGCCGTGCACGGAGATCCCGAGGCCACCGCCCATGGTGACACCGTCGATCAACGACAGATACGGCTTCGGGTAGGTGGCGACGAGTTCGTCGAGCCGGTATTCGGCGGCGAAGTAGTCGCGTACGACGTCGGCGCCGTGCCCGGCCAGAATCGCGTCGCGGACGGGTTTGACGTCGCCGCCCGCGCAGAACGCGCGCTCGGAGTTGCTCGTCACGAGGACCGCCGTGACCTCCGGGTCGTCGCGCCACCGTTCCAGCGCGGCGTGTATGTCCCGGATCATCGACGGGCCCAGCGCATTGAGTGCGGCGGGCCGGTCGAGCTGCACCTCGCCGACACCGTCGGCGACGCGGGTTCGGATGAGCGACTCGTTCACGGGCGGGAGCCTACCGGGCGAATGCGACACCGGCGCGCGCGGAGCAGGTCAGTCCGGCGGGGGTGTCACCTCGCCGGTGAGGGGCCCCACGAGCATCCACCGGTGCCCGAACGGGTCGATGAGGGTGGCGTTGCGGTGTCCGTGCCCCTCGGAGATCCATCGTTCGACGGTGCCGCCGGCGGTGCGCGCTCGTTCGAGGACCGCGTCGGTGTCGTCGACGGGCAGCATCAGGCTCACCGACGTCGCACCACCGGCGGGTGCGGTCAGGCCCATCTCGGGGAACTCCTCGGCGAGGTACACCATGCCGGACGGGAAGCTCAGTTCTGCGTGTCCGAGCCGGCCGTCGGGGGTGAAGATCGGATCCCCCATCAGCGCCGCACCGAACGCCGTTGTGTACCAGTCGATCGCATCGCGTCCCCGCCCGACGGTGAGGTACGGCAGTGCGCCGGAGCGAGGAAAGACCGTGTCGTCGGGCATCGTCATCGGTTGTTCCTTCCCGCGCCCGGCCGGGCGCTCGCTCGTCAGGACGCCCGAGGAGGCTGCTGCAGCAGTGCCCACCGGCCGCTGCTCACCCGGAACGACGGCACGTCCGACATCGACACGACCGTCTCCCAGTTCCTCTCGTACCCGGTGTGGGCGATCCGCCAGCGATCGTCCTCGCAGAGCACGTACCGGTCGTGGTAGTGGGCCGAACCGCGCAGCACCATGCCGTCCTCCGGAACGATCACGGTGTCGGCGAGCAGCCACGTACCGGTCGCGGTGCGCCCGTCGTCGGACAAGTCGATCTCGGGATGGCTGCAGTGGTGTTCGGTGATCATGTGGACGCCGAGGGTGTTCTCGAGGAAGTTCACGAACACGTCGCGGGATTCGAAGCTCAGATGCTCCCCGTACACGGCGGTGGCCTCGGGAATCAGGGTGTCGGCCAGCTCGGACCAGGACTTCGTGTCGAGGGCCCTCGCGTAACGGAACTTGACGCGAGCAATCTGCTCGACCGCCGCCAGATCCATCGCCGACCTCCCGTGTCACCGCGTCTCCCCCTGCCAGGCTAGCCCGGATCACGACGGCACACCGTGCGATTCCCCGACTCGCCGACGCTCCTGATTGCAGTTCCGTCACAGCGACGTGCGTCGTGACGGAACCGCGATGTCCCTCCGAGCGCGCGCAGGCCCCGGCGCCGAGCACCCGGCAGATCGGTATACGCTCGTGCGCACACCAGCCGACCGGACGGAGAACGACGATCGTGACCGAACCCCACCGCATCCCCGTCGTGATCGGAGCCGCCGGCCTGCGATCGGGATCCGCGGGGGCGCCGGCCGAACCACGCGAACCCCTCGAGCTCGTCCACGATGCGGCCGCCGCCGCACTCGCCGATGCGGGAATCGACGCCCCGACAGCCGGAATCGACGCCGTACACGCGGTGCGGACGGCCAGTTGGACGTACGACGACCTGCCGGGACTGCTGGCCGGCCGACTCGGTGTCACACCCGCCCTGACCGAGACCACACCGCTGGGCGGACACTGGCCCGCCGCGCTTCTCGACCGCGTCGCACGCGACGTCGCCACCGGCGCCCGCACCACCGCGCTCATCGTCGGCGGCGAGAGCCAGGCCTCGGTGACCGCACTGCTGAAATCCGGTCGGAACCCGGCGACGCTCGGCTGGATCGCCGCCCCGGGTGGACCACCCGCGTTCGATCCCGACGATCTCGGCAGTCCCGCGATGCAACGCGCCGCGATGATCGCCCCGACCCGCGTCTACCCGCTGTTCGAGAATCGGTTCAGCCACGAGATCGGGCAGTCACGGGCCGAATCGATGCGCTGGTCGGCGACGATGTACGCCGCGTTCTCGCAACTCGCCGCCGCCGATCCCGCCGGATGGACACGCACACCGCGCAGCGTCGACGACATCCTCACCGTCGGCCCCGGGAACCGCATGGTCACCGATCCCTATCCGCTGACCGTCAACGCCATGCCGTTCGTCGATCAGGCCGCGGCCGTCGTCGTCACCTCGCTCGCGACCGCCCGGTCGCTGGGGGTCGCCGAGAACCGGATCGTGTACGTGTGGGGCGGCGCCGGCGCGACCGAACCGGTGGACGTGCTCGCCCGCGCCGAACTCGGCCGCTCCCCGGCACTCGCCGATGCGCTGCGACGGATGCTCGACGCCACCGGGCTCGCCGCCACCGACTTCGATGTCGTCGACGCGTACAGCTGCTTCCCGATCGTGCCGAAGCTACTCGTCGAGCACCTCGGTCTGCCCCGCGAGACCGTCCCGTCCGTGACCGGCGGGCACTCCTTCTTCGGTGGGCCTCTCAACAGCTACACGCTCCACTCGATCGTCTCCGCGACCCGTCGCCTGCGCGCAGGGGCACACCGCGCGCTGGTGCACGGCAACGGCGGGTTCCTCACCTACCAGCACGTCGTTGCGCTCGGCGCCGAACCCCACGTCGACGGGTACGTCGGCGATCCCGTCCCCGTGCCGATGGAGGCGACCGGCCCCGAACTCGCGCTCGACCACTCCGGCGAGGTCGAGGTCGTCACCGCCACCGCCGAGTACGGGCGTGACGGAGAACCGTCCGTCGGATTCCTCGTCGCGACCGCACCCGACGGCCGACGCGTCGCGGGACACACCGACCGGTCCGGGGCACGCATCCTTGCCGCGGGTGCAGATCTCATCGGGAAATCGCTGCACGTCACGGATACCGGAGGGTCGTTGCACATCGAGACCGTGTGAGCGACACATGATCGTGCGCAGCTGCATTCCCGCGGACCGAACTGCTTCCCGCGACGGCAATTGCAGACGCGGGAAGCAGTTCGGGCCGCGGGAACGGTTCGGGTCAGCCCAGTTGCTCGGCGAGTTCCATCCACTGTTCCTCGGCGGCCTCCCGCTCGGCCACCACCTTCCGCAGCTCCGCGTCGAGTTCCTGCAGTCGGGTGGGATCGGTCGCGGCCTCCGCCAGATCGTGGTGCAGCTTCTCCTCGCGGTCGGTGAGTTTGCCGACGGCCCGCTCGAGCCGCGACAACTCCTTGCGGGCCGCGCGTTCGGCGGCGCCGTCGAGTCGGGGCGCCGCCGGCGCTGTACCCGCGTCCACGCTCTTGCCCACCGTGGACGCCGACGACGGCACGTCGCCGTCCCCCATCGCCGCGCGCCGGCGCAGATACTCGTCGATGCCGCCCGGGAGGTTGGTGAGCTTGCCGTCACCGAACAGCGCCCACGTCGAATCGCAGATGCGCTCGACGAGGTAACGGTCGTGGCTGATGACCACGAGGGTGCCCGCCCAGCCGTCGAGCAGATCCTCGAGCTGCTGGAGGGTGTCGATGTCGAGGTCGTTGGTGGGTTCGTCGAGCAGCAGCACGTTCGGTTCGGCCATGAGCACCCGCGTCAGCTGCAGACGGCGGCGTTCACCACCGGACAGATCACCGACGGGGGTGCGCTGCCGGGCAGGGGTGAACCCCAGCCGTTCGGCGAGCTGGCCGGCAGAGATCTCCTTGTCGCCCAATGTGATCCGCTCGGCGACATCCTGAACGGCCTCGAGCACCCGCATGTCGGTGGGTAGATCGTCGAGTTCCTGTCGCAGCCAACCGATCTCGACGGTCTGCCCCTGGATGCGGCGACCGGCAGCGGGTTCCCGTTCCCCGGCGAGGGTGCGCAGCAGCGTCGTCTTGCCCGATCCGTTGACGCCCACCAGACCGATGCGTTCGCCGGGGCCGAGCCGCCATGTCAGATCGCGGACGAGCTCGCGACCGTCCGGGGACGTCAGCGTCGCGTCCTCGAGTTCGACGACCACGCGCCCGAGGCGGCGCTTCGCGAACGACGCGAGCGCCACCGAATCACGCGGCGGCGGCACGTTCGCGATGAGCGCTTCGGCTGCCTCCACGCGGTAGCGGGGTTTGGACGTGCGGGCGGGGGCGCCGCGACGCAGCCAGGCGAGTTCCTTGCGCGCCAGGTTGCGGCGACGCTCCTCCATCGCGTCGGCCTGCCGGGCGCGTTCGGCGCGCGCGAAGATCCAGTCGTTGTAGCCGCCGTCGTAGCTTTCGACCTTGCCGCCCACCACTTCCCACGTGCGGGTCGCGACGGTGTCGAGGAACCAGCGGTCGTGGGTGACGACGACGAGCGCGCTGCGCCGCGACAGCAGATGCTCAGCGAGCCACTGCACACCCTCGACGTCCAGATGGTTGGTGGGTTCGTCGAGGACCAGCAGGTCCAGTTCCTGCACGAGCGCTGCCGCGAGAGCGACCCGGCGACGTTCGCCACCCGACAGGCCGTCGACGATCGTGTCGAGCCCCAATCGGTCGATGCCGATTCCGGCGAGGACCGAACGGATCCGGGCGTCGCCCGCCCATTCGTGTTCCGCGACGCCGAGCGGGCCGAGTACGACGTCACCGACGGATGCACCGGCCGGCAACGTACCGCGCTGAGTCACGACGGCCATGCGGAGACCGCCGACGCGGCTCACCCGCCCCGAGTCGGGCTCCTCGAGTCCGGCGAGCACCTCGAGCATGGTGGTCTTGCCACCCCCGTTGAGGCCGACCACCCCGATGCGTTCGCCTTCGTTCACGCCGAGCGACACCGAGTCGAGTAGCGGCTTGATGCCGAAGGACTTCGAGACCTGTTCGAGGTTGATCAGATTCGCCACGTGGAGCGGATGCCTTTCCTGTGTCGCTGGTCCGCCGGTCTCGGCGGGGCCGCCGATCCGGCGGTGTGGGTCAGTGGTGGGTGCTGCGGGTGTGGTCGACGACGCGTGCCCCCGGAACCGGGCCCGACGCCGTCCGCACGGTGCGGCACACCCCCGCCCCCGCGAGTTCCGCGCCGACCGTCACCGCGGCGTGTTCGTCGTCGACGAGGAAGGCGCATGTCGGGCCGGACCCGGACACGATCCCGGCGAGGGCTCCCGCCTCGCGCCCCGCGCGCAGAGTGCGCCGCAACACCGGGTTCAACGACAGCGCCGCGGCCTGGAGGTCGTTGCCGAGCAGCGGCGCCATTTCCCCCGCGTCGCCGCTTCCGAGGGCGTGCAGCAACGCGTCGGTGTCGCCGATCCGGTGCGGATCTCCCTGCTCGCGAAGCCGGTCGAGTTCGCGGAAGACCACCGGCGTCGACAGTCCGTCCTTGGCGAGCGCCAGCACCCAGTGGAACGTGCCGCGGCTGAGGACCGGCACCAGTTGCTCGCCGCGCCCGGTGCCGAGCGCGGTGCCGCCGTGCAGGCAGAACGGAACGTCGCTGCCGAGCTGTGCGGCCAGCTCGTCGAGGTCGGCACGGCTCGCACCCAGACCCCACAGGGCGTCGAGTGCGACGAGGGTCGCTGCGGCGTCGGCACTGCCGCCGGCCATCCCCCCGGCGACGGGAATGCCCTTGTCGATGGTGATCGCGACGTCGGGGGCGCGGTCGGCGCGGGCGGCGATCAGCTCGGCGGCGCGCCACGCCAGGTTCGAGGAGTCGGTGGGCACGGCCGCGGCGTCGGCGCCGCGAACCTCGACGCTCAGCGTGTCGGCCGGCGTGACGGTCACCTCGTCGTGCAGCGACAGCGCCTGGAAGACGGTGTGCAGGTCGTGATAGCCGTCCGGGCGCACCTCACCCACCGACAGGTGCAGATTGACCTTGGACGGGGCCCGCACGGTGACGGCGGACGGAACGACGGAAAGCACGGATACACAGCTTACCCGCCGAGGCACCGCCCCCAACCCCGACCGAGCGAACGGTACATCCGCTCGAATCAATCGAGCGAGCGATACGTTCGCTCAGCGGCGGGCGGAGCCCGCAGACACACGGAGACGGCAGGGCCGGCACCTCGA